>JAGQOY010000006.1 GCA_020427005.1 Planctomycetales bacterium
CATTGGAATCTCTGGCCCCGGATCAAGCCAAAGATCAATTAATGAAAATGATTGACTCACAAAGAATGGTGGATGTAGTCGCAATTCTTAAAGGCATGGCGATAGAAAAACGAAAAAAGGTTATGGGGGAGTTTCAGGATCAGGCAGAGTCTGACAAGCTGAATGAGGTATTGTTGCAGTTTTTGGAAGGCGAACCGATGCGGAGCGTAATTGAAAACGCCCGTACACAATCCGCGCCCCCTGCAGAACGTTGATAGGGAGCGACTAACCGCAAATTGGCAATAGGCCGTTATTTCGTTACCCCCAATGTCGAGCAAGATACGTCAACCGTTTGACGAATTAGGGGGCGAAATGAGTGTTGCAGCAACGAATTCTGCGGCAAGTCTAAAGGATAGTGCGAAAGCTAGCTCGCGGCTTCACAAATTGCCTCAAGGTTTCGACGCACGAGTCAATCAAATTCAATCTGGTTTGTTCGAGCAGTTGCTTGCTGTTCACGCACCAGCGGCCGAAAATCGACGATCAAACGATTCCGACGATCTTCTGTGTGTCCAAGATGCTCCAGATAGCACAGTGAGCACTTGCTCGTCTAACGACGTTGGAGCGCGCGAACAGGTAGATACGTCTGACGATACTGGCGAAAATGAGTCAGCCACGGAAGGGAGCGAAACGCTTGTCGCTGCCTCCGCAGTTTTGATTCAGATCGAACCGATCGATAATTCGAGTGCTTCGCCGATTGAAGCTGTCACTCAAGTGGCTACGGAATTGGCTGACGACAGTCTGCCTACGGTTAGCTCAGTCGAATCCGAAACACTTACTACCCAAGAAGTAAACTCATTGGATTCAACAACTGTGGAAGCAGACGTCGTTGTCACGCCGACAGACACCGACGTACAATTGGCTTCCTCAGAAGATTTAACAGGTTCCGCTAAGAACGTGGGGCCTGTCGAATTGGGACCTCAAATACGCAATACGAACGAGCAAGGTCCGCGGCGGCATGCGGAAACTAATCAATCCACCCATTCTGCGGCTAACGCCACTCAACAAGTTGAGCAGCCTCAAACAGATTTCAACAACGATCAGCCAAGCAAAAATTCAAATCGAGACGTTGGTTCAAATGAAGAAGTCCAAGATTCCAACGCTCCAGGCATCGAGCTGACGCAAACTCCTAGCGAAAATGAAGCAGGACAAGGTTCCAAAAAGACGCGAAACAAAGATAAGTGGTTTCAATCGGGAGCACCGGCCCAGAACCATATCACAGATGAGCCTGCACAACCATTGGAATTTCCAAAAGCGGCAGCTGAACAGGTAGCTTCGCAAATTGAGTCGAGTCCCCAAAGTTCTCCAGATCGGCCGCCAGCAGCTGCTGCGGAAGGAGGCACATCGGACCCAAGTCAAATCGTCGACATACCGTTAGCTTCTCTGGCAACTTCGACGTCCTCTGGGAATCAGAAACTCGAATCTCCTCCGCCAGCAATAACGAGTAGTAGCGGACGAGTTACCGCTTCAATTGACTCCCCCTCGAGCTCGGCCAGTAATGAGTCGAATCGTGCTAGCAAATCTCAGAATGTACGCCAAGCTCACCAACCAGAAACCGAGTCAACAAACGGACTTTCAGCCGGGGAACGAGTACGCTTGATTCAACGTATATCGCGCAGTTTTGCTCGCCTTGACACAGGTGGGGGCGAAGTCCAACTGCGATTGCACCCACCTCAATTAGGTTCTCTAAACGTGCGGGTTCGTTTAGAGGGTAAGAACATGACCGCACAGCTAACAACAGAGTCACATGCCGCCCGCGAGGTCATTCTGGAAAGCTTGCCAGTGCTTCGTACACGACTGGCCGAGCAAGGTTTCGAAATTCAACAGTTTCACGTGGATGTGGCGAACGGTAGCCTGGACATGCAGACGGGCGGTCACAGTCAAGCATCATCTCAGGGATTCGAGCAATCCAATTCTCAGCGGCAGCTCTCTCAGGCCGCACGTTCCAATCTGCGCGCTGTACGAACTTCAAATTCTTACTCTGCAGCGATGGCTGCGCATCAATCGACTAACGCAATCTCCTCAGGTAAAGGAATAGATGTTAAGGCATAGCCTCAGCCTAGACGCCAATTGCGAAACACCCATGCTCGCCGTGGTTTAAAAACTGGGGCGAGCGGCAGGAATAAACGTCCCAACCCGAAACGTAAGTGAGGGATTCTTGTTCGGTCCCTCGCTTACGCTTCGGGTTAGGATTGGTAGATTTATTTCTGCTGCTCGCCTGGATTCAGCTCCGCGATCCGTTCTAGTTTTGGCAGAAGCGAATCGAGTCGCCGGAATCTCGAAAAGCCGAGTTGTCTTCGAGTGTGTCCGGCTGCTACAAACAATGACAATGTCCTTTTTGATGTTTCCTGATCCAGGACAGCATGGAATCGGTTAAGGCGGACTTTGGACGGGGATCTTGCCTATTTCCGAGCAACGGGAAGAAGTTTAGTACGAGCAACAGCCAAGAGGTCCCGTCCTGTTCAGCTTGTAAATTGGACGGACCTTGCTCATGACCTTCTCCGTTTTGGTCAGTCCGCAAGACGTGAATTACCGATCATTGATAATTGATACTGAGTGAGCCCCATTATGACTAGCATACCAGGTGTCGGTTCTTCCAGCTCAGCGAGCGCCAGTGGAATCAAAGGTAATGATCTCAGCAGTGTTGATCTGGATCAATTCTTGGGTCTGCTAATTACCGAACTGCAGAACCAAGATCCGCTAAACCCGATGGACAACGCCCAGATGTTGACTCAAATCAGCCAGATACGGGAAATTGGCTCCACCAATAAACTTACCGAGACGTTGACTACGCTATCAATAGGGCAAGAGTTGAGCATGGCTAGCAATATGATAGGCAAGCGAGTCAGCGCATTGGATACCGATAGTGAGTCGGTTGAGGGAGTTGTAGACCGCGTGTCCGTACAAACGGACAGTGAAGATCCATCTATTCGAAAAGTATCAGTTCATATTGGAGATTCAATCGTCGATATCAAGAATATCAGGGAGATCGTGGACTCCGCTGGATAATCTTGCAACGCTAAACGGGGTAATATGCGATGGGACTTGCATCGTCGCTCAGCACGGCGCTTACTGGACTCAACGCAGCCGAAACGCAAATCGACGTTTTGGGCAACAACCTAGCGAATAGCCAGACCGTCGGCTTTAAGGCATCCGAGGTCGTATTTGCAACACAATTCTTACAGACACTTTCACTAGGTGCTGCGCCGTCGACAGACAATGGTGGAACGGATCCACGTCAGACTGGCTTAGGCGTACAAGTTGCCGGGATCTCTCCCAACTTCTCACAGGGCACCATCCAAATCAGCAGTAGCCCATCTGACTTGGCGATTCAAGGCGATGGTATGTTCATGGTACAGGGAAGCGAAGGAGAGCGGCTGTACACGCGAAACGGGATCTTCAAGCTCAATAGTGAGAACCAGCTTGTTACTACCACTGGCAACCGTTTGTTAGGCCATGGTGTGGATGAGAATTTCAAGATTCAAGCCACCCAACTTGTACCACTTGAGATTCCCCTAGGAAGCGAGGCCGTCGCTCAGGCTACCGAAAACGTTGTAATGGAAGGAACCTTAACTCCCAGTGGAGATATAGCGGATACAGCGGAGGTGATTCAAAGCGCAGTTCTTGGAGATTCTGCTATTCCTCGTCCGGATAGTAGTTCCATTAGCATCGGTAGCGCTCCGATAGCTGATACGTCCGGCATCACTGTTGCCCATAATCAAGGCGGCGGCGTCTTGTCAGAGAACGTTGTATACCAGTACCGTTTCGCCTTTGTAGATACTTCCGGGCACGAAAGTACACCGAGTAATGCGTTGAGCACCACGGTGCCCATTGGCAATGGTCTGGCGGATAACACGATTACTTTGAACGGACTTCCTACCGATCCAGATTATTCCTCATTGCGAATCTACCGCACAGATGCTGGCGGCACAGAATTCAAGTTGTTAGATACTGTACCTACAGGTGGATCCTATGTGGACGATGGCTCCATCGCTCTCGGAGCAACGCTAGATGCCACCACACTGAATGGCAATTATTCGTACATGATCACCTACTTCCACGCGGGAGATCCCGAGTCACGCCCCAGCGTAATGGTAGGACCTCAAAACATAGTTGGAGGACGAATACACTTGTCGGATTTTCCGACGCCTCCGACGCCTCCACCTGGCGGCGGATTTCCTCCATACGATTCCATTCGAATTTATCGAAACACAGCGAGTGACCAAAACTCGTTCTATTTGGTTGATACGATCAATCCAGGGGAAGACTTTACTGATGCCAAGACCGATGCTGAGATCAGTAATCTATCGTTGTCTGGAAATAAGTTAGTCGATTTAGATGGTCCGACTGTTGACAGCAATACTCTTCTGACCAACGTCATTGTGCGGGAAGGGTTCGATTATTCTAGTCCGTTTGTAGAAGGAACTCTCGAATTTCAGGCTCGCAAAGGTGGTCGCAGTCTAGAGTGGCGGGAGTTTGAAGTAACCGCGACGTCTACCGTCCAGGATCTCATTACGTTTATGAAGGAGTCGATGGGAATTCAAACCGCGGCTGCCGACTCAGCCAACCCTATTCCCACCTCTCTGAACAACATTCAAGGTGAGACCGGCGAACTTCTACCCGGGGCTTACATCCAAAATGGCCAGTTAAGGTTCGTATCCAACAACGGCATAGATAACGCAGTCGATATTGATTTGACTAGCTTTCGATTGACCAGTTCAGCGGACGGTGACGTCACCACGCCAAATCTAGCTTTCGGAACGATTCAAGATGCGGTTGGACAAAGTGCCGTTGCTGACTTCATTGCTTACGACACTTTGGGTGTGCCCATACGTACTCGCGTCACGGCCGTACTAGAAAGTCGCACAGATTCAACTACTGTTTATCGCTGGTTTGCTGATTCGCCGGATAATATTCCCCGCAGCGGATCGGATATCTCCATCGGTACTGGTACTTTGACATTTGACGGCAATGGCAATTTCATTGCGGCAAGTAACACCACTGTCGCGATTGAACGAAACGGCTTACCTAGTATTTCTCCGCTCGAATTTGATTTCGATTTCAATAACGTATCGGGACTGGCTACTGATACTGCCACACTGGCAGCCTCGCGACAAGATGGTTCACCTCCAGGAAAACTCACGAGTTACGTAATCGGTGAGGACGGAACTGTACGCGGAGTCTTCAGCAATGGTATCTCTCGCGACTTGGGCCAAGTTCGCTTGGCAAGGTTCATTAATCCCGAAGGGCTAGAACAAGTTGGCCAGAACATGTTTGCCCAAGGTATCAACACCGGTCTGCCTATTGAAGGGCGACCAGGCGAAAATGGTATAGGGACTGTTGTGGCTGGCGCTCTTGAATTATCGAACACGGATATTGGTGGTGATTTGGTTGACCTGGTTCTAGCCTCGACGCAGTATCGAAGTAATGCTCGGGTGATCACAGCTACCCAACAATTGTTCGACGAATTGCTGAATATTCGGCGTTAGTGCCTTGCAATCTCAAGCAAGCTAAATGGCACGGTGATCATGATCTGAAAGTCTAAGGCCGTAACGGGCTTGGGGTAGTACTCTAAACCCCCCTCCGCTAACCGGCTTGTTGTTTTAGTGAGCCGAAGGCCGTGAGGCCTCGGGTGGTACTCTAGAACCGGTCGCTCACGCGTCACGGATCACATCCAGTGATAAATCCGAGTTCATAATCACGTAAGTTCATCCAGAAATCAGATGAACTTGGCCACCATGGGGCAGTCTTCGTTCTAGGCTGCCTGCCAATCTAGTTGAAGCAACAAAGCTTTGGTCCCGTAAACCGGTCGCTATTTCTGATCGGGACGGACCCTGAGGATTCGAATACTAAGTTTTTTGCCCCTTTGAATTCGTAATGTGCTAATATGATTGGGGCATTGAACTCTAATAGGAAACAAAAACATGCGTAATTTGAACCGACGCGATTGGCTAGTGACGACCGGTGCTGCATCTGTTAGTAGTTTGTCACTGGGGACATTAGCAACAACGGCTAAAGCAATTGAATCCAATTCAGATTCACTCCCCATGCAGCTGTACAAGAGCCTGTCCGAGCAGCAGCGTCAAAAAGTGTGCTTGCCGATCGATTCTCCACGCAGAGGATACGTAAGCAATTGGTGGTACATACATCCCGACTATCGAATCCCCAGCACATTCGATGAACAGCAGCAAGAATTGATTAAACAGATCTTTGATTCCTTGCACAGTGAAGAACATCAAGATGCAGTGAACAAGCAGGTTTTGATCGATCAATATGGCGAGCAACGCAACGCGCCCGCAGCGGGTTTCTTCGGCACTCCCGATGATAAAGATTTTGAGTTTATTTTTACTGGCCACCATGTTACTCGACGCTGCAACGCACATAGTGACAAGGGGTTAGGATTTGGTGGGAATCCCGTGTTCTATGGGCATTACCCACATGATGTCACGAATATGCGTGACAACTTCAACGAAGCCAAAGATCATCCCGGAAATCCCTATTGGTACCAAGGGAAACTGTTCAATCGCTTTGTGCAAGCCTTAGACCATAAACAACAGGTGCAAGGACTTGTTGCTTCAGAACCCCGCGGCGAAGAACCTGAGACAGTAATAAAGAAGGCCAATCGGTCTGCAGGGCTGAATTGCGCTGAACTGACTAGTGATCAACGGCAGTTGCTTGTCGATACGATGCGCGGCATGTTAGCCATGTTTCGGGTCGATGACGTTGCGGCAACGATCCGGTCAATTGAAGAAAATAAAGTCGTTGATCGGCTACATGTTTCTTGGTTTTCGGGCAAATATGATATTGGCTCCGATCAATTCTGGGATACGTGGCAAATCGAAGGGCCGGACATGGTCTGGTATTTCCGTGGGTTTCCCCACATCCACTGCTACTTTCACCTCAAAACTTAGATAACAATACCTCTTGAATCTCACACACCAAACACTAGCCAAGAAATCGTCGCGTTGGTAATCTGAGTGCGTATATTGGAGTGAGGTTCAATCTAACATTCACTTGGTAATCAACATGCCACATTTGCTTTCCATCGGATCCAACGGTCCCGACGTTAGTAAACTTCAGTCGCGACTGAACACTTGCTTGCCATTTTCCATGCCTCCTCTTAACGTGGATGGCATATTTGGTCCCAAGACGTTGGCCCGAGTTAAGGAATTTCAGAAAGCAAATGCACTAGTTGCCGACGGTATCGTAGGGCCAAAGACTTGGGCAGCACTAGATGCTGGGATTGAACAGTTAATTCCGGATCGAACAGGCTGCAATTGTGGTCAACATGATCCGAGCAATCGCGGTATTGGAGAACTAATCAAGTCAATCTACTACCAAGTCGTGAATTTGGGAGCATCGTTTGGACTCGGCGCATTTGGTGCGTCCGGCTCGGGCACGGCATCGGCCGGTACAGGTCCCATTCGGATGTTGACCGAAGCTCAGAAAATCACCTTGCAGCCCTTTTTTGGAAGCAGCATTGATTACTCTACGGTGTTTATCTCAGACAAAACAGGTGCCCAAGGGCGCCCGTTCACGGTTGCCTTTCCTGATAATAATCAGACAGTACAAATCATCAATGCTGGTTCATTCAACCCTAAAGACCGGACGTTAATTCATGAGATGATGCACGTTTGGCAGTCACAGCATCACGCCGACAAATACGCTTTCATGTCCGCAGCTGTCAAATGCCAGGCGGCTGCAGCAGCAGCTAACGCCAAAGAAGCATTCGTGGATGTAGATGTCATGTTGCATCACGAATGGCCGGTGCAGTATCCCTTCTCAGCCTACGCATACTCGACTGGTGGCGACCTTGATACTTACGGCGCAGAGCAAGCTGCTAACGCCGTGGAGCATGGCAATAGTACGGTTTGCATGACCGTGAAAGCTGCGTCGATTAACAGCATCAGTACCAAAAATACGTCCAGTCTCAAATTGACCCAGTACGGTGATCGTAGGACGCCCAAGATCACGTTTTAAGTGTAAATCGCATAAAAAATCTCGGCAGTGTCAGTTCCTGGTTAATCGAAAGTGATGTGCCAAGGTTGTTCTCAATCCGACAGCGAATGACAGCTTCTTTTCGGAATGAAAATCACTGAAGTAAATTGTTCGTCCTGTTTCTTAAGACTGCATTTTGTTGCCGGTAGTGATAGCGATAACACCGCCAAATTAAGGCTGCTGTGTAGAGTCCCGATAGAGCGCATAGCACGCGAAGGCTGAGTAATGGTGAAGCTTTACAAGGCAACCAATTCTTAATCTCGGTAACAGTGCAGCGTTCACAGTATCCGAGCAGCTCAAGAACGAAGCTAAGGCACGCAACGCTGGTCCACGGGAAACTCTTGAATGACCGATTGCTTGTCGTAAATCCGACCACCAGTGGGACGATCGCGAATGGATTTATGCTGAAGCCATCAACGATAGGTGATAATAGAAGAGGAAGGACGATCGCAAGGAAGGCCAGCGCTCGTAACCCCAATCTAGTCGGTCCGATAAGTTCATCGGGTAGTCGACTAGCAGGGTCCGTACACGATTTGCCTCCCTTATTCGTTTGAGCGACAGGCGGTTGATACGGATTCATGGGTGACAATACAGTGATCTCATCATCTCCAGTCAGTTTCCTTTTCTACCGGTGGCACTAGTGGCACTCTACGCCGTTAACCCTAGTTTAGTTGTATTTTGTTGATGGAATAATTCTTCGAGTGCGATTTCTTGCTTGGTAGCAAAGGCGCATTTTGGGCGGACGGGTGGCACTGGCTTTGCCAGTGGTTATTTGGAGTCAAATTAGAATGTCCATCGGACGACGGGTGGCACTGGCTTTGCCAGTGCATATGTGGGTCAATCCAGAAATCCCATTGGTAGGCCATGAATGTACGGTAAACCAGATGTCTGTTGTCTTGGAGGTTCGTTCAGGTAGTAGCTGGCAGATGACCATTTCCAATCTACGGTCTTCCTGCACAACCGCCGTCGTACAGGATTTTCATGTATGGAGTTGATAGAGTGCAATATGACGTCTCTAGAGAAAGTGTTTCGGTCATGGCCTGGCCCTTCTTCCCAGAATCGAAAAGATGCAAGTTTTGCTCTCAATTTTATGTATCGACAATTGCCAAAAACAGCTACATGCCGAGCAAGGTATCATGACGGAGCTGTACTGGCAGAGCAATCTACCGGTGAAACACCGTCACCAAACAACGTCAGCTACTCGACTTGGGGCGCAGTGATTCTTCTACCGCTGTTGCTAGAAACTCGTCAATTACGGCATTGGTTTGATCCGGTTCACGAACCATCACCCAGTGGTCCGAATCAATCCCGAGTGTACGCGATTTCGGTGAACTATTGACGAGCTCGATCCATTCTGCCGTATGCAAATGGAACGGTTTGTTTTTGCCAAAGAGAAAGAGCAATGGTTTCGAAGGCTTGTAGTTGCCGTCAATAGCAGCGAATCTACCTGTGGTTAGTAGTGACCACCAAAAATACCAGTACAAGTAGTTCATCTCGCTATGAGCTGGCGTCGATCGCTTTGGTGCTTTAAGGAGAGTCACCATAATTCGAGTCAGCCAGTCTCCAATTGCCGGAAAGACTTTTCCAATGATATAGGCCTTAATCAGCCACCATTGATAAAACGTGATTCCGATTCTCTGTCGCCAGTTTTCCATGTGGAAATTCCCACCCACGTCGATGGTTACGAGTCTATCTATTTGGTCAGATAGTTCTCGCTCTAACAAGTATCCAAACAAGGCTCCCCAGTCATGGCATACGAGAGTGACTTTGCGATGTGGATTGGTTGATAGTTTATTAATTAGAGTTGCTCGCAGTTTAGCCTCAAGGCGATCAAATGAAAGTTGAGAGTTACAACGCTCATCAAATCCTGGAAGCATTACCGCGATACATCGGTAGCGTGAACTGAAGTAGTCGAGTTGTGCCTCCCAAATTTGGGCAGAATCAGGCCAACCATGTATAAAGAACAAGATAGGGTTATTCGGATCGCCCTTCTCGATACACGATAAGAGAAGGGTCTTTGTATCATCTTCTGAAGTCATTGCCACCTCTTTTCATAACAACAATATGGTTTACTCCGTACTTGTACTCAGAATTACATTACAAGATCTCGAGTCCCTCCGGTACGGGTATCGTCTCTAGAGAAAAATGTTCTTGTCAAAGCGCCCATTTGCCAGAATCCCAAGAATTGTTATTGATTTGACGTTTGACAATTGCCAGAAACAGAATGATTTGTAGGGCATCATGACGGAGCTGCACTGGCTTTGCCAGTAGCACCCATGACATGCTCGCTCCAAGCAGCTTTTATCGTCCGTGCCATTCTACCGATTCGTCTGGATGTTAGTGGTTGAATACCCACATACGCATGCTGCCAGTGCGAGAACAGGCTAGTTCATTATGCGTTGACACGCATCACCACAACAAAACTCCAGTCAGTTTCCTTGTCTACGGGTGGCACTGGCTTTGCCAGTGTCTATTTGGGTTCAATCCAGAAAGCCCATGGGTAGGCCATGAACGTACGGTGACCCAGATGTCTGTTGTCTTGGAGGTTCATTCAGGTAATAGCTGGCAGATGACCATTTCCAATCTACGGCCTTTTTGCACAACCTTCGTCGTTCAGGATTTTCATGTATGTAGTTAATAGAGTGCAATACGACGTTTTTTGAAAAAATATTTCGGTCATAGCCTGGTCCTTCTTGCCAGAATCGAAAACTTGTTTTCCCGGGTCGTTCTCGAATGGTAAGTTTTTCGAGAAGACGTGAGCGATTGTTTGTCAGGACCTCTTTGATCTGTTTCGAGAACGGTTGCTTGATCCGACCGAGGTAATGACCAATCATTGGCTTCTCTTCCAAAGGCAATGTCAGGAGATGAAGGTGCTCAGGCATGAAAACGAAAGCCACCAGTTGAAACCGGTACTCTTCGTTGGCAGCGTCAAGTGTCCGAGCCAAACGTTCTCTCCATTCGTCATTGGTCAACAGTGGTAACCGCCGATAGGTAGAAAAAGTAAACTCGTGCATGTGCCCGGGCTCGTGATAATGTCTGATTTGCTTTCGATTTTGCATTTTGACAATTACCAAGCAGGGTATCATGACGGAGTTGCACTGGCAAAGCCAGTGGCACCCATTACATTCCGCACGGAGCTGCTTTCATTCGTGCCATTGTACCGATTCGTCTGGATGTCAGTGATCGAAGACAGTTAGAATACCCACAACATACGCATGTTGCCAATTGTACGGACAGGCCGATTCATATCAACAAAAACTCCATCAGTTCCCTTGTCTACGGGTGGCACTGGCTTTGCCAGTGCTTATGTGGGTCAATCCAGAAATCCCAATGGTAGGCCATGAATGTACGGTAAACCAGATGTCTGTTGTCTTGGAGGTTCGTTCAGGTAGTAGCTGGCAGATGACCATTTCCATACTACGGCCTTTTTTCCACATCGTATGTTTCTTCGTCGAAACTAGACAACGGCTCTGCCCGTGTTCGTGGCATTTGCCATTCCTTATGAAGATTACAGGTGCAGGGCGTTGCTAGCGCTTCAGGTCCTTATTTTTAGGTTTCCGTAATGGTAGAGCTTCCATTAGTTGTTTCAAGAGTTTTCTTGAGTTGTGGTCATCGTCGAATCCGACAAGCAGCATTCGTATTTGTCCACTTTCTTCGTCGAACTCAGGTATATTGAAATTGTGGCACTCCCAACATATCGTGGTCTCGAATAGAAGCTTGTCTTCGCGATAAAATCGAAGTCCGTAAGGTGGAGTATGGCACAAGGCACCATTTTCACGGAAGCTCAGATGACGCCACGTCTCAACAATAGCCTTGCAGCGATTGCCCTTGATCGTCACGTGCTCATCGACATCTGCTACAAATTCATCTTCCTCTTCCACATCGCTAGTCAAAGGAGATGACAGTATAAAACGTTCTTTAGAAGGAGATCGAGGAGTTGGATTTTCATCGTTCGGAAAGCTTGAATTACTCCAATCAACGTCGAGACGAAAAAGTTCTAGGCGGTCGGCCTCGGGAAATGATTCAGTAACCCGAAGCGTCAGAGCGTCAGCGAGGGGCTGGGCACATTCCCTCGATGACGCTTCGGGTTACTTTTTCAGCAGATTGCTAGTGCCTACACAAGCATTTACTTGACGGAGTTGCACTGGCAAAGCCAGTGGCACCCATTGCATGCCACTCTTCGTAACTTCGTCTAATGGAAATATTTGCTTGTCCAAACCTGGAGTGGCTGAGGAATTACTGTTTGTCTTAGGCAAATCTTAATCTTGGCGCGTTCGTCGCTATCATGACTTGGGATACAATTGAGACCCAGTTCAAAAAGTGTTCAAATCCTGGAGTCAGTAATGTTGCAGTTCCTTTACGTTATAGTTTCAACGATTGGCCTTTTGGTTCTCACTGGCGGTGGAATTTTGGCCCAAGTTGAGATTGACTCCATCGAGCAGATACGATCTTCTGCAACCCAAGCCTATCGCCTTCCCGGAACCCAAAAGGACGGCCAAGTATTGCTCCCGACTCAATGGTCATTGAATCCCGCCGGGAAACATTTGCAGGTTGGTGACTTTCCAGTAACTATCGAAATGCATCCGCTGGAGAGTTACGCGGCTGTACTTCATGCTGGTTATGGCGACCACGAAATAGTCGTAATTGAGTTGAACGATTTTTCCATCGTTTCACGCGTTTCTTTGCCCGAAACCTTTGTAGGTCTACGTTTCAATTCAACCGGAGATCGGCTATATGCGAGTGGAGCAGAACAAGAAGTCGTCCACCAATTCACTTTTCAAAAAGGAAATTTGTTTAATCATGAAATCATTCAAGTCGTGCCCGCTGATCAAAGCCAAGTTCCTGCCGGTATAACCGTTTCAAGTGATGACACGACTTTATACGTAGCGTGTCCGTGGGGGAATAGCGTATGCGTACTGCCGCTAGATTCGCCAACGAAAAAGCAATTCATTAAATTCGCACCCGATTCCTTTCCTTATTTCGCTTTGCCTGATGCGAATAATCAGCGATTATATGTGAGTCTCTGGGGAAAGTCGGCTATTGCCGTGGTAAATCTTGCCAATCTGGAGATTATCGACAACTGGAATACGGAATCTCACCCAACCGAATCACTGTTAACCCAGGACCAACAAACTTTGTATGTGGCGTGTGCCAACAGCAATTGCGTGACTGTCATAGATACGGAGTCCGGTAAGTCACTTGAGGTAATTTCTTCAGCCCTCTATCCAACTGCTGCTAACGGTAGTACGCCAAATAGCGTTTCACTTTCGCCAGACGAGAACGTTCTCCTCATCGCAAACGCAACGAATAACAATATTGCTGTCATCGATGTGCAACATCGTGGTCACAGTCGATCACTCGGGTTTGTGCCGGTTGGATGGTATCCCACTTGTGCTCGGTTCGGTCCACACGATGAAAATATTTATGTCGCTAATGGCAAAGGGTTGTTGCCCAAAGCAAACCGTCATGGACCTAACCCACTAAGTCGCGTACCGAAAACTGTTCAAGAATATATCGGTGGCTTGTTTCAAGGGACAATTTCAAAAATTGAACCTCCGAGTCCTGCAGAAATGATTGACCTTACGCAAATGGCATTTGCATGTAGTCCATTACGAGAAGATCAAGCTCCAGTTGTTACACCGTCTGAAAGCAACAATCCCATTCCTGCACAAGTAGGCGAAGAGAGCCCAATCAAGTACTGTATCTACATCATCAAAGAAAACCGCACTTACGATCAAGTGTTGGGTGATCTGCCTCAGGGCAATGGTGATCCGTCGCTGTGCATCTTTCCTCGCCATGTTACGCCCAATCACCATGCGTTGGCCGAACAGTTCGTGTTACTTGATAACTTTTATGTTGAGAGTGAAGTAAGTGCTGACGGACATGAATGGTCGATGGCTGCCTATGCTACGGATTTTGTGGAGAAAACCTGGCCGCTCAAATATCGGGGGTCTAGAGAGGGAAAACTGAAGTATCCAGCTGAGGGCACTTACGAGATTGCTCAACCCAGTAGCGGCTACATTTGGGACAAAGCCAAAGCGGCTGGAGTAAGCTATCGAAGTTATGGAGAGTTCATTTCTAATCCGGTAACCCAAGGTGCAAAGGCCACAGCCAAAGTCAAAAGTCTTGAAGGACATTTTGATCCAGATTTTCATGGTTACGATCTAGATTACCGGGACGTAGATCGGGCTGCGCGGTTCTTGAGCGAGCTGGAGCGATTTGAACGCGAAGGGGACATGCCCCGGCTTCAAATTCTCCGTATACCCAATGACCATACCTATGGAACAGCCGTAGGCAAGCTAACCCCCACGGCAATGGTCGCTGACAATGATTTGGCTTTTGGTCAGATTGTTGAAGGGTTGTCCAAATCGAAATTTTGGCCCGAATTGGCGATATTTGTTGTCGAAGATGATGCACAAAACGGTTCTGATCACGTGGACGCTCATCGCACGATTGCGTTTGCAATCAGTCCCTATGTGAAGCGTGGTTACGTCGACAGTAGCATGTACTCTACCTCTAGCCTGCTTCGAACGATCGAACTAATTCTTGGGATGGAGCCGATGACCCAGTTCGACGCGGCAGCCCTACCCATGTATGCTTCATTTACGCCGGAGTTGAACTCTGCAACATATAAACATCTCCCGGCTCAGGTGAATCTTCAAGAACGCAACGATCAGCACGCATTCGGCGCTCAGCTTTCTGCAACCTTTGATTTTTCGCAAGAAGACGCTGCCGATGATCTATTGTTGAATGAAGTAATCTGGAGAAGCGTCCGCGGACCAGAGAGTCCGATGCCTGCGCCCGTACGCGCAGGATTTGTGTTTGCAAGCATCGATATTGATGACGATGATGACGCTGAAGAAGGTGACTTTGACGGCGATGACTTTGACGGCGATGAAAAAAGCCGAGATGGCGATCAACAAGGCAAGCCGCGATAGATGGCTGTACCCAGCATCTAGGTTATCTCGTGCGTTTTTTCCACTTCAATTTGAATCTGGTCGGAGGAGGTGCGGTCACCTGGTCGCACCTTCGCGAGACAAAGTACGTCCCGCGAGCCGAGTGGGAAGTCGGGCGATTAACCTGAATCCCAACTCTCAGAAAATGGGGTGAATAACGGCCTAAGTGCCGCTAGGAAAGGGGTGGACGTCCGGTTATGCCGCCACGGGTTTGCGAATGCGGTCCGAAAGTTGTTTCTAGTCTGGTTCGTTACCCATCAGATCGAGAAACGTGAGGTTGCTACCTTGTCATGCATTTGATTTGCCCAACCTGCTTCTATAAGAACGTTTAACCGTTCCATGACCAGCGGCCATTCTATACTTTTCTAGCTTCAGGGTACTCGGCGGAGGCTGAGGCCGATCCGCCTTGAGCTCAAGTCTACGCGTAACACTATGGCAGTTACGATGTCACCAACTGACACCACGTCCGAAGGATGTTGAATTTTAGATTCCGACAATTCCATAACGTGAATTAGGCCCTCCGTTCCTCCGCCGACATCCACGTAAACGCCATAATCGCATAGCTTTTTGATACAAACCATCCTGAGTTGCCCTGATTTGATCCAAGTTAGCTTGCCACAATGAAAACAGACTGCATCCCAGTCAAGCACATAGTCAACCATCTCATTGGAGTGACCACAATGGATACATCGCTTCACGGATATCAAACTCAAACTGTTAGTAGTATGCTTGCTTCACTTCACGCGTTAGTTACTTGACCCCACCGACTCGTTCACTCGAAATCTCCCCAGCGGGGATATGAGTTAACTACCAACTAACCTTCCGTCTGGGAAGGTCGCGAGCATCGCGAGTGGGTTGGGTTCTTATTGAATCCCGGTACACGTACTCGCACGAAGCCTTATGCCGTAACAACTTTTATCATGAGCGACGCGACGTTTAGCCATTTCAATTGACTGCAATGCTCTTCTATACATGAGGAGCTAGCCGAACTAACAGGCAACACTTGTAAACTGGAGTCCGCCGCTTGAATCGCACGAAAGAACGGATTGGTAATCAAGTGTCCATACTGCATTGACAGCACAGGCTTCATGTCCCCGAATCGTTTGAACGCATCTTCCCGACTCAGTTTCCCAAATACGCAAGGTTCGATCATGAGAAGCCGATAGGATTTGACGCTGGTCATGGCTCCATGCGAGAGATCGAATCGTTCCCGAATGGCCACGGAACTGGCGCAAACATTCCCCAGTCCCCGAGTGCCACAGCCGAATATCGTTACCGCAAGTAAGGAACCTTCGATTGTCCGCATGCCAAGCTAGACAATGGACATGAGCATCAGCAGTACAGATTATCTTCAAGCATCTCCCCGTGTTGACGTCCCAAAGCCTAACCTCGCCGTCCCGACCACCTGACAAGACGCGAGTTTGGCCTGCGTCAAAAACCGCATGGTACACACCGTCCGTGTGTCCATGGAAAGCCTGCAACAACTTCCCAGAAGGTACCTTCCAAAGGCGAACAACTCCGTCTCCGCCGCCAGATAAGAGTTGTTGTCCTGATTGGCTGAATTCGACCGACCGAACGTACGACCGATGCCCTTCCAAGACACCAATACATTGGCCCGATCTAACATCCCATAGGCGAATGCAGGGATCGAAGGAACCCGATGCCACCACGCTTTGATCCCTGGTCCAGTTCAGAGCGGTAATGGATCCACGATGCCCGCTTAAAATCTGACGGCAATTCCCGCTGTCCACGTTCCAGATATGAACCGTGGGGTCTGCACCATCGCCGCCAGTAAGTAATAGCGATCGATCGGGACTAAATGTTCCATACATCTCCGCAGTTTTAACCGGCAGTTGGAGCGTGCGCATATGGCCGGTACTCGTCAATCGGTTACTCCTTTTTGCAAATTTTGCACTCCAGTTGCGTTATTACAACCAAGTTTCAGGACTACCAACGGAATCAGATCCTCCACAATTGCCGCGGGTGACACTATGGAACGTTGATATTGTCTATCATTATAATGAAGATACCGACAGTCGCACTTCGCATCCAACGTTACAAGCTGCCGATGCCCTTTTCTGCTTGTACGAGCGATGATTGTCTTTTCTGTGTCGGCTTGCAAAGAAATTCCTGGTTAACAGAAGTCGCCTTTGAACCGAGGTTAGTGGAAATGAGCGCCAATTCTAGTCTCGAGATAGACATGGCACTGTTTCTGAATGTGATCACCAGTGTTCAGCGTACGGCCAATCTTCGTGGCGGCGAAATCCAGGGACTTCCCAATGCCCAGGTTATTCGAGGTCTTTCTGGAGTGGGCAGCATTCCATCAGCAATCAATGAGGCTAAGGTCAGCGCCGAACAGAACGATTTCAAGAAGGCCCTCGACACAGTTCGGCTGCAGTCCAATGCCTTTGAAAGCATCGTATCGCGCTGGGTCGCTGATGTTTCACGCATTGCTTCCCAAGGCAGAATGCCAGGTCGAAATCAAATGTCCATGCAGAAGATTCAGGAAGTCACTTCGGCCCGCACTAACATGCAGCAGGCTACCTCTCCAGCTAGCCGTGCATTTCAGAACTTGATACAGGCACTTGAACAAGCCTACACTATTCAATCGAGAGAGAAGAAGCTGGTGTTGACGCCCGAGCAGATTAAAGAGCACCTTAGTCAACACGGGAATGCGATACTCGAAGAAATTGTCCGAGAGCATTTCGACATGGGCGATAAGTTGTCTGTAACCGTCGACGGGTTGTCGGTAAAAATTCGGCCGCGATTGGAGAAGGGGGCATACTACTACTTTCCGAAAAAACGACTGATTGCGGTCTACATTGGTCCTTCGGACCAAAAGAATCCGCACTTTGTTGATCTGTCCAATGATCAGGTGCTTGACATTACCACGAGCCAGTTGGTTGATACGATCCAGCGCGGTGGACTCTGGCCACTTACACTAAAATGCACCTGAGCCATCGCACAGTCAGCAGCTTGCTTCTCTGCATTGAATAGACTGCGCAAATACGCATGCCTATCCTAGGTGCAATATCTATGTGATTCTCCTAAGCCTAAGGCTCAGATGATTCCGCCGACGCTCTGGCCAGATGAATTTCTCAGCCAAATTGTCCCATCTGGATAATCAAATCGGTAGATCATTCCATCATTGCATTTCTGTATCTTCGTGCCCGTCGGCAAACTCTCGCGTTCCTCTTTGTTCATAACTGAGTCGGGCAAGTCACTTGCGCCTATCGCACTCCCGGTAGGTAGGCGATCCAAGAGTTTTCCTTCGCCGATCGCACAACCAGAAATCAATAGGATCAAGTTGACCAGTGGATATGCAATCCGATGAGCATCCATGATAGTTTCAGTGTGAGGTTTGCACTTGCAAGGGGCTGAGTCTACCGTCTGAGTTTTCATTGTCGCCGGAGTTGATTAGGTAATGCAAAAGGGCACCGGCAGCAAAGCAGGCCTTAACTCAATCGATGTTATCACTTCTGTCTGTCAAGCCCTCGTCGCGCGGGGCTCATTCATGCTGCAAATTGACTCCAAATTGTTTTACTTTTGCCTGCACTAGGCGGTACGCAGCAATCGTTGGATCCTCTGGAGGAAACCATAGGACCCGGTGGGCATGGTATCGCAAGGGAAACGTCCTCCCAACCAACTTCGAGTAGTCAGCAATCGCAAGATTCGTAGGCACGGAGACGGCTGACTGAGAGAATCCATTTGGGAGTTGCACCAAGAATTCAACCGAACCTGATGGTTCCCACGTTGGATGATAGTTGATGATTTCAACCGTAGTGATCGTGGCACCGAAGTGTTCAATCGCGAAGCTAAGAGCGGCCATCGCAATTGCAACGCTGGCCATCAGGCCAAGCAGATGTCGCGAGTAGAAGCGAAAACGATGGTGGGGAATGCCGGCGCTGTCATTGCGATCAGAATACTTCGACTGGGATCGCTGTAGATCTTTCTCAAATGTTTGGTCTATCAAGGACGGCACCAGATTCATGGCATATGTTAATGTGTATGTATTAAGAGACTGGGAGTGGCCGGACAGATTGGGCGTTGGGCTTGCCGCATTGGGACATGCGATCTGAGCCGCGTGTAGTAAGCTAACTTGTCAGGTTGATTCAAGGGTTGACCGACTTGGCGTTCATAATAATACGCTTGGGGTATGGGGGCAAACTAGGGTGTGACCATGCCTCTGATTGAGGTGCAGCATTGCACGTCCGTAACATGCATCCGTTCATCCGGATGATATGCTCAACGGTCAAGGGGCCTCGCCGTCAGCCTAAAAGCACGGCTCTTCCGCTAGCACGAAATCGAAAAAGCACCGGATATTTTCCGCAAAAGCTTTAGCCGGCCTAGATCAACGTTCGTCGAGATCTGTTGGAAACGATCATTCTGCTGAGGTGCTTGCAGCATCCCGACCAGCCAGTCCGAGATCCTAGTGACGATCAGCATTGAACCTAGTGGCAACTGCTGAAGCAATCGCTGTTCGAGCTCCCGGACCAACTCATCACCGAAGAAAGGAACGTGATAGTAGACAATGTCAAAAGTGCAGTAATCAAGCTCCAGTGCATTGGCGTGTACGAAAGAACAAAGTGGATATACTCGACGGGCGAGTGCCACGTACTCTGCTAGCAAGTCCACTCCGGTTGCGCTCATGCCGGTCTGTCGTGCAAGTTCGCATTTTGTTCCTATTCCACAACCAATTTCAAGGAACTGAGCTTCATTGAGGGGCTTGCCAAGCGCTCCCTCAACAACCTGGAACGCATTGAGCAAAGACGCGTTGGACGCGCGGATATACGGATATCCTTTCTCAATTTTTCCGTGATGTTCAAAAGGAATGTTGCCTACGGACAGCAGATTGTGCTCGGCGAGAATGAAATCCTCAAGTTGGCGGACGACTTCTTCTTGGGTAAGCATTATGGGGTCGGCTCCAGGCAGTGAGTTCAAACATGTTTCAAACTTCGCCGCAGCTCGTAAAACCATGCATTATCAAGGAACAATATCTTAAAAATTTACGCGGAATTAACTCAGTGCGATTCCGAAATGCGCAAAAACAGCCAGGCGCGAGCTTGGCACCAATAGCGGTGAGCTGTAGCCCGTGAAATACCCAAGGTTGTGCAAATCTGCTGTGCATTCAGACCTGCAAAAAACTTAAGCTCGACGAGCTTGGCACGAACGGGATCAATACGCTGTAATTGAGACAGAGCAGCAACTAGTTCCAGCAAGGATCGATCATCGAAATTGTCGTCTGCCTCCTCCGGCGCGGATGTCGAGTCACAACTTCTCTTCAGTCGTTTCTGCGCATTTTTGCGACGCGCACTGTCAACCAAGACTTGGCGCATGACTCGTGCGGCGGCCGAAAAAAAGTGACCTTGGTTATCCCACTGTCGACATTCATCAGGCGACACAAGTCGCAAATAGACTTCATGGACTAGTGCCGTCGGGTCCAACGTGTGATCCGAGCGTTCAAACCGCATCCGATGCTGTGCCAATTTGCAAAGCTCGTCATAAATGAGAGCGAACAACTCGGCAGAGGTCTGGCCTGCTTCTCCTGTGTCTTCGCTGTAATCCACTGCGGCAAGTAGCATGATAACCCCTTTCCCGTGCTCCAATGAAACCGTGTCCCTTTTTTCCCTTGTCCTCTAAGCCTTTAATCCGAAACGCCGCCCCGATTCGGCCAACAATTCGAAAAAAAGTAGTTCCCAACAAATCGACCCAGCTAGAGGTCTGCCAGCGCGTCTTAGTTAGGAGCTGGGAAAAACTTGGGTGTTTCCATCGTGTTCTTGCCTGAGACGACGGCGTTAGCCGAGGTTTTTTTGCAGAAATGGAGGGTAGTCACCCGCGGCTAGCAGGCTAGCTCCGTCGGCTCAAGCACCGAAGAAATATTTCCCGCGTTCCTTTTAGTCCGGCGCCACTGGGAAACCGCGGGCTAAACAGCTACCCCAACTGCTGATTCACGAGCCTCTGTTTGGAATTCCTGCAGATATTTTTTCCAACCGCTGAGACAATTCCCTCCGTACTGCGCATAGAAAGTTAATGAGTTTCGGCAGACGTCCTGTAATACGCAAGAACCGGGCTTTCGAGCGGTTTGGCTTCCGCATCCACTAAGCAGTTCGCACAAAAGTAGCGTGTTTTCGCCCATTTGATCCATGATTTCCCTGAAACACATGCTATACGTCGGTGTGACTCGCACTTTGGGAGCAGCAGTTGAACTCTAGCTGGCCACTTCCCCCGCAGACGCTTGACCAGCAGCGAATTCCTCGCTGACCTCGTGCAGGGGCGATAACGATTTCGCGGCCGCTGGCTCAAGCAGCCATCCTCGCTCCACAGAATAAGTCGGAAATACCGACAGGCAAGAAATTCATGACCCGTTCCTAAAGCGATTGTTCAAGGGGAGGACTCATAAGTGGCCGCCATGAATCAACGGAATCAGAAAAAAGTGTCGAACATAACCAAACGCTCTTGGAACCGCCGATTGCGCGCCGAGTTACTGGAGGATCGTCGCTTGTTAGCAACGCGGATTTGGGATGGTGGGGCGCTGCTTAGCAACAACTGGACTAATGCCGCAAACTGGGTAGGTGATGCGGCCCCAGTCGCCGGCGACAATCTCGTGTTTCCCGGCGGAGTATCGGACCGGACTGCTGACAATAACTTTCCCGACGGAACAGCCTTCAATTCCATTTCAATGTCGGGGGGTTACACGTTAAAGGGTAACCGTATTATCCTGGGTGCGGGAGGGGTAACGTCTAACAACAGCGGCGCTCCCGACGTAATCAAACTGGATATCACATTGGCAGGCGTCGACCGTACTTTCAACGTTGGCTCTGGGTCAACGTTGTTTGTAGACGGCAAGCTATTTGGCTCTGGCCTCGTCAAGCAAGGTGAGGGAAACCTGTCCTTGCTGGCCAAAAACGAGTACACCGGACTAACTCAGGTCGTCGCAGGGCAACTGTTCGTGAAGGAAGACCAGGGCTTGGGGGCGACAAGCGCAGCGACCCAGGTCAAATCCGGGGCCACTTTGGTGGCTGATCACTCGGACACACTTCTCGGGGAGCTCAGGATTAGTGAACCGATCATTCTGGAAAACGGCAGCCGGCTGCGTGGCCTAAGAGAAGTCGTCCTAGACGGACCAATCACAACGCTGGGGACAGCAGAAATTCGTCAGGAGGGGATTACCGAGGAATTGCACGTTAACGGCCCGATATCCGGTCCAGGCGGGTTGAACATCACTTCCGAAAATCGGGTTTGGTTTGAAGGTAGTCAGGCAAATACCTTTCAAGGAACAACGTCGGTGTTCGGCGATCTATTCCTTGGCAAGTATCGGGTTGTCACTGATCCAATTCCTGATACTGAGGGTGTAACGTCCATCGCAAGCACATTGGAGGTTAAACCCGGTGGCAGCGTGACATTTCGCGCTAGCAATCAAATCGACGATACCGCCGATGTCATTGTTAGAACTAGCGGCCGATTGCGGGTTAATGGTTTTTTTGAAGCCGTTGGAGCGCTCATGCTGAATGGAGGTGAAGTCAGTACGCAGATCGTGGTACCATTTTTGCCGTCGTTGTTAAATACTCGTCCGAATCAAAATCCTAGTGGAGCTATGAGGATCCGAGGAATTGTTACTGCCTCATCGACATCATCCCAAAACCCGGCGCAAATCGACGGGAAATTACGGCTTGATGGGGCGATCAAATTCGAAGTGGCCGATGGTCCTGCTGCCACGGATCTGGTCGTGAACGCGCAGATCGAATCCGGCGCATTGATCAAGAACGGCCTCGGCACAATGCGACTAGCCGGTCCCGGAAACGACTATGATGGGACGACCAGGATCAATGCGGGCACCCTGGAGGTCTATGCAGTTCAACGTCATAGCCAAGTCATCGTAGCACCTAACGCAACGTTGGCTGGGACCGGCACGGTCGGACCGCTTACCGTCAATGCGGGCGGGAAAGTCGTACCCGGCGGCCAAAACACGACTAGCAAATTGCGTGTCGACGGCAACGCAGTGTTCGAACCTGGCTCGATTTTTGCTGTGTTCCTGAATGGTCCGCTCGCTGGACCCGGCCACGATCAGCTCGATGTCAACGGCAGTATCGGTTTTCAAGGTGCGTTGCTAGTAGCAACAGTAGGACCGCTCTCCTCCGTGGGCGACCAGTTCAGGATTGTAAACAACGACGGAAGCGATCTGCCAGATACGCCGTTCTTTCTTAACAGCACCAATCCGCTAAACGACGGAGAGGCATTTCTGTCGAGCAACGGCGTGCGGCTGAGGATCGATTATCGCGGCGGATTCAATGGCAATGATGTCGTGCTGACACGAATCAATACTCCTACACTTGCGCCCGGTCTAGCATTGTCTGCCGCTGAAATCGATGAGGGACAAAAGGTTGTGGCTACCGGAATTCTATTCGACCCGGACGCCAAGGACCATTTGACGTTGGTCGTGGATTGGGGTGATGGCTCGAACGCCGAGCGGATTCGTCCTGGAAAACGCGAGTTTGAACTTGAGCACATATACCGAGACAACGGCACGTATCGGCCCAGATTCAGCTGGTTTGATCAAAGCGGCGAGGGCAACAGTCGTGAATTTGTGTTGGAAGTACTTAACGTCGCCCCTAGCGTTAACGCGGGTGAATCAATCACGCTCGTAAACGGCGGCAAACTGGTTAGGCCGGGCAGTTTCACCGATCCAGGCGAAGACGCTTGGACTGTATCGGTCGACTTTGGCGATGGATCAGGAACTCTGCCCGTTAGGCAAGCAAACGGCAATTTTGTTCTCATGCATCGTTACACGGAACCAGGCGAGTACACGGTCCGCGTAACAGTTGTCGACGACGATGGAGGCCAAGGAGAGACCAGCTTTACAGTTAAAATCGTCGCCGGCGCAGCCCCCGCCCGAGGCGCGCCCCTCGGTCAAGCCACTCCGCACTGGAAGCGGAAAGACGCCTTCTTTGATTGGCTTGACCAAGATCAAGGGAACTGGCTCCGCTACAATTAGTCTACCCACATATCAATTCATTGGGGCCGAGTTTAATTTGCGTATCGCAACGGGAATAGATAATGCGGACTGCGTCGCATTCGATCGATGAATACTCGCCTGATCTGGAACGGCTGTACCGGCAGTTCGAGCAGGCCTGGTTCCAGGCACCACCTCAGCCCGACATTGCTAACTTTCTGCCGTCGAGTGATTGCGATCGGTCGACCGCAATTCGGGAACTCGTACATTTGGATCTCGAGTTCCGGCTCAAGTCACATGAACCGGTTCGGGTCGAAAAATACGTCGAGCGGTTTCCAGATATTGCCAATGACGAGACTCTGGCAGCTTGGATTAGCACTGAGTATTGCGTTCGAAGCGCCACCGATCGTTCTGTTTCAACAGTTGAGTACCTGACGCGTTTTCCGCACCTGCACAAGACATTAACGGACTGTTTGGCCAAGGCCCAACATGACCGAGCGACGGACGATGGCTTTCCCCGCGATTCGACTCCCACCGAGCTGCTACCATTTACGCAGGTTCCCAAACAGCTAGGGAGATTCGAAATCCTGGAAAAGTTAGGATCTGGCGGGTTTGGGACGGTCTACAGGGCGCTCGATGCGACATTGGGAAGACATGTCGCCATCAAAGTCTTGCGTGCCGCCGTGACCGATGATGCTTCGTCGCAGCGATTTCTTCGTGAGGCTCGAAACGTGGCCCACCTATCGCATCCCGGAATCGTTCCCCTATACGATGCAGGGGAGCAAGACGGTTTGCGATATCTGGTTAACGAGTTAGTCGAAGGTGTCACTTTGGCGGAGGCAAAGAATCAAAAAGGATTGAGCACGCGGACAATGGTTGAATGGATGGCCACAATTTGCAGTGCCATACATTACGCTCACCAGCGTGGCGTGATTCATAGAGATCTGAAACCGGCCAATGTAATTCTGGAAGCAGGCTGCCGACCGCGCGTGACGGATTTTGGTTTGGCGCTTCGGCACGATGAGCACGACTCTGCAGACCAACAGATTCTGGCAGGCACTCCACCGTACATGTCGCCTGAGCATGCGGCTGCCAGTTCACGAGCCATCGACTCGCGAAGCGACATTTACAGCTTGGGAGTAATGCTGTTTGAGTTATTGACCGGACGCACGCCGTTTCAAGGTACACCGCGCCAAGTGCTCGCCCTATCAAAAAGTCAAGACAGCCCTTCGCCACGTGACTTCGTGCCGGACGTACCGCGTGATTTGGAAGCGATCACACTCAAGTGCTTGCAGCGCGACCCGATTCGGCGATACGCGTCAGCCGGAGAATTGGCAGACGACCTCGGCCGGTGGTTGAATTGCGTGCCGGTTTCTGCCCGGCCAGTCAGTTGGCTTGCGCGGCTGCGAATGTGGTGCAAACGGAATCCTCGCGTGGCACTATTGAGTTGTTGTATTGCCGGGTTGTTGGCAACGGTTACCATTGGCTCAAGCACTGCAGCATTGGTTGTTTACAATCAGCGACGAACCGCTGAGGCACTGGCCGAGCGAAATCGACAACTTGCGGATTCCGAACACGCTGCCCGACTCAACGCACAGGATCGTCAGCAGGAAGCTGAATCCGCTCGTCAGAACGAAGCCGAAGAGCGAAAAAGCGCTGATGCAGTGGCTCAAATGATGATCAAATTCTTGCGGAGAGCGGATCCGGAAGTGGATGGCAGTCAGCTGACGATTGCCGCAGCTCTAGACCGTGCATTCGCCGAGTTGACGGCGGACAAACAAGTCAAACCACGAGTTCGCGGTGGTGTGCTCTTGAACATCGGCCAAACCTGGGCTGGATTGGGAAGATACTTGGACGCCCTGAAGGCCTATCAAGAGGCCACCAGACTGTTTGAGATGGAGTATGGCGCGGACGACCGAGATGCTCTGTTATCGCAGACCAAGGTAGCCGAGGCATATTACTTGCTTGGTGACAGTCACAGAGCAATTGACATGTATCGGCGGTTATTGCCTCGCCTCAACGCCGTCATGGGTGAACGACACGAGGTCACATTATCCGCCGTCGATGGTCTTGGAAGCGCGCTGACTTCCGTGGGGCGCGTCGCAGAATCGGTAGTGTTACTGGAGGAGAACCTAAAATCTGCGCAGGCGACTTTGGGAACGCAGGACGCCAACTCTTGGATGGCCATGCACTCGCTGGGACAAGCCAAAGTTGCGGCTGGACAATTCGACGACGCAATTTATCTGTTACGATCAGCGCTGAGTTATCGGCAAGCATCGCTCCCCGCGACGCACCCATCCGTACTAACGACCACTCGTAACCTGGCGATGGCTTTGCAATGGTCGGGACAGTACGAGGATGGGCTGCAAGTCCTGCGAGGTTGCCTGACCGATTGCATTTCGCGCTTAGGCCAAAACCATCCCGAAACGTTACTCACGCAGGAATACTTGGCTGAGTCCCTAGCCGATTGCGGACAATTCCAGGAAGCCACACAATTGGCCCAAGAGGCCTGGCGGCTTGCCACTAACGAGTACGGGGAAACTCAATCGACAAGCCTCAGAGCCACGCGCACTTTAGCGTCTGTGCTCCGCGCTGCCGGTCGTCCTCTGGAAGCTCAACCACTACTTGATGAACTGCTCAGCAACTTGGCTGGCACTGGAAAAGGCGATTCAGTCTCCGTGTTTGAGGCCTTGAATGAATCCGCGCTGGCTGCCTCAGCAGCAGGAGAGCTCTCACGAGCCACCGAGCTATTGGAAATGGCGTACCAGCTAGGTGTGGATACGCTAGGAGCCGAACACTTCTCTGTGCTCACCCTCGGCGGGAATTTAGCTCAAGCATACAACCGCATCGGGGACAATCAACGCGCGATGGCGCTTTTCGAAGCACTGGTGCCTGAACTAGAGACCTCGCTGAACCCAGAGCATCCGACCCGGCTCGCGCACCTTTCCAACTACGCCTGCGCGCTACGCGACCTAAATCGATTCGACGAAGCCCAAGAGATTTTCGAGAACGTTCTTATCGCTGCAGAGCAGGCTGGCGACTTCCAAATTCGAACTGCCATCACCACGCGTCACGACTTGGCAATTCTCTACAACGCTGTCGGTAGGCACAGAGATGCAATCGAGCTTGGTCAAATTGCGTTGCAGCAAAGCCAAGAGATTTTCGGCGACCTGCATCCACAGTCTTTAGCACTACTGACCGCTCTCGGCGAGTATCAGTTGCGAGCTGGCGACATCAACCAGGCAATTGAGTCGCTGGAGGAGAGCCAGCAACTACAAGCATCTATATTCAGTGAAGACCATCCGTCTCTGATGCAAACGCGGATCCGCCTAGCAGAGTGTTATGGCCAGGTCGGCAGAGGGAACGAAAGCGTACCAATCTATCTGCACATCATCAGGGTTCGCGAGGAAACTCTGGAAGAAGACCATGCCGCTACACTGCAAGCGATGACACAGTTGGCCCGCGTCCACGAAACACTGTCGCAATTCCCCGAGGCACTCGCCTTACATTTGGAAGTGCTCCAGCGACGTATTTTGAACATGGGTGAAAACAACGTCGCGACGAATGCGGCTCGCAATAACCTGAGCCGATGTTTTCTTGCAGCTGGCGATCAACAACAGGCGGAATCGATCTGTCGCCAAGCACTGGAAAGTGGCGTTGCCTCCCATCCCAACTCTTGGGTCACGTTTGATTCGCGAGCCGTCCTGGGCGATATCCTCTTCCACCAAGGGAATCTGCTGGAGGCAGAAGCACTTCTGTCCGAAGGCTACGCAGGCTTGGTCCAACGACAGGAACGCATTTTGCCCCAAATGAAATATCGCATCGCGGAAGTCAAGTCGAGACTGGATGCATTGCAGCAAGCGAACCTACCATGAAACATGCTTCGTGCAAGCGAAGCGTATTTTCGCCGGTTATAAAATGAGGTCCTATTCCCAACGCGTTTGGCGGGCGTAAGGAATATTCAGTTGACGGTCAAAACGGCCAGCGAAGAGACTACATCTGTCATCGCTTCGCGACTTGCGTAGGGTTCTTCGGCGAACCTCGGACTAACGTCCGAGGCTAGAGTCTGCCGCTGCTACGCAGCTGAAATCTCAACAGCATTTTAAATTGAAAGCTAGAGCAAACTTCATTTAAGAGTAGCGTTCTTTCGCCCATTTGATCAATGAATTCCCTGAAAACACACGCTATACGTCCGACTCGCACTATCGCCATACGTCGGTGGGTCTCGCACTGGCTTGCAAGTGGACGACAGTCCAGCGCGCAGTTTACATCACCGTTTCACTGGTCATCATTTTTGTCGATAACATCTTCTTGCATCATGCGTTCCAAACGGTTGCGAACGCGTTCACGCAAGCGGCGCACCGATCGCTCGGCACGTTGCAAGCGTTCACATATCTCGCGGGTCGAAAGGCCTTGCAGACTCAATTCAATTACTTGCCGATCGTCGGCGTCAAAGCCCTGCAAGGCAACTTCCACTGTCTCGACCAGCATGAGCGCGTCATCGGGAGTTGGCTCGCGATCAATTAGCACCACCCCTGAGCAGGAAGCATCGTGCACTCCATACAAAGCAACTTCGCGGTTCACGTTTCGCTGTTGAGCGACTGCCCGTTCAATTTGCTTAGCGCACTTCCGCAGCGTAATCAAGCTCAACAGGCCCCACAAACATTGCCAGTTGTGAATTTCAAACAGTCCTTCTTGATTGCGGCGAAAAAAGCTGCGGTAAGCGGACTGGACGACGTCTTCGGCATCGACACGGTGCTGAACACCGTCTGCGATCTTGCTGCGAGCCAGCCCGACGAGCTTCCCTACGAAGCGCTCGAAGATAATTCTCGCTGCCTCTTCCTCGTCGCAGTTGAGTTGAAAAATGAGGGCCTGGAATGAATCCACTTTTGCTCCTTAGCCACCACATAGAATCCGGAACTAATAACAACTCACCGACATCTCACGGCATCCTATACACCTAGAGCAAAGTTTACATAAGAGTAGCGTCTTTTCGCCCATTGGAGCGATGATTTCTTTGAAAACACGCTTTATACGTCCATTCGACTCGCAAGAATCTATCAGACCATGCAGACAACCGGTGAGGAATCCCTCGCCCCCGAAACGAAATGGAGCTTCTTGGTGGACGAGTTAGTATACTCGTCATCGTGATGGTTTCCATGGTGCCCACGGGACGAAGCCTGTTTGAACAAACGAAACTCCGCAATTACTGTAGACTGGACCGCAAGAAGCTTATTGCGCATTTACTGATCTACGGACTTACATCCTTTTGTACTTGTAAAGCGTGCTCACGGAGTACTTCAACGAATGCGCCCACGGAGTACTTCAACGTGCGTGGTAGAGTACTGCAATAGTGCGCACGAAGTCTGGCCAACTTACCCTCCCGAGATTTCGGGGAGGGACGAGCCAGCTGTACAGACCGGGGACATAGGTAACAGATGTTCGGGGACATGGGTAACACTCCATTAAGTTCATAAATTAGTTCCAAATGGAGCTAAAACATGAGCTGGAAAGAGAGCGATCGAGTGTCTCAGCGACGGGAAGTTTGCCGCTGCCAATGTTGTTTACTCACTCGTGGGCAGGATTGCAAAACGATGTGGCCGCGGCTGGTTGATTTTGAAAATCTCATCTTCGATTGCCAAAGCCGCGGCCTCGGCTGCCTTCACCCGCTCCTCCATCCCGGGCATTTTCTTCTCGACGTCTGCCAGCCGCTGCTTCTCCGCCTCATCGCTCGGATTCTTTTCGACCTGCGCCTGCAGGAACTTCAACGACTGGAAATTGACCCATTCGTTTCGAAGGTCTCTTACCGGCCCTTCGTTTCGTCGCTCATTCAGCGCGGCAATATTCACGGCCTGCTGGTACTGAGGCGATTTGTTCGCGTTTTGCAGGGGAATTCCAACGCTGAGTTCTCTCTCCGTTGCTCGAACCACCTCCACATCGTCGATCAGTATCGAATACGTTCCGGACGGAAGCCCCGATACCATCAAGGTCTCGCGACCGAATCGCCGACGAATATCGATTAGTTCAACCCCAAGTTGCGCATCCACCGGCAGCACCCACGGCAGGGCATGTTCGCGTGACGTGAAGGATAGCCGGTCCGCGCTGCCGTATAACTCAGTTACGTCTGCCGATTCCGAAGTTGAGGACCAGATTCCGTCCTTGAGAGTAAAGTTCATTTGCGAAACGATCTCCGGCAGGCTTAGGTCTTTAATCATCGCTGTAGCCATGACGACTTGTCCCTCTGGATCCGGATGCACGGAATCCCTGATCATGGTAAACGTAGGATCTTTCCGGCGCTCGCGGAGCGTGATCTCGTTCAAGGGTCCCCACATGTCAACAAATCCTAATCCCCTTTCGCAAGCGGTGTCCCTTAGCCACGTCCCGTAATAGGCGAGCGTCGAATTATAAAATGTAACCGCCTTCTCTCCCATGAAACCGCCAGGAGGCTGCATCCGTTTGGCACGGGCGTCGAACATGGTTGGCGTCATGAGAATCGCGGTCGCGCCGCATTCGTCGATCTTCGCCAGGAGCCGATTCATGTCCTCGCTATAACTTGCGAACACGTCGTCGAAGTACTCCGCGTATCGGCCGTCGTTCATTCCCAGGAGCACCGTGACATACTTGGGATGGTAGGCAGCCACGTCCCGGTCGAACCGAAAAAGCGCGTCCCAGGCCCGCGAGCCGCCAACTCCTGCATTGTGCAGCCGGAGCCTGATCGTTGGAAATCGGGTGTAGAAGTAGTCTTCTACGTACTGCGTGTATAGGCATTGGTGGGTGATGCTGTCGCCCAGAAAGACGATGCAGTCGCCATCATGCAGATCGAGCCCGCCCAATGGAGCCTTCGGGACATACGCCGGTTCCTCAGCGACCGACAGCCCGGACAGCGAGACGAAAAGAGCCATGGCAAGCGGCCAAGTTCTGAACAGGTTCATGGCGGAAGTTTTCTCAAGGAATCGAAGGAATGTGAATTTGTTACTCGACACCCATGGCGGACAAACATGTTTTATCAACAATTGTGCCAACGCAGAAACGCAAGTGTAGAAAAATCAAGCACCCACCCAGCTGCTTCGCAATTGCTTGCTGATGTGCCAGCTGCTCCGCCTCTGCCACGGCTGCCTCCAAACCAAACGAAAATTGGCCCGTCGGAGGTAAAGATGGGATGCGGACTGCCGCTCCGCATGAGTTGCATTTTGCACTGCGACCTGCCGTCAGCACCGGTGCACGAAGTTGCTTGGAGCATTGTGGGCAAACGAAGCAGATGTGCTGGTCAGGTGTCACGTCGATCTCCCCGGATAGGTAGACAGTGAACACTATGCAAGTTGTTCTAGCGTTAACATTCTAGCATTGTAAGACGGCGCCTGTTATCGTTCACTTCTCGCACCAAGTAATGCTTCTGAGGTTCGTTCTTCGTGACGGGAATTGCCAAATGATTCCCCTAGGCTGCCACATTCGGGTCGAACCATAAAAGCGAGTCCCAGGCCCGCGTGCCGCCAAACCCGTGTTGTGCAGCCGAAGCACTTTTTTGGAAATCGCGTATAGAGTTAGTCTTCGACGTACTGCCGCCAGCCACTGTAGCTTTGGATTCTTCGCTACGCTCAGAATCCAAAGCTACAACACCAATAGTTTGCCGTACAATATCACTCGTATGCAACATACAAGGGTCGGAAAAGGAATAAGTCTTTTGGACGATTCCTTTTTCGGGGAGGGGCTCGTCAGCAGACTAGGTGCGCACTGGCCCGGAGAGTGTCGCTCAAGCACGTCGCTCATGGTCCGGGTATATCCGTCGTGTCCTGAGTTTGAGACGCGTCAATCAATTCGGGATTCGTGTCCTGAATGCGTGCTTGAATCGATTCTTCCAGGGCTCGGAAACTGTCGTATGTGCGAAGTATCGTGAAATCGGTGTTTCCTGGGGCCATGTCGATAAAGCATGGCCCTCTTTTATCGACAATCACCTTCAACTGGTCGATGGCCGCTTCCGCATATTTGTTTTGGCTGTCCGAGCCCGTCGGACCGTTCGTGGCGGCGACACTGGCAGCGACCGCGTAAAATCGAGCGACGAGATATTGTCGATTGAGAGAACGGATCGCGCCCTCGAGAATTTTCTCTGATTCCGCCCTCGTCATCGCTTCGTCGAGGCTGATGGCACCGCTCTGGATTTCGGTGGTTAGACGTCCAAGCCGGTAGGCTGCTTCGTCTTCTTTCCTAAATTCTCGGCAATGTTCGATTGCTTCATCCCAATCGCTCAGGGCCTCCCTCCAGTTTTGCATTCGGTCATGGGTGATCGCGCGCTCGCCCAGCAAGTGAGGAAGGGCGCCCTCACCTGCCATCATGGTGTATTCTTGAACTCTTAAGACGCTAGTTCTATTGATCGCGTCCGTCAACAGCTTCTGGCTCTGCTGCAGTTCCATTTTGTCACGGTGGAATCGTCCCAGACAGCCCTCCGTGTGAGCCAACTCCCAGGTGGTTTTGGGGAGTGGTCCAACAGTTTTCAGGCTCTTCTCGTGGGTTTGCCTGGCCGTTTCCCACTCCCGCACTGCCTCAGAAAGATTACCCGTCGCAGCTAACGTAATCCCAAGGCTATCGTGGGACCGGCCGATGACTCGTTGCAGAAAGGGAGCGCTTTGAAACTCATCGGCGAACCGTCCTCCGACGCTCAGGGATTCGCGAAAACTGTGCTCTGCGAGAGCCAGCTTTCCATCTTCTTGATAGAAGCGTCCCAGGTTGTGCAGCATTTGCGTGTAAGCACCACCATACTTGAGACGATCGCGTGCGCTCACATTGGGTTGTTCTACGAGTGTTTGCATGATCTCCATGGACTCATGAAACGGTTTTTTGGATTGCTGCCCTCTGCCTGAACGAGCGAAAACGGCGGACTGCCCCAGCAATGCGTTGGAGATGTCGAATTGGTACTCCAAATTCCTGGGATTATCGCTGGCTAACTTCCGCATGATGCGAGTCGCCTCGGCCATTTCTTTGTCGGCGTCGTCGATTTTCCCTAACTCAAAATACGTGACCCCAAGTCCCCTGTGACAGGCGAACTGGCCCGTTCGATATTCCAGTGTGTCGGGGGCACTGCTGGCAAGCGCATCGTAAAGCTCCCGGGCACTTTGCAGGTGCCGGATCCCTTCCGCTGGGTTGTGTCTCCTCCAGCCATATAGATTTCCCAATTGCAGATGGGATTCGGCAAGCTGTTTCTGGTAAACGAGGCTCTCCGAAGATTCGCCAACCAGATCGGTGTACGCCGGTATTGCGATCTTGAGTGCTTTAATCGCCTGTTCTTCGTCGCCGATAAGCTCAGCCAAGTCCGCCGCTCGGAGTGCGGAAGCGGCGATCCTGGATCGAGTTTTCGTGTCGGTCCCCTTCTGCTCGGACAAATACTCGTAGTATTCGATTGCAGTTCTGTAGAGCTGTTTCTGTTCCTCCGTGATGTCGCGTTGGGCAAGCAGTGTATCTCCCGAAGTAGGTGTTGTGAACGAATCGAGTACGGTCAACAGTTGAGAAAGCGTTATTTCCGCTTGTTCTCGCTGTTTGGATTCCCCCACTAGTGCAGCCTGAACTTTTTGTGCTAAAGCATGAGCCTCCTCTTCGGAACGCAGCGCACGCATCTCAGCACTTTTTGCCAGTACTGCGAAGGCCGAACTCACTCCAGTCGAGGTGACCAACACGGCCACGATTAGTCCGGTAGTCAGGACGGCGACACGGTTCTTTCGATACACCTTCCGCAATCGGTAACGCATCGTTGGCGGGCAGGCTTCGACGGCATCTCCGGTAAGGTATCGCTGCACATCCTTAGCAAGCCCGCTGGCGCCATCGTAGCGCCTGGTACGGTCCTTTTCCAGACATTTCATAACGATCCAGTCGAGTTCTCCCTTCACCAGCGAACTTAGTTTGGAAGCATCGGTCTTTCTCGCAGCGGCCAGCTTGGCAATCGTGCCTGACATGCTAATCCGAACGCTTGGACGCGGTGGTTCTTCTTCCTTGATCATTCGGATCAACTCGCCATAGGCGGCGCTGCGTAGCCGCGTCTTTTCCAGCGGTGTCGTGCCTGTCAACAGTTCATAGAGAAGCACACCCAGAGAATAGACGTCACTGCGTGTATCTACTCCAAAGGCATTCAGTTCCGCCTGCTCGGGGCTCATATATTCGAACGTACCGACGAGCGCTCCGTATTGCGTGAACAGTGTCTTTTCTGTTAGACGCTGTTCCACCGCTTTCGCGACACCGAAGTCGATCACTTTCGGCACGGGCTTGTCATCATACTGCGTTACCAGAATGTTACTGGGTTTGACATCCCGGTGAATGATTCCTTTCTGGTGGGCATGTTGCAGTGCTTGGCAAACGGGAACGAACAGTTCGAGTCGTTCAGTGTTTGACAAGTGATGGGCATCGCAGTATTCCGTGATGGGCACGCCGTGGACCAGTTCCATTACAAAGTACGGACGTCCCGATTCCGTGGTTCCGGCATCGAGCACTTTCGCGATATTCGTGTGATCCATCATCGCCAGCGCTTGCCGCTCAGCCTCGAAGCGTGCGATAACCTGGCGGGAGTCCATTCCGGGTTTGATGATCTTGAGCGCCACCTTGCGGCGGACGGGTTGCTCCTGTTCGGCCATGAAGACAACGCCCATTCCGCCTTCGCCTATCTGCTGCAGCAACTTGTAGTGGCCGACCAGTGCTCCAGGCTTTTCTGGTAGAGCATCCGAACCCAAGAGATTCGTCGGTGCGAAAGCGCCGGGATTCTGCATAAAGCCGCCCGCTTGATCATGCAATCGCAGCATCTCTTCAATTTCCGACTGCAAAGAGGCATCGCCGCTGCAAGCCTGACGGAGAAATGATCCCCGCTGGCGGACATCAGATATTTTGAGGGCTTGAGCAAAAATTGACTTCGAATCGAGGGATGACTGCGACATGGTTTTCTCCGTGGTAAGTTAATGCCATCCCTACAATGCGTTCTCCAGGTCCGATGACTGCACGAATTTTTCGATTCTATGGCAGTTATTCGGATTTATCTCCCTGCAATGCCCGAAAGAGCCACACTCGGGCAAACGACCAGATCTGAAAGGCCTTTCGAGTCGAGACTCCGAGAACTGCCGCCGATTGCTCCATCGTCAGGCCGCCAAAGTAGTGTAGTTTGACGAGTTGAGTGGCCTGCGCGTCCCGTTCTGCCAGCAGGTCCAGTGCTTCGTTGACCGCCAGGATTTCCTCATCGTGATTTGAATCGGCGCTTATCTGCCGAGGTAGTGCAACTTGCGAAAACTGACCACCATGCTTCAGACGCGCTTTGCGTCGTGCGACGTCCACCAGGATTCGCCGCATCGCCTCCGCCGCGGCGGCAAAGAAATGCCCCTGACCGTCCCATTTCCGATCGTCTGCAGGACCAATCAGCCTCAGATAAACTTCATGTACCAGTGCCGTGGGATTCAATGTCTGACCTGGCTGTTCACGAGCCATATGTCCGGCGGCCAGTTTTCGCAGTTCGTCGTAGACAAGAGGCAGCAATTCCGCCGCCGCCTTGGGATCGCCGCGGTTGGCTGCCTCGAGTAGTTGCGTAACCTCAGTCATCGTAGAAAGTCCTCCAGCTACTTCCACCACTTCTTTCTTCTGAAATTGCGAGCTTATCCGAGACCTCGACCAATTCCTACTGGTCTGCACATTCGTTGTAAGCGCCCTGGATCCTTCCCAATCAATTTACATCCGAAGTTTTGGTTGCAGAAGCTCCGTTCAATGAGAGCTGGGCAGTGAATCGATGGCTAGGCTTAAGTGCAAAATTATCGGAGGTGCCAGGGCAACACCTTCGAATCGTCCTGGTCAGGCCCACTTGGTTCGCAACACCGCGCTTCGCTCGGCCACTTAAAATCCCTTGGAGCTGAAGATGGGATGCGAACCGCCGCTCCGCATGAGTTGCATTTTGCATTGCGACCAGCCGCCAGCACCGGTGCACGAAGTTGCTTGGAGCATTGTGGGCAGGCGAAGCGGATGTGCTGGGCAGGTGTCACGTCGATCTCTCAGAAAAGGCTAGACAGTGAACATTATGTTAGTCGTAGTATTGTCAACATTCTATCATTGTCAGGCATTCGTCAATTCTGGCGTTCAGCGAGAAGTTTCCAGATTGAGTTCATTTCATTGCGTGGCTCGCTCAGAAAATAGTTGGCGTTCTTTGTGAACCATAACGCCGGATTGGCGTCTATATCTCTGAGAACGGCGGAATTGGAATCTAAAACAAGAACGAATTGGAACAGGACAATGACTTTAATACGGCTGAGTACCCAGAGATTCGATGAAGGTAGGAGTTATATCGTGTCACAAGACGCGAATATGCCCTGCTTACATCTAGAGCGAAGGTGACACTCGGCCTGCTAAAGTCAACGGACAACGTTGGTAACCCGGTGTCGGCTAGAGCTACACCGGGTTTTTTTATGCGCGTTTTTTCGTGCACAAATCCAACGCTCGCGCACACTTCTGGTGAGCTCACTGGTCTTTAAACTTAGGCAGGTGTAATTCGTGGAAGACATCCGGCTGGATGAGGACGCTGTCTTGAAAACAGTTGACGCAATATCGCGTTTCGGGGTTCGAGTCCCTGGTCTTCCGCTTGAAAAGCGCTGAGAGGTAATGAGTAAACAATGACGTATGAGGATGGCCCTATGGGAAGGCACCGCCACAACATGGCGAAAACCCGGGCTCGATCTTCCATTCGAAACACATTCGGAAGGTAGCCAGATACGGTTTGCTGGGCCGGTTTGCTACACCGCGCGACCACCAATGGTCTTGAGGGTTCGAATCCCTCGCCTTCCGCTCAATTACAAATGCTCGACGGTGAAATGGAGATTATAGCTGTTTTCTAAACAGTGGGGCCAGGTTCGATTCCTCGTCGAGCTGCTGGGGCTCAGCGCGAACTTTATCAAATTATTCCTAAAGCTTGGATTAGAGCCGTGACCGAAGCAACCTTGGAAAGACGAACTGAGATCACGGGCCTTAGTCCGATGCTTCAGAGACCAACACTTGTGCTAAACCGCAGTTGGCAGCCGATCAACGTCGCGACGGTTGCGCGGGCGCTGATCTTGTTGTGGAATGGCTCAGCAAAGGTTGTCGACCCGATCAACTACCAGTTATTCGATTGGAGCGATTGGAGCCGACTCGTTCCAGACCAGGATGAGCCGTTCGTTCAGTCTGTGCGCCAGAAATTTCGAGTGCCAGAAGTCATCGCGTTAAATCAGATTGACCGCATGCCGACGCAAGCGGTAACGTTCAGCCGACGCAACGTGTTCAGGCGTGACAAGATGACTTGCCAGTACTGCGGTAAGCATCCCGGAAGTAAGGAATTGACGATTGACCACGTTGTGCCTCGCTCACAGGGCGGTCAGTCAAGTTGGACGAATTGTGTACTGGCATGCGTTGAATGTAACTCTCGCAAGGCCGGCCGCACGCCGACAGAAGCTGGCATGCGGCTGCGCAATCAGCCGACTCGACCAGCCTGGAAGCCGATCTACGCACAGCGCATGACCCGAATCGAAAGCTGGGCGAAGTTTATCAGCGAAGCCTATTGGAATGTGGAATTGGAGTCGTAGACTTCGGTCGCCATTTTTTGACCTACGATAATCACGTCGAACGCTGTGTGCGTTCGGCGTGATTCCATCACAGGAATGTTCTCCTGGGAGAGAAATCGGTCTCCAAAGCCGATACACAGTGTTCGAATCACTGCATTCCTGCTTAGCGGATGGTAGCCGTCCGCATATGCAAGCGTTCGATTGATGTTGTTCCGGCGGCGCAAGCGTCCTGTCCCTTACGGCAGTTGGCTAATTGTGTTCCGTGAACGGGTTCTATCGCAGCATTGATTGGAGTAGCTCAGTGGATAGAGCATCAGGTGTTGAACTGTCGAGCGGTCCACGTGTTGCAGTCGCGCCAGGCGGCGCCAGACTGCACCCTGTAGGCCGCTCGGTGGAGAACCTGACGGTCACGGGTTCGAATCCCGTCGACGCAACCAAGTTGGTTGAAAACCAACCTGACCCCGGGCGCAACTGCGTCCACCTAGAAGCTGGCGGGCAACGCTTGTTTGGCTCGATCGGCGGTTGTCGGATGAATAAACGAATCGGAGCATACATGAGTTTGCGAAAGCAGCTCGTGTTTGTGACGTGAAGTAAAGGATTTCGTCGGCAGCAGCACTGGGCATCGCCTTGCAGAATCAGGAGCAAGCGGGAAAACGGTAGCGGTTCGTGTTCGCGGACTAAGCAATGAAAAGCAAAGACCAACGGGTCTCAGTTCCAGTTGCCATCGAAGCGAATAACAACGTTACTAGCCGACCTGCGGAAACATTCTCCGCGAATGCCATGTGTGATCGGCGAACAACGCGTTGCCTTAAGGCGTTTTGTAAAAGGAGTAAGGAGTAAGGAGTAAGGAGTAAGGAGTAAGGAGTAAGGAGTAAGGAGTAAGGAGTAAGGAGTAAGCAGTAAGCAGTAAGCAGTAAGCAGTAAGCAGTAAGCAGTAAGCAGTAAGCAGTAAGCAGTAGGCAGTAGGCAGTAGGCAGTAGGCGAAAGAAGGCCAATTTCATGTTCAAGAGAATCAAGATCCGCAGTTACGAAGTTGGCTTGAAGTTCCGCGACGGCGAATTCAAGAGCCTCATACCTGCTGGTACGCACTGGCTGATTGATCCATTGGGCAAAGTTCGCATCCGCGTGGTATCCAAGCGAGAGCCATGGCTAACGGACGAACAGCTGGATGTAATCGTCAAGACTGGTGCTTTGACCGGTAAGGTTGAAGTACTTGACCTGAAGGACAACCAGCGCGCGTTGGTCTGGATCGATGGTCGGTTCGCTCGAATTCTCGGCGCAGGCTTGTACGCCTACTGGACTGGTGTCCGCGAAGTGCGTGTCGAGATCGTTGATGCACGGCAGGTACGACTCGAGCACGAGGAATTGAAGTCGATTGTTCGCGCCTCGGAAGCAGCCCGCCTGCTCGATGTGTGCAAAGTCGATCGCAATTGTGTGGGTGTCCTGTATGTTGACGGCCAATACGTCAACCAATTGGAGCCAGGTTTGTACGCTTTCTGGAGGGATATCGCAGATTCGCGTGTAGTCGAGCTTGACCTGCGTGAGACGCAGATCGACGTCAGTGGTCAAGAAATCATGACGGCTGACAAGGTCACGTTGCGCATGAACGCTTTGGCCACCTACCTGATCAAGGACCCTCGTCGTGCCGTGAGTGCATCCAGCGATGTTCGTCAGTCGCTGTATCGCGAGGTGCAATTGGCACTGCGAGCCGTAGTTGGTGCCCGTGAGCTCGACAGCTTCCTGACTGGCAAGGACGATGTGGCTCAGGAACTTGCGCAAAACGTGCGTGGGCAGGCTAACGCATTGGGTTTGGAAGTGTTATCGATAGGTATCAAGGATGTGATTCTTCCAGGCGACATGAAGGACCTGATGAACAAGGTAACGGAAGCCAAGAAGGCCGCCGAAGCCAACTTGATCTCACGTCGTGAGGAAACGGCCGCCATGCGCAGCCAAGCCAACACTGCCAAGTTGTTGGCAGACAACCCAACGTTGATGCGTCTTCGCGAGCTGGAAGTACTCGAGAAGATCGGCGCAGCCGGCAAGTTGAACATTGTTCTTGGCGAAAAGGGATTAGCCGACCGAGTCGTCAACTTGCTTTAATTGGCACACGTTTCAAACGCCCGCGTTTCGCACACCGATTCGCGGGCGTTTTTTGTATCCAATCAAGGTAGATTTCATTTCACTAAACATGGAAACGGGAATAAGGAATTGGGAAGGGAACTTGTTATCCGATAGCAAGCGTGGATAAGCCAGGTTTTTTCAACAACGGTGCGTGTGCCGAAACTCAAGTCTAGCAAAATCGAGCGTCCACCAAGGAGAGCCAAACACGACGCTACCTGCCCGCATCGCTTGAACTGAGACTCAAGCGTCTCTGAATAATGACGGATTCTCATAATACGCTTATGCGAACACTCGCTGAATAGCGAGTGGCCAGCCAACAAGCAGCCTAGCATCTTAAGCTCATACCCGATCAATCCCTGGCTGGGCTGTCGGACGAAGAGGATCTGCTAATCTACGACTAGAGTGGACGCCAGCTTCGTGAACACCAGCCCTGTTCCCTCGCCACATCCAGATTCACTCCGGTCGACCGTGGGCCATCGGCTCTTCAGGAAGTTTTGCTGGCTGCCCGATCGCTGGTGTATGAACCGGAGCCTCCTTCGCATGCACCGGCGCAAGGGACGTAATGGTCGATCGGCTGCCTCCCGGACCTCCGTGTGCGGAATCGTACGCGGATGTACGGGATCTGTCAGCCTTCATGGAGGCCATTGAAAAAAACAGGTAGGTCGCCATAGGGTGCACGACCGGGCTGTCGGGCAATTCAATACCGAGCGGATCGTGGACAACATCACACTGCTGTGAACATACCCGTCTGGAAGGAGGAAACGCGACAGCGTCAAGTGTATAATCACGCTCGTGGCAGTTGTTTATGGAAAGTGTCGCCTATGACTGATGTTACGCAGATACTCTCACAGATTGAGGATGGTGATCCCAGTGCGGCTGAGCAGCTGCTGCCGCTGGTGTACGACGAGCTGAGGAAGCTGGCAGCCGCGAAGCTGTCGAATGAGAAGCCAGGACAGACCCTCCAGGCAACGGCCTTGGTCCATGACGCCTACTTGCGCCTAGTTGATGTCGACAAGGCTCAGCACTGGGATTCACGAGGGCACTTCTTTGCCGCAGCGTCGGAGGCTATGCGGCGAATCCTGGTTGAAGCGGCACGCCGCAAAAGTCGGGAGAAGCATGGCGGCAATTGGGAACGCGTTCCGATCGAACCGGACTTGCTCGTTAGCGCTGAGGCGACCGATCCGCTCCAAGTCCTGGTGGTTAATGAAGCTCTCGACCATCTGGCTCAGCAATCTCCGCGGAAAGCCGAGTTGGTCAAATTGCGCTACTTCCTTGGCTTCACGTTGGCCGAGGCCGCGAATGTACTCGGTATTTCCGTCGCAACCGCCGAAGATGATTGGACTTACGCACGAGCCTGGTTGCGGCGGGAGTGGCTACGCGGGCGACCGATGGGTGCGGACGAAAAAACTTGAAAATTTCCCCCGGGGTTTTGGGTCGCGGCGTCGCATGTAGAAGCGGAGGAACAAATCAATGACCCAATTGCCCGATTCTGACAGTGCGATATTCCAAGCTGCGGTCATGCTCGAACCAGAGCAGCGGACAGCCTTCCTTGAACGTGCGTGCGGCGGCAACAGCCGTCTTCGCGACGAAGTCGAATCATTGCTGAGGGCCCATGCCCCCAATGACAGCTTCCTTCAAGCACCGCTGGTTGCTATGACAACGGCTCAACCAGCGAGCCAGCGACCAGGAACGATGGTTGGGCCCTACAAGATCCGTGAGCAAATAGGTGAAGGCGGATTCGGAGTTGTGTACGTTGCGGAGCAGGAGAAGCCGGTTCGGCGAAAGGTCGCCCTAAAGGTCATCAAGCTCGGCATGGATACGCGAGATGTCATCGCTCGCTTTGAAGCAGAACGCCAAGCACTTGCCCTGATGGATCATCCGAACGTCGCCCGCGTCCTGGATGCAGGCGCCTCGGAAGGCGGACTGTCATCGAATAGAGCACGACACGTTCCTAGTGAGGCATTCTTGGCGGCAACAACTCGGCCTCATCGAGTTGCCCGGTAACGCCGGTAGAAAAATGCAGGTGTGGCTATGTTGATGACTTTTTAAAACGCGGTAATTCGACAGGAGTGTGCGCATGCAAGCCGAAACGAAGGTGTACTTGGATGTTGCGATTCGCGTGGCCGTGGCGATTCTTGTGCCGGCTTTCTTGCCCACAGCAATGTGCCAAGAGCCGTTGCCTGTCGTGGAGGCGATCGACGACAAGCTGGCGATAGAGCAGATCAAACGCTTATACGACAAAGAACACGAAAACCTGTTGCGAATGGACATCTCAGCCCAAGCGAAATTTCTTCCCGACGACTTTGTCGTGACGAACCCGTTCGGCATGTTCATCGATAAGCAACAGGTGGTGAAGCGGCTCCATGACAACATTATCAAATACAGCCGTTATGAGCGGACGTTCGATGCTTTTCGACGTCACGATGACACAATGATTGTTATCGGCAGCGAAACCGTCGTGCCGACACGCGACGCCAACCGACCTGACGCTGGCAAGATAGTCCATCGACGATTCACCGAAGTGTGGTTGCGACGCGAAGGAGGCTGGCAAAAAATCGTACGGCACGCTAGTGATAACCCCTCCGGTAACTGAGGCCCGCCTGACAACGCTCATCGTGTCGTCGCAGGATTTCTTCTGACGTCCCACCGCGAGGCTCGCCTGAGATTGTCGATTACTGGGACATGGTTAGAACATGCAGAGGAGAAAAATGTGAACGAACACGAAATGGTTCAACAGCTGCTCAACCAAAAAGATCAGACGCCGATTGCGATTGACGCGGAGAATACCGCGCTCATCGTCGTCGACGTTCAGCGATTCTTCTCGCGGCCTGAATACCCGTTCGCTCAAGCATTCGAGAAAATGGTCTCGGGTGTCACCGCCGGCTACTTTCGGCGTGTCGAGGACACTGTGCTTCCAAATGTTGAGCGGCTGCTGACTTGTTTCCGGGCCAGAAAATTGCCGGTTGTTTACTTCGCGGTTGGCTGCCACACGCCCGAGGGACGCGACTTGCCAGCCTGGATGCGTGAGTTCGACGACCTCAGTCTGATGCTCAATGGCCAAAGAGTCTGTCCGCCTGCGGGTGATCCAAGCGGCGCGATTGAGGATTGTGTCGCTCCGCTTCCCGGTGAAATCGTACTCACAAAGTCATCGAGTGGACCTGGCGCGTCAACGAATCTGCAGCAGATTCTTCGCAACCTGAGCGTACGGTCGCTAGTGGTCTGCGGGCTCACGACGGCCGTATGTGTTAGCCAATCAGCCCGTGAACTGGCCGACCTTGGCTTTCAGGTGATCGTCGCAGAAGATGCCTGCACAGAGCTGAGCGTCGAGTCTCACCGCGCCGCACTCTTCACCTTTGCACTGACGTTTGGCCGCGTACGTCCCACCGTTGAGATAATCGAACTCTTCAAGTCGATATTGACTGAGACAACCGTTCGGTAATAGCGGCGTTAAATTTGGCGACATCACCGATGGTACAAGCAACACGTCCTTGGCCGGCGAACGCGACACCAAGAACTGCCGGTCGGGCACGTGGGTAGGAGTCCGAAACGCCAATGGCGGCGGCTCTCGAGGTGTCTTTTTTGTGGTTGGGCATTCTCGCGCCCGACAAAACGAACCAGTTCTAGCTTGGGATAGCGATCCCGAAGGATGCGGACAGGGATTCAGCAGCCTGCATACCGGTGGTGCTCAGTTCGTTTCATGTGATGGATCTGTACGCTTCGTCTCGTCAAACATCAACCATAACCATACGCGTGGTGGTTGGACCAACGCCGGTGACCCCTTGAACGGTGTTTACCAACGTCTGCTTTCAAGAAATGACGGCTTGGTTGTTCAACCCGAAGACTAATGTTTTTGTCTAAAAATAAACAATCATCACGCTGCGACTCAAATACATCTCTCTCTTAGTGTTGCAGATAAGAAAGTCAAAGTGGGAGAGCGATTGAGATAGCACTTAAAAGTGAATGGGTCCTCCGACGGAATATGAAACAGCGAATTCATCATCTGGCACAATTGTTAGCACTCGGGTTTTCAACTTTTGTGCTTGTAGGGTGCTCCGGGTCAGGTAACGTAGCGTCGGTTAACGGAAACGTCTCGCTCGACGGCACGCCACTTCCCGGTGCATACGTTGTTTTTACTCCAACTGTTCCAGGAGGACAGGCATCTGCCATTACAGATGAACTCGGCAATTACCAGCTTCAATACACGCGTGAGATTCGTGGAGCAGAAATTGGTGAGCATACCGTGCGTATAACGACATTTGAGGGTGGAAACCCAGACGCGGACTCTCCTAGGCCTCCCACTCCCGAGAAATTGCCGAGCATATATAACTCGGCGACCGAACTAAAGGCCTCTGTGAAGGCTGGAAAAAACAAAGTCGATTTCAGTTTGTACTCTTCAAAAGGCAAGCCTCCCAGGCGGTAGTTGGCTTCCGCTCCGACCTTTCTCGTACCTGTCGGTTCGGATCCGTCATTTTCTTCAAGATTTCAGAGTGATTTCGCGACAAGTCAGCGATGATTTCTTGGTAGAGATCCTCGACGAACAGCTTATTGTCATTTGGTGCATAGTTCTTCTCGTGGACAGGTGAACGAGAGCTCGCGTAAACCGAGGTATTTTACGATTCGCAAGCCAAGTGCTGAAAAGTGCCGCCACCAAAATGATCAAAACAACGTACCGAGGCGAATGCGCATGGTTTCAATCTAGGTTGTTAGGCGAACGTTTTGACTTGACCCAATTCGCGGGCACGAGTAATTAGCAAGTTGGACCGTCAGTTGAACTTGGACCCAATCCTGGTTCGTCCTTCTTCTTCCCTCACAGGGAAAGTTTTGGGGTTCGCCCCAGCAGATTCTCAATAACGGAGTTCTCGATCGACTCCAACTGACCATTGCGAAGCCAAAGCTCGATCACTGCATCGTAGTTATTGTCAATTGCTGGGTCTATTCTCGACATCCAATATGGCATAAAAGGAGCATCATTCCAACGCGATCTCTGCCCATCCCAATCGAACCGCGAGCAATATATCCAAACTGAGTAACCACCCACCATTTTGCCTGTCGACGGATCGCGGCGAGAACCGTTCCAAACGGAATCTGGTGGACCGAGTAAATTCAAGACATCGCTTTCGGATGTTCCGGTCGACATTAAACCAATTTGGTTTCTCAAGAATATTGTCTTTCGGTAGTCAGCAACCAAGGCCACGGCAGTTATGCAGGCAAGAATCAAGGAGAGGCCGCCAATGACACGCCAGACCCAATACCGTTTCCGCATGACTTGTTCTCTAAAGGACGAAAGACCGGTTTCAGGTGAATGCGAACGGTTGACTCTACGCAAGTCAGCATCAGCATGCAGGATTTCGCTGCAATCCAATGTTCGGCCGATTGTGTCACCCAGAGTTTCCACCACGATCTCTAGCAGTCAGTTCTCCAAATGCTGAATCATAGTTACTTAAACTTGTGAAGGATGTAGGTGGGCCGTCCTTACCCGATTCGGCCAAATGAGTGGTGGCAATGAACCGCAGCCCTGCTATTCGTCACGGGTTACAAACGTCAAGCCTTCTGTGAGCAAGTAGACTGCTCCCTTCTTGGCCCCCCACTTTTCTCGTTTCGTTGATCGGTACGGGATGCTGTCACCTTTCTGGAGCTCGATCTGAGCGGAATTGACTTTGCCGCTTGGCGTGAAAAATCCATCAATCGTCGCTTCATACATCACCGCGAGCTTCCCATCGCCCAGATAAAGGCGTTGCGATCTCACTGACACATTCTTGCATTTGGCGATCAGCACCATGCCCTCATTCGACTCAACAAAAGAGATTTGGATGTCATCTGGTGGCATCTCAATTTGAATGGAACTTTCCGCGTGGAACGGAGGTGCTTTGTCGTCGGCAGGCATCAAAGTAGCAAACATTCCCAGAACGCTGATCGCGAGCAGCCCATACATACGTTTCATTCGCGTCCCCTTTTTTCTAACGGTGGCGACACAACAGCGATTCAAGTTAACAAAAAGTTGATCGGCTGCGATCACGTAGTCGCCGCCAAAGACTTTGATTCACAAATCCGGTCGACTTACGTGCAGACATTGGTAGCGACGATTGTATCGCAGAAACGGCAGGTTCCAAAGACAAGGTCAACGTCATCCGTGTACGCTCCCCAGTGGTCATCAGGTGCTAAGTCTCTTGAACAGGGTACGATACAGAACACGTTGAGTCTTGATTGTTTACCATGTGCTTTGCAATCGGCATTTCGGCAATCATGATCAAGATCGCCCTGAAAGGTTCTTAGGTTATTGCCTATCATGACCGAGGAAAACGCAAGTGAGGAGTCAATTAGTTTTTGGTCAGAATGGTCAAGCGCCCAAGTTGGAAAATACTCAGATAGAGCAATTGCACGGACCTCTTCGTACCCAAAGGGAACAAGGTTACCGCGAAAAAACGGAAGGTAGGTAGTTTCAATCATTGGGGAATCGGCAGATTGATAATCAGACACATGTACGATTTCAATCGAGTCATTTGACTTGACGCGATACTGCAGTAACGGAAAGTCCGACGCGAATGGGTAGTAGAGTGGTAGTACCGTGAACGGATAGTCTTCGAGAGGAAACGCCGCATCACTTGCGGCAAGCGTAGCAATCAAGTGCAGTGATTGCTTCCAACCTTTGGGGTGGGCCCCCGCATGTGTCGAGTCTCCCCCAAAGGTGCACGTGCCATCATCAGCCCGAACGATCCGGGCGAGTTTGACGTGGTACTTGAATTTGAATGTATTCATGAAGCAGAACGACAGCCGCGGCCGAAAAGCTATGATTTCAGGAGTCTGCGTCATCGGCGGCTCCCGTCCACCGCTTGGTTTATTCGCCTCCTTTGATTTTAGTGCAAAACGAACGCGAAATCGACGAGTCCCGCGTCCTTTGAAGTCACCAAGTGCCGGATACGAAATTGCTCGAACAGAAACTTCGTGCAGGGCCGGATCGAGCAGGACAAAACCTCGGTACCCAGTTCGAGCGTGTTAATAAAGCTGCTGGGGTAATTCCGTGGCCAAAGCTCTTCGTAAATCTGCGGTCTACACGGCGAATTGAGCTACAAGAGAAATTCCCAAGCCATGTCGTGGACGCTTGGCTGGGGCACTCAACCAAGGTAGCAGAGAAGCGTTACCTACAAGTAACCAATGACCATTGGCAGTCAGGCCCCAGTTCTGCGACAAGCCTATTCCGTCTCCTTACTGGTCCCCTTGTCAGTAACATATCAGGGCCCATCACGATCCAGCAAAGAAATCAAGAAACCAATGTTTTGCTTGGTTCTGATGGTTCCTGCTGGCCCATGATGGACAGCCTAATACCCCCAACAGGACTTCGCCAGCGCAAGAAAAACAAGGGATTCTTGAACGATGGTCAGATTTTGCCCCAGAAAATACCCCTGAGGCTGCCATCGCAGCGGATTGCATCGCCAAAACCCTTAAACCGATGGAAATACAATTCCTAGTTACTGAACTGCAGCGGAGGGGGCATGGTCAATTCTGATCGATGCTTCACTAGCGACCCACTGATCGGAATGTATAGTTGTCTCCAAGATTGCAATTTGTCACGATAGTCGGGATTACTGCTTTTAGTGCTTCAAACTATCGCCTTTTAGGGAGATCTTTTATGAGATCGCTACTGATTCTGCTGTCGGCCGTATTGTGCAATGTGGCGTCTGCTGACCTGATTGATTCTGGTAATCCCAGGTTTTCTGCCGGTGGGTGGGCGTTCGAACTTCCCAATGGAGGCGTTATAAGTCAAACCATCGAATTTGCGACCACATCGGGTCCAGTCGGAACATTTGACAATCTCAACAACATAATCAATTACACGACCAGCTTTTCTACTTCTTCATCTCAAAGCGTGTCTAGATCTGACAGCATTAACTATACAACGCAAATAAGTAATGGGTATTGGGATGCGTTTGGGTATCACCCACCGGAGATAGTTACTGACCACTATGTGTTTTTGACGACTTTGGATTTGTTAACCATGTCGTTTGCTCCCATTCCAGCCGACGTGCCAGTATTTTCATATTCGCAACGTACGGCACAAACGGGACCAGTGCCACAAATATCAACATTCACGCTGACTGGGACATGGACTATTCAGGGACCAACGGAAACTGCAACTGGACCAATTTCTGTTACTGGTCAAATGGCATCTAATGGTGTTATTTTATTAGAAAGAAGTGCAAACGGTCCAATTACTTCGTGGTCACCACAGTTTGGTTTTTCCGGCGCGCGTGAGGCATCCGAAATGTCCGTCGTTGTTAATGGCCGAACATTTACGATGTATGCGGTACCAGAACCGTCCATGGCGGCTTTGTACCCATTTGCTGCGATGTTTGTCTTAAGAAGAAAACGATCGCGAATGTAACTGTTTGAATTGACCGACTACCCCCACCCGGGTTCTATGTGGGTCCTACCTTAGAATCTGTCTTCTCTGCGGTGACCGAAGAGCCCAAAAGTTAATACGAAAGTCCGTCCGGCAATTGCGTTTGGGGAAAGGGGGCATAATTGCCTGCAAAGTATGGTTTTGATTCTTGCGTCATAGAAATACAATGGCCAGCAGGAATCTTTATCGGGTAGCAGTTTGATCCGCTGCGGCATGCCCTGAGTAGCCCAGCCTGCATTGTGGTTACTCAGTGCATGGCCCGTCCAATTTGATGCAGGAATCTAAGATGTCACGGACTAGGGACCGGGGTGCCATCGTCGCGCCCGCTGTTGATAGGCAGCAACTGTTGAGTGATTTAGTTCGGCGATCAGCTGAGTATCGGATTTACTCAGGCAAAGTGCTGCGAGACGGGGACAGTTTCAAGCTGCTGTATTATCCGAAACCAGAGGAATATCTGATTGAAGACAAACGGTTGGCCTGGAACGATGGGGTTCGAGCACTGGAACAGATTGCTCCCAGAGCTGTTAGTTACCTGCGCAGCAGAGGAGCTGAGTTGCCGGCAGCAGAAACGCCTGGGGCAAGTCTGATGGCATGGGTGCTGCGAGATTGGTTAGTCGGCATGCGAGGCAGTGCCCATTCCATCACAACCGCATTTGATGCAATCCGAGAGGCAATTCTGATGATGGATGGCAATGTATTGGAACTTGCCACTGAACTTTACGGAAAACTACTAGACCTATCGGGATTCTTTCACAGGCTAAGCCACAGCAGATTCAATATAGCTTTCGACCCTGAACATTCTCCCGATACAAACCAGGCCATGCTGGAAAAATTTCAGGCTAGCTATCGGTTTGATTTTGACCATTTGAACGAAACGCTGGCTGTGCTAAATGGCGGTTGTGGAAACAAGGGTATCCGACAGCATTCAGTGCTTAGCATGCACATATTCGATACCATTGCACATCAGAGGGAACGATTGTTGCCGGCCGAAAAGAATACATTTGCAGACCAGGCAATCGACAGGTTTAAGACGATCAAAGGACTATACCTGCGTTTATCAGAATCGTTGTCCAAGCCGGTTTCTATTGAATCGAAAGTGGTTGAAGATATTCGCATTTGGCGAGAATTTGAATTCGATGATGACTTTAGCCAGCAAATTAAGGGGCTTCAATGGGAAGCATCTACCATTCGCATGTTGGTACACGAACGGGGAGGAATGCAGGTAGCATCGCCACAGCCAGTAGAACCACCAGCTGCCCCATCGAATCCGAGCGGCCAGCCTGAGCAGAAGCGTAAAGGTGGGAATAAAAAGAAAGGCGATCCGAGGTTCGACGTGAACATAGAATTCATCCTCAAAGCCATCCTTACAAAGCACCACAAGTACAGCGAATCCATCGTTGATGGGCACGAGGTGCATGGACTGGACCAGACCCCGCTGTCGCTGCCGGATATGATTGCTGAATTAGCAGAATCGGGACGCCAGATTGAATCAAAGGATACGATGGGCAACTACTTAGGCAGGCTGTTGCCAGGAAAGCCCACATCCAAAATACACACCCACTATAAACGACTCTGCAAAGACACAACCGGGCTGTACTTCTTTCTTAGAGGGTGTGCAGGAGATGTTGCAGAGTTGAAAGCGAGGACGAACCTCAGTGATGATATTGAGCGGAACCTAGGCGGCGATGATTCGGATGATGAATTTGAGAGTGATAACTAGTCTGTTCGGGCATTCGGGTAATAAGCCCGAACGGCAACTGCCTTTCTCACATTTTCTCAGCCTGTATTTCACTATCCGATTTTGAAAAGTTGCAACATTCGGGCATGGGCTACCCGAACGCAGCACATAGGTATATAGCACGCAGCATAACGCTGCTGGCACTGACTCTACCTTTGTGAGGCATTTCTATGGAAAAGCAGTTTGAGCTGTTTCCACCCGTTGAGCGGCTGTTGAACTACGAACAGCTGCAAGAGAAGTTAGGCGGAATCACCCGCCGAACTATCGACCGTTGGTTATCTGAAGGCATCTTTCCAGCTGGCTGTAAGGTTCTGATTTCTGGTTCGGCCAGGTTTCGCGAATCGGCAGTAGACGAATGGATTCGGGCAGGATGCCGAGGGGCTGGTGATGAGTAAGCCAGGCCACACCATCTGCGACGGATGCGGGGCAACGATCACCTATGAAACGCCCTGCCAGTTGTGGTGCATGTTCTGCGGCTGGTTGGAACCCGAGCCATGCGATTGCCCAGACTGTGCGGCTGCGGCAGATGGGGATGGGCCAGTTGAAGATTAGCAACGTCTACCGCAGTAAACAGCGGACACCCAAACAGCCCAGGAAATCGAAACCGCAGGCTGTTCGTATCGAACCACTACCTGGCTGCTATTGGATGTGCGGTCACATCCCAGCCAGTGAAAACGATTGTTCATGTTCAAGGAATGTTAGTTATGAAAATCAGCCAACAATTTGCAGGCAGTTACCTGAAAGCAGCAGACCTACCACAGCCCAGAGTATTTGCGGTTCAATCCGTTGTGATGGGCAAGATGCCAGAGGGTGATGAAAAGCCCGTTTTGAATTTTGCAGGTTCAGACCAGGCACTAGTTTTGAACAAAACGAACGCAACCATTCTGGCCGAGCTGTGGGGCGATGAAACCACAGCCTGGCATGGGCAGCTAGTGGAACTGTACGCGACTACTACGAGTTTCGGTGGTCGCATGGTTCCATGCATTCGAGTTAGGGCAGCCCAGGTGCAAACTGCTGCACGGCAGCCAGCACCAGTGCCCCAGCCATCAGCACCGCAGCCAACAGTGCCGCAGCCTACTGCCGCACCTGCCCAGCAACAGCTGCCGCTACAACCAGCACCTGCACCCGATTATCCGCTGGATGCATAGGCCATGGATATTATCGAACAGCTGGTGCTGTTTGTCGGATGGTATGCAGACCGAATGCAGCTGCCGTTGCAGCAAGCCATTCATGTGCTGCATGCCATCTACGACAGCCGTAAAGATGCTCTGCTGCCATTGGTAGAGCAATTCAAACAGGAACAGCAAGGCAGCAGCCATGCTGACTGATCCCCATTCAATGCAGCAGCCCTGGCAAGTTTTGCGACTACGGCCAGGGCTGCTGATGTTCAAGGATGTTACCGAATGAATTATACCCAAACTGTTACGAACTACCTAACGCATGGTTTCAACTGCCTGCCTTTGCAAGTGGATGGTAGCAAGAAACCCATCGGCAGCTGGTCCCATCTGCAAGACCGGCAACTGTCCGAACATGAAATCAAAACCTACTGGGATTCACCCACACCGGCTGGCATCGGCATACTGGCCGGCCAGAGTAGCCACAACCTGCACATCATCGACTTTGATGCAGAGGCTGAGATTTACTTTCAGCGGTTCTGGGGTTGCCTGATGGCAAACTACCCTGAGCTGGTGAATAAGGTGCTGGCAGTTGCGACACCCAGACCAGGCAGGCAAGTATGGTTTCGGCAAGAATCAAAACCGCCGAAGTCTCAGCAGTTGGCACTGACTGAACCGCAGCCCACTGGTGAAACTGATGCAGATGGGAATGAAATACTGCTGCCAGTTATTCTGGTCGAAACCAGAGGCAGTGGCGGTTATGCAGTGGCAGTAGGTAGCCCAGCTGCGGTTCATCCAACTGGAGAACCTTACCAGTTGATTCATGGTAGCTATGAACAGCTTCCTATCATCACCGATGCAGAGGCAGACATTCTGCTGGACATTTGCAGAGGCTACACTCGCTACCAGTTGGATAACGTACAGCGGCAGCTAGGTGAACGCTACGCAGGTGAACCCAGACCAGGTGATGTTTACAACCAGCATGCAGACATTCGGCAGCTGCTGTTAGATGCTGGCTGGAAATCACACCACTGGGAAGCAGATACCGAGTATCTAACGCGACCAGGTAAAGCCGTTTCAGATGGATACAGTGCAACGCTGGGCTATGTTCGCAGCGAAGACGATAAACCGCTGCTGATTGTGCATTCGGCTGCGGCTGCACCATTCACAAAGGGCAGCTGTTACGATGCCTTTGCTGTATCGGCACTGCTTAACCATGATGGCGATTTCTCGCAGGCAGCGGCTGCGGCCAAAATTGAATACGCCCAGCAGGTGAACGCTGCCCAGGTAGGTTTTGCACAGAATCAGAGAATCGAAACCGAGCAGCAGTATCAGCCATTCCCAGTGGAGCTGCTGCCCGATGTGGTGCAGCAGTATGTGGCGGAACATTCCGCTGCTATCGGTATTGATGCTGCATTCATTGCAGTGCCGATGCTGCCCTGCCTAGCTGCACTGATTGGCAATAGTCGGCAGGCATTCATCAAACGGGGTTTCACACAGCCCAGCATCATCTGGGCGGTTACGATTGGCGATGTAAGCAGAGGCAAGACACCAGGCTGGATGGCAGGCACTGCCCCCGCTGATGCCATTGAACATAGATTACACCAATGGATGCACCAGACCAAGCAGACCTACCAGCAGCAGCTGCAAGAATTTGAACTGGGGAAACGCGAATCGAAACCGGCAAAGCCTGATACCAGCATGCAGCTGGTGGTGAATGATTTCACGATGGAAACGCTGATCGACATTCACCAGCATAACAGTAAGCTGCTGTTGAGCATTGATGAGCTGGCCGCATGGGTCCGCAGCATGGACCAGTACCGAGCTGGCAAAGGCCGCGATTGTGAGAACTGGCTAAGCATCTACAACGGCGGCAAAATCCAAGTAAACCGCAAGACCGATGGCTACCGAGTCTACCTACCGCAGACCTGCATCAGTGTATGCGGAACCATTCAACCCGCAGTTGCCCAGGAAACCATCTTTACCGAACGCTTCATTGCGAATGGTTTTGCGGCCAGGATTCTATCAGCTTACCCACCCGCTGAGATTGTGAGCTGGTCCGATTCGGAAGTACCCCAGCAGGTAGATGATGCCATGATGCAACTGGGGCAGCGATTGTATGCCTTGGCTGGTGAACCACATGGCAGCAGCACCCGGCCGAAATTGTTACCGCTGGATGATGCAGCCCTGGTACTGTTCAAGCAGTGGATGTACGACGCAGCAGCCCATGTAGCAGAAATGCCCATCGACCTGCAGAACGCATGGCTGAAACTGCGACCAATTGCAGCCAGATTTGCACTGGTGCATTCAGTAGTTCGGCAACTGGTACAACATCCTGATGGAAACGCTGTGCGACCTATCGACCAGCACAGCATGCAGGCTGGCATTCAGCTGGCCTGGTGGTTCGGCCATGAGATAGAACGCAACTACAACGTAGGCAGCAGCCCAGATGACTTACAAAGCCATTTCAAATGGATACTGGCCAAGCATCCAATTGGGATTGATGCTCGAGGATTGCTAACAGGCAGATGGTCAATCAAGACCGCAGCAGAGGCCAGACAAGTGATTCAGCAACTGCTTGAACAGGGTTTCGGCAGGCTGGATGGTTCCATCTTCATTCCCCACAAATAACAGTCTCAGCACCTCAGCAAATCTGCACCTCAGCAACAGTTGAGACATTACAGGACAGTATCTCGCAGGCATTTTGGCAGGCTAGGTAGACTACGATGCAAAGTCTCAATATGTCCTAACGCTTGCAGAGTTGCTAAGCTGCTGAGGTGCTGAGAATAGGATTTTGCACCCATGGAAACGACTATCGGAAATCAGGACTACACCTGGCAGCACTGGGATGGGCAGCAGTTGGGCAAGTATGTAGCCATCGACACCGAAACCACATTGATAACTGGGCACCGCATACCGCAGCTATGCCTGGCAAGTTGTAGCGATGGGCAGCAGCATTTCATTATCCACCCAGACCAGCTGGGCAGTTTCCTGAACCAGCATCTGCCCAGTGGTAGCCATTTAATCATGCACAATGCTGCATTCGATTTTTGGGTTTTGGATAAGCACCTGGCGAGCAGCGGTGGCGATGATGCACGCAGTTGGATGTGGTCAACAGTGGATGGTGGTAGGTTTCACGATACGATGCTGCTGCATGCACTGGTAACGCTAGCCCAGAGCGATGATGACACCATGCACAGCCTAGCAGAGCTGGCCAGCAAGCTGCTGGGGATTCAGTTGGACAAGGATTCCTACCGAACTCGATATGCTGAAACCATCGGCCAGGACTGGCAGCAGTTGGATGTGGGTTTCTTTCAGTACGCAGTTACTGATGCCATCGTTACCTGGCAGTTATTCTGCAAACTGACGCACCAGGCCAGCAGCATCTGCCAGCATCACAATCTGAACCGCAGCTACGGGTTTCTGACTGAACGGTTACAAGTGCAGGCAGCTATCAGCCTGGCCGCGATTACTCGCAATGGAATGCATGTAGACCTGGACCGAGCTGCCCAGTTGCAACAGCGGATAGATGCGGGAATCAAGCAAGAAGTGGAAACCATGCAGCAGATTGATGCAGGGCTATGGCACACCTACGTTAAAAATGGATTGTTCAAAACGAACAAGGAAACTGGCCTGCCCAAGATGAACCAGAAACGGCTGCTAGAACATCTGCAACGCATTGCTGATGAGCACCAGTTGAAAGTGCCATTGACGGCTACGGGGCAGATTTCAAGCAGTGTGAACGAATGCTGGACCCAGTACACCGAGTTGCACCCTCTGATAGCTGCCTATTGCACTTACACCGAGCTAACCAAACTGCGAACATTCTTTGCCGCTTTGGATAAGCCTACCATTCACCCCACATACCGAACCCTAGTTAGGTCAGGCCGCACCAGTTGCAGCGGTCCGAACATTCAGCAGCTGCCTGCACGCAGCCCCATACGCGATGCCATTACAGCAAAGCCAGGGCATCTGCTTTTCATCATCGACTACAACGCATTGGAGCTGCGAACGCTGGCCGCAGTATGTTATGAGCGAATCGGATTCAGCAGACTGCGGGATGTCCTAATAGATGGCACTGATCCGCACAGCTACGCTGCTGCCATGTTTGCTGGTATCGACTTGGCTGCATTTGAGCAGCTACCGAATAAGAAACAGCTACGGCAGCAGGCTAAGGTATTCAATTTTGGATTGCCTGCAGGTTTTGGTGCTGCTGCCCTGGTGGATCATGCCAAGTTTGCCTACGGGGTAACGATAACGCAGGCAGAGGCTGAACAATTCATTGAACAGCTAACCAGGCAAGTCTACCCAGAGTTGCAGCTGTATCTGGCCGAAGATACTGCCAGCATCGTAGCCCAGATTTTGCAGGCTGATGTAGTGCAGATTCGAGCTACCTGGCCGCAGCAGTACCACATGGGGCTGCTACGCAGATTGCTGGCCGGCCACCAATGCAAACGCGATGGAACACCCTACCAGCAACGCACGATTGATACTGCTTGGCAGCAGCTGGAAACCCTTTGTAGAAACCCACACCTGCTGCCATTCATTCAGCGGGGTGATACTTCCGAATCATCACCGCTACGCAGATTGTTTAATTCGACTGTGAGCACAACCACTGGCCGCATGCGAGGTGGCGTACCATTCACCGCAGCCAGGAATGCACCATTCCAAGGACTGGCCGCAGATGGCTGCAAGTCTGCCATGTGGAACCTAACCAGGGCTGGTTACCGAGTAGTGGCATTCATTCACGATGAGTTTATTATCGAATTGAACAAACTGGACGACATAGACCGAGCATCGGCAGAGATACCGAGTATCTGCCAGCAGAGCATGCGGCCATTCGTTCCTGGCATACCAGTTCCAGTTGAATTTGCCCTAACCCACCGCTGGGATAAGGCAGCCCATGCAGTTTGGAGCGAACAGGGGCAGTTGCTGGAATGGGCTACTGCTTGAAATGCAATCGCGGCTTGATTATCATTCGGATAACTTATCAGAGAGATATACAATGGCTAAGCGGAAACATCAGAAAAAGCCGATGACGATTCAGCAGCAGCTGCTTGCCCACATTCAAGCATCAGGCATGACACAGAGACAAATTGCCGAGCTGGCAGGAATGCCTGAGAGCAATGTAAGCAGTTTTATATCTGGCAAACGGGGCATTAGCTTGAAATCCCTGAACAGCATATGCATTGGTTTGGAATTGGATCTGATTAAGAGGGGCAGCTAAATGGCAACTGTTCGCAGACGCGAAAACGGTTCAATTGAAATCCGATTCATTGACCACAACGGCAAACGCAAAAGCCTATACCCCGGCCAGGTGGCACTGCGGGATGGTGAAAGCATGGCAGCCAAAGTAGAGCACATCGTTAGCCGCAAGGTGCAGGCATCCAGCCCTGATGTAGCTGTTGCCCATTGGATTGCTGGGTTATCCGATAAGCTGCACAGCAAGCTGGTGAAACTCGACCTAGTACCAGCAAGGGAACCATCGGAACCGCAGGCAGAACTGGCCGCAGCAGATGCAGTGCAGATGCCTACCATTAAGCATTGGACTAATAGTTACATCGAACAGCACCCAGGCAAGGAACGCACCATTCTGAATCTGAAACAGTCCGCGAAAAACCTTTGCACATATTTCAAGCCAGATAAGGCACTGGATTCATTCACTGCTGGTGATGCTGAGCGGTTCCGCAAGTGGCTGCAAGGCAAAGGGCTAGCCGAAAACACAGTCAGATGCAGGATTCGCAGGGCTAAGCAGTTTTTCAACGCAGCCATGAAAGATGAACTGTTAGAGCGGAACCCATTCGCGGCTGAGAAATCAGTTGTGGGCGGCAACGATAGCCGGCTGTTCATGGTTCCTGCGGAATGGATTGAAACCCTTATCAGGAAAGCCCCCTGCGAGGATTGGCGAATTATCCTAGCCTTTGCCCGCTACGCTGGGATGCGAGCACATGAATGCTGCATGCAACGCTGGGAAGATATCGACCTGGCAAATAATCGCATGGTGATACGCAGCAACAAAACCCCACCTATCCGCAGCTGCCCGATATTCCCAGAGCTGCGGCCACACCTTTTGCGAGCTAGGGAAATGGCACCAACCGGGGCTGAGTATGTGCAGACCCGATACAGCCCTGATAGCAACCTGAGAACTACACTTCTGAAAATCATCACCGCTGCTAAGCTAGTGCCCTGGCCGCGATTAATGCAGAATCTACGAGCAACCAGAGAAACTGAGCTGTTAGCCAAGTACCCAGCCAAGGATGTGACCAGTTGGTTAGGCAACAGCCCATCAGTTGCTACCAAGCATTATGCAATGGCTACTCAGGAATCGTTCATCAGAGCAACGCAAGATGGGGCAAACCTGCCAGGAATAACTTGTGGCGTAGATTCCAAAAGTACCCCAAAAAGTACCCCACACATTGCAGGAATTGATGAGAAATGGCAGGACACGAAAAAAGCCATAGTGAAAAACCCCAGGGAAATCTGGCATTTTCTCGCTATGGCTTTGGCTGACTCGCAGCCTAGTACCCCCAACAGGACTCGAACCTGTGACTAGGCTTTAGGAAAGCCTTGTTATATCCACTTAACTATGGGGGCTCGTTGAAAAAAAGTGAAGGATGTACTTCGCTAAGCGTTGTCTTGAAGAATAGGGTTGTGGTCAAGGGAATACCTTGTCCAACAAATTGTTAGTTCCTGGCCTTGCGGGGATTTGGGCCCGAAGCCTCAGCACTGCTAGATTCAAACTAAGCCACATTCTAACTTGAAGTCGGACTTCCGGGGAGACGTTAGGGCCAAGCTTGGAGCTCAAGGCAAGTTTGATGGCGTTTAATTGAGTCGTCAGGCGTCCACGTCACATTTTTGAGCGAATTGCAATTGCAAAATGTGCCTGCAAATGAAGGAGAGTTGGCCGCAATTGAATTGGTAACTTTTGTAGAACCGCTCGAATTGATAGTAAAGCTGGAAACTAGGCGCCCCCTCTCCGCTCGCTTGGCTCGCGACTCTCCCTACGGGGAGAGTAAGTTGCGTTGGTGTTGATTCGAGAGGTGTCGATTTTGGCCTGTTGGGAATATCGTTGGCAGCCTTCGGGATTCGGGATAGACTGAGATATCCCCCTCTCCGCTGGCTGGCTCGCGACTTTCCCCGCGGGGAGTAGGTGTGTTGGTGTTGATCGAAGCTCGTCGTAGCTTAATAACCGGAGATAGATCAGCGTTGACTGGTTAACCACTTTGAAAGTACTTGCTCGCGATAGTCAGCAGGCTGAAAATCCAATGCTCTGAAATAACGATGCTGCTCAGCTTCGGTTTGGCTGGTGGCAATCAACTCAACCAACATCTGACAGGCTCGAGGATCCCGTGCACGCCACACAATATCACGACCGGCTGGTGTATCCCAATTACCTTTGACCGCTGCTAACCATGTATCATAACACAACGCCCAATTTAGATCGGCCCCAATGCCCAGTGCCTCAAGGTACCACCGATCTTGACCGTCATGCTGTAAGGCCAACTCTGTCCATCGTTTGGCTGTCTCCACAGTGCCAGGTTGCTCGCGAAGCGCAATGGCAACTTCACGTCGAACTTGAGGCGAAGGATCATGCAATAGGTGGTCGATCGTACTGGTGATCAAATCGGCTGGGCCCCGCCGTGCCATACGTAGGCCGACAATTCTGATGTTGCTGTCGGTTGAGGATAGCGCTTGGTTAACAGCGGCTGACAATCTGAGTTGCGGAATTAGGACCTCAGGACTCGTAGACAACAAGGACCATTGCCACAATAGTCGCGCGATGTATCGTGAATTCGCCTCGGTCCTCAATTGGAATTGGATGGTTCGAATGCCTTGTATTGGATCCATCGACTGCAACATAGTCTGACCAACGTAACGTGTTGCAAGATTCGGGCTACGGATGGCACGCAAGGCGTCTTCAGCTGTGGTCAGTGGCAGGGAATCCACATGATATGCTCCAGAATGTTTGCTCGGTAGAATTCGAAAGATGCGACCATGTTGCGCGTCTCCCATGCGATGGCCACCTACTCCCGGGTCATACCAGTCGGCCACAAAAAGCGATCCGTCTGGCGCCGCACACACATCCACGGGGCGAAACCATGGATCGGAGGAACCGGCGATTAGATTGTCGATCTCGGCAGTGTAGCCTGCGCCCTGATCATGAACCGGGTATGCTCGTACGACGGCAGGACCAGGGTCAGTATGAATGATTTGATTGCGGAATCGCTCAGGTAGCAACTCTCCCTCGTAGAAGAAGATGCCTGTTGGTGAGCCAGCGCCGGTTTGAATCAGATTGGGTACCACACCGGGATCGTTCAAATGCCAGTGTTGAAGTGGTTTTTCGGATTCCAGACCAATGCGAGATTGTTGCCAACTGGCTCCGGTCAATTCATCTTTGTAACCATAATTGCCGTACTCCATGACGAAGTTAATGCGCGTACCCCGATTGCCATCATCGTCGTTGTCGGACTGCCAGAGCGAGCCAAAGGAATCAACACAGACTTCCCAATTATTGCGGAAGTTCCAGCCCAACGTCTCCAAGTTGCTTCCATCCGCATCACATCGGAATACCATGCCTTCTTGGTATGGATGCCGAGAGTTGTCGACCACGTTACCGGCCTTGTCAACAATCGTTTCTCCACGGGCATTCTTAAGTTGTTTGCCCTCGTTGCCGAAGTTGAAATAAAGCTTGCCATCGGGACCGACTTCAAAAGCATGGATGCCGTGATCGTGCTGAACACCACTTATGCCGGTGAAAAGTGGCTTGTGCGATTCGGGCTTGAGGTCACCATCCGAGTCGCTAAAGACCCAGACGTTTTCCCCTGCAGAAACCAACACGGTGTTTCCAAGAACGGTGACGCCATGAGGTGAATCGATGTCGGATCCTTGGTAGAACACCGTACTACGGTCTGCATGACCGTCGTGGTCGGTATCTTCCAGGACGAGGATTCGATCGCCTGCAGTTCGCTCTGCGTTGTATGGATTACGAAAATGTCGATAGTTGACCGCTTCGCAGACCCAAACGCGTCCTAAAGAATCGACATCAATGCTAGTGGGGCTCAGCATCATTGGCTCGGATGCAAACAATTGAACCTTCAGGTCAGGGGAAACATTCAGGCCCGGGACGGCAGAATTTGATGCGTGAGATTCCACCAGAGAATTGTCGAGTGGGCTAAGCGCTTGGAAGGGCCCCTCCCCTTCTTTCTTTAAGAGTACCAAGTAGTCGACTAGGTCTACCAATTCTTGTTCATTCATCGCCAGTTGCAAATCAGCTGGCATTAGTGAAGTCGTCAGTTTCTTGAGTTCCGCAATGTCTTTGGCGGCGACTGTTCTGTCGACCCCTTCCGCATTTCGTAGCGTCGTACTCTCTGCTTGCTGATTAATTAAAAGTCCCGTAGTAATATTTCCATCCAAGTCTAGCAACGCGTAAGTTTCAAAGTTGTGGCTGACTGCAGCGCTGGGATTGAGAATGGCGACATACAGGTCTTCACGCGATAGTTTACTTCCAATCTCGGATAGATCGGGGCCAACGGACTTGCCTGCACCTCGTACCTGATGGCATTTCGCACATGTACCTTTCGTCTCAAAGATCTTTTGACCAACCGCCGCATCACCTCTGAGACGTACCAATTCAGCTATGGGCGCAAGAGGGGCTTGATTGCCGGTGGAAGTAGGGGGCAAGAGTTTCTTGGCTGCCGCCAGAATGGCTTCGTTCTTGGAACCATAAAGAGCATTGCTCAGTGCAAATCGTATATCGGGAGGAACATCGGTTCGTTGATAGTGTGCCAGCAATTCACGTTGACCAGGCAAAGATCGTCCGAGTGCCGACACGATAGCGATACGAACCTGAGGTCCAGGTTTAGTAAGTTGCAATTGGTCCTTTAGGATCGCAATACCAGCCTCCCCGGGCAGGTAGCCAAGAGCTGTGATGATGGCAACTTTCTGTTCATCGGAGGTTGTGACGGAGGAGAGGAATTTGCCAACAGCATTAAAGTTTGGCGAACTTGCCAGGATCTCCAAGGCGTCAACGTTGATAGTCGAGAACGGGATTTGCGCAACCATATCTATCAAGACATCGGTCTGATCGTTGACACCCAACTGCTTGGCAACTTGTATGTACTTCGGCGAGCCCGAATTGCGTTCCAAAAATCGCAAGACGGATGGGCGCAATTGAGGATGCCTTTCCAGGGCACCCGTCGGCAAACGCAGCAGGGATTCTGTAATAGCGTGATCAAGAGCACTTTCATCGGCTCTCGCACAAGAGGCTGATGGGATTAAAGTAATGAGCGCGAGTACTAGCAATGTAGATGGAAATCGCATGGTTTAACAACTTGCCTTGGTAGTCGTTTTGTTAACGGAGCAAAACAATCCCCGCGTTCTAAAACAGGTTTTTTGAAAGGGTGAAGTTTGTAACTGTGAAATGCAAGCATTGTAATTTTTACAATGCAAATATTACAAACTTGGGTTCTAACTCATTTGAATAATCCGCACAAATTCACCCAATTTGGTAAAGACGCGAACATTGTAACGGATTTAGGACAAGAAGAATGATTTGGCACGCCGTGTGCTTTTGAGAAACCTATGGCACAACACCGAGGCCCATTGCGGAGCTAGGTAGCCGGGATAGCGGCAAACAGCGTTCCAACATTGTCGTACCTCCCAAATGGGCGCGTCGAGCTGGTAACGGAAACGAGCATGCTTCGGCCACTGTCATGAATCGTTCCAAACCCAGCTGACGCGTTTGTTAGCGAACAAGGATGCCCCGTGATCTTAGAGGCGAGTCACCGGTGTATGGTGGCGCATGCAGGTAGTAGTTTTTGAATTTGAGTCGCGGACTCGGAAACGATCTCGGTTGGACAACCCAATCAGATGCAACGGCGGCTCATCAAAATTCCAGAAACTCAGAAACGAAAAAACCAGGCCCGTTTTTCACGGTAGGAAAGGGCCCGCTTGGCTGAGCTCCCAAGCGGGTCCTTTTTCGCATTATAGGTCTGCCGCTCGCTCGTCGTGGACTCAGAAAACCGACTGTTGATCCCCCTCACCGCTCGCATCCGCTCGCGACTCTCCCCGAGGGGAGAGTTAGTTGAGGAGAAATTCACAGTGAGTTGTCGTATTTGGTGTGGGACAATTTTGGGCACGTTTGGGATTCGGAACCGACTGATGATCCCCTCCCCTCTCCGCTCGCATCCGCTCGTGACTCTCCCCGAGGGGAGAGTTAGACATCAGTTCTCCGACTTAGTTGCCTAGGATTCGTCTTCGCGGAGAGCGAATATATGTCAATCTTCGGCCAGCTTGCAAACGCTAGATCGTAGGCAACTTCACCATCCTGCCGATACGAGGGCTCGCGACTTGGTGAATGCCGAAACCGGATGCCAGTGCCAAAGTTGAGTGGTGATGTCGTTGCTGAACGACCTACCGAAGTATCAACAACTGAGTAGGTATGCTCGGCATTGTCGTGCAGGGCTGCGCTATAGTGTGCATCAGTTTGTGAGCCCGAGAGAATGATCTTGGTTTGGTTGTCCTGGGGCGGAACGGGAGCCGGGGCAGGAGTAGTGGTGTCTGCGGGAGCATTCTTAGCACCAGTTTTTCCGTTGCTTCCATTTAGGTCCAGCAGAACGAGACTAACGAATCCAGTCTGGGCCAACTGCGAAAGAAGATAGTCAACAACATTGACCGCCTGATCGCGATCGATATCAAAGGGATTCTGAGTCGGTACACGTTCAAAGCCAGATTGATTCAGGGTAATACGCAGCGTGTCAGCTACGTCTACACGCGTTTTACCAACTTCATCTCCAGTTTCGGCAACCTGATTTCCCCAATAGAAGACGTCGGGTGTTACAAGACCCGTGCTGGCGGTTGCCAAGACGGTGATCTGTAGCCACAAATCTTTGATTCGACCGTCGCCCCAGATCAGAGTTACACGGTCCGCTCCGTCAAGACCGGCACCTGCACGCACACTGATCGACAGGGGATTTGGCCCTAGTGGCCAAGTCTCAGGAGTTTGCGAATTACCCATGCGAAATTCAAAGTCACTGGCACTTGGTGTTCCCGGAAGGCGAGGAAAGTCGATGAACACACCGTTGATTCCCCGAGAGTAGTTGGTGTAATTGGCGTAACCGGCTGGGCCGCTTCCGGCTATATAGGGCGATTTATCAACGGCCAGCGCGGCATCATCGCTTGCCGAAGCCCCAACTGTGCCATCGTGAGCCGAATTGTTGTAGAAAATGTATGACTTGGAGCTCTCAGCAACATCAATCAGTTGAATCTGAATTGTATTGTGGTCGCTTAGAGCAAGAGGACTATTATCGGATACCTGAACCTCGAGCGTAAAAAGCGGCGTTACTTCATAATTCAAAGCTAGGCTATTGTTGACACGTATTTCACCGGAAGTCGGGTCAATTGAGAACGCGTTGTTTGCATTGCCGGAAACAATCGTAAAAGTTAACGATTGGCCTGCGTCGGGATCTCCATAAACTGGCGTGCCAACAACGGTGCCCAACGGTGCATTTTCGTCCAGAGAAAAGGTAGCTGCAGCTAAGAATGGTGCGTGTATGTCGCGTAGTAGCTGATCAAAGTAAGTTGGAGCTTGATCGTAGGGATTCGCTAACGAGTCATCGGTTATGAAAGCGTAATCAAATTCTCTCAATTTGACGTCACGGAGCGCGGCGGCGAGGCCGGTAGCGCCAACGACGTTATACAGAATCGCACCAAAACCAAGTTGTGCGTAAGCGGCGGAGCTAACGTAATCCGGTATGGGATTATTGACCAGGTCGCTATGATTGCCTTCGCGAATAATAAAAACGTCGGCGGTGTGTTGATCAAGGTATTCGATCGGTACTGATGTGCCAGGATTGGCAAAGATGTCGTTGCCGCTCAGGCCGGTCATTCCACGAATGGCATTGGCAACCGAATCGTACGCACTGACGTTGGCTGTATCATTGCTCATTTCGTCAAGAAAGATACCGTCAATAAGCGATTGCCCATTAAAAATGTCTCGGTAAAGATCTGCGTACTTTTGGGCATCCGCGATGATATCCGCACTGGGACGGACGATGGAAGATCCGGGTGACACGCGAGTCTTCACATAGCCCAGGATTTGGATATTGGGATTGCTACGCATTTGCGTCAAGGCGGTGATCCAGTTGGTGAAATCTGGATGGGATGGATCAATTGGACCGCTACTTGGATTGGCAACAATGGTCAAAGGTGTTTCAGTCGTAGCGCCACCCAATGCCTGTTGCCACCAAGTGTTGAGTATTCCCGGGGCTGACAGGGGGTACTGATAAATCGGCAAAATAATCTGTGTGCCGGGAAGTACAATGCGGTGTTGTTGGTCTGTTTTGAGATCTACGAAGGACTGTGTAACAGTCCTGTTTCCAACCCTAACAGTGACTTCGTAATCGCCATGGAATACGTTTGCGCTCACTGTACCAGAACGAGTGGTTCCACGCGTGTCGGTCCACCAATTGCCAAACACCAGATCCTCGTAGACCTGACCATTCAAGCGAGGTGAGAAGTCTCGATTATAAAGTGCGGAATCCGGTAACCAGTGTGCGCCACTCCAGAACCCCCACTGGACAAATGCGTTGATGCCGGGTTGCGAAAAGGTCATCGTCAAGTAATCACGCAAATAATCGGCTTGTAATTGTTGGCTCCCAGCTTGGACGTCGAACTCGGTAATGGTGATCGGAACACTGTATGTCGAGGCGTAGTGCTCGATAAGTCCTGACAACACTTCCATGTCCGTCAAGTTGGATTCGCGGTAATGACTCTGTTCGCCAATGGTCTCAATCAAGCTCTGTGAAGTCAATTGTTGCAGCCAGCCATCGAAGTTGGCACGGTGCTGGGTATCACTACCATTGCGTGAGAAGATTCCGTAATCGTTCAGAGTGCGTTTGGAAACATCATCTACTGAATGAAACAAGCGAAACCATTCGAGCAATTCGGCGTTGCCCAATACATCCATAACTTCGTGATTGGCATATGGTTCGTTAACTATATCCCATTCCCAAATCTGCCCGGCGAAGGTGGAGCTAGCGTCCAGGATGCGATCGTTGACCGCATTTCTTAAGAACGCGACTTTCGCTGCGGGGTCCGTAATGGCGTCGTATTGACTCCAAACAGAGGCTGGCATGACATCTCGTGAGGGCCATAAGACATTGTGACCTCGCAACGTAAGACCAGCATCGATTACCCAGTTGACGGCATCAATGCCTAGCTGCCGATTGTTGAGGAAGTCGGGCCACTTAAGGTTATTCTCGATAGTGACCGTGTTAAAAAGTCGTTTAATCTCTGCTTGGTAACGCAGGGCCTCAGCCGTACCATCCGGCGATAACCAATTGTTATAACCGCTGATCGCAGAGCCAAACTTGAAATCATGTGTTTGTTGGCGAATGGAAACGACTGCACCGTCCACGGGATTGCCAAATTGGTCGACAACCTCAATGGTCAATTCGGCTTTTCGGTTTTCTTCAATCCGGACATCCGACGGTGTTCTCCAAGTGTCCGTACCGCTACGTCCATCGTAGGATGTGCCTGGGATCTGAAACGGTAGTGCTTGAGAATCAAATCGTCCAGAGTTAGTCCACTTGGCACCAGCCAATTCGACCGTTTGTAGAGTGTAGCCAAGATTGATTGCGATTTGCAGTTCGTTAGGTGCGTAATCGCGCGCGGTTGTGAGAGCGTATGAAAACTTCTGCCATTGATCGGTCAAAGCGAGCGAGCGTGAAAGTAACGTCGAAAAGCTCCCAAAGGCTTCTTGTAGAACGAATGTAGCTTGAGGCGAATTGCCTGCAACCGCTCGAGCCCAGAATTCTATTTCCAATTGGTCGTTGGCCAGCACCAATCCACTTGAGCGTGCAACGGCCTGTAGATGCCAAACCTGAGGCGGTACTGTTACGGTCTGAATTCGATTGGCGGAAGTAAAGGGTTGTCCAGCAATAGGAACAATTTCCATCGTTCCGTAGCTACCTCCTATATTGTTCAGACGAAACCCTGACTCTGGGAACAAAGTTGCAGGAGGACCGTAATCGCGCACATTAAAGTTAGCCAGTTGAAGAGTTTGAACTTGTTCACCCAAATGCAATGCAAAAGCTGCTTCGCCAATGGCGTAGTTTTCCGCTGCGACAAAGGGTAGTTGTATTAGCGTCCAGTTTTCGGAAACGGTGATTCCTTGGTTGAGCGATTTCGTATAGGGGTCGCCATTGCGTTCATAGATCACAGACATTTTGCCTTGTCCGGAGGGACTGCGAGCGTAGAACTCAGCGAACAAAACTTCTCCCGCTCGAATTGGAGCAGCGTTGGCTTGTCGAATTTGAACGTCCCACGGAGCAGCTGGCTGAGTGGTAATGTCGACCGCAATGGTAGTACCGTGTACCGGATGGGTAATTTGCGAAAAATTCGCGCCGAAACGTGTGAAGTTAGTTAAGGCAGTACCCGTCAGAAGGCTCGTGCCTCCGCTTGGTGCCGGAGAACTGTCCTGTATTAACAGCTTAGCGCTACGCTCACTGCGCAAGCCGAGGTTGTAGCCAGAGGCGGATTGTAGTTCCAGTTGAATCGTCTCTTCATCTTCCTTAACTCCGTCGGCAATACCGGTTACAGTGAGTGAAACCGAGTTAGAGTTGGCAGGAATGACTACAGTACCTGTGAGACCAGAAAAATCGACATTCGGTATTGCCGAACCTTGTAATGCGTAGTGAACTGTTAAGGGTTGATTATTAGGCGCATCAGAACGTACGATTTGAAGGCTGGCGGCGTTGCTTCCATCTTCACTAGTGGAATGGCTTAATACGTACATTCTGACAGTTGGTAGAAGGGGCGAAATGAATTCGTTTCCAATAATACTGACAGATGAATCGCCTGGACGTTGCCATCCTATTGCCAAATGATCTTCTCCCGTGCCCTCCTTGTGCAATGCTTCGAAATAATAGGATTGACCGGCGACCAGATGCATTTCGACGGATGCTTGCTCCGTTGATTGGAACCAATCCTGAGGGGGTGTAGGGGAGGTGACTTGGGCTATCCTGGTCGCATAGTGCGGATCCGTTGAAGAGCTCAACCAAAGCTCGGCAGACTCATTGGCAGAGACGAAGAACTGGTATAGGCCAGTCTGGGCAGGATGTAGGTATCCAGCGATCCGCTGTCCAAAGTTGTCCATTTGTGTATCGCTGACAAGCAACGACGAGATACTTCCGGAGCCGCTTGGCTGTTTGGGATAGGTTGCCAATCCTCTCAGGTCGGCGATTGTATTGCCAGGGGCATTTTCCCACACTTCACGGAGGGCAGTGCCGCGCTCGCTTGGGAAGAGGCGGTTTGAAGGGATGAGTGTCCGATTCAAGCTGTCACTTTGCCAACTTAACGCAATACTTGCGTCTCCCCCCAAGTCTGCATACTCCAGCTGAAGATCGTATCGCCGACCAGCGATCAGATCGATGGTGCCGATTGTTTCAGAAAGCGGGTTACTTTGCCAACGGTCGATGAGCATCTGGCCGTTTACCCACAGTCGTACTGCGTCGTCCGCGCGCACGATAAACTGATAATTCTCTGTGTACTGGGCTTCGACTTGCCCCGTCCAACGTATGCTGAAAGGACCGCTACCAACAGTTCCTGGACCACCTGCTTGCCAGTCAAAATCGACACTGCCATCAGTTTCAACGTGGTCGAATTGTTTTAGTTCGCTATCGCTATAGTAGTAGGCTTGTAGCCCTATACCCGCCAGCGTGTCACCTGCTAGAAGTCGACGTGACTCGAGCGATTCAATATACAAGCGACGAAAACTAGGTAGGCGAGCCAGTCGCTTAACTGCTGGATGGAATTGGCGAATGTGAATGTCGATCACCATGGTGGAGCTCTATTTCTTTGACTACGGATGGGTGCCGCAGGTGTGCATCAATTCTGTTAGAAATCGGCACCTCACTGCGAACGCCACTATAACTTATCTCACAATCCGCCCTCCCCGGAAACTCGCAAACTCGTTTCCGACCCTCCCGTGGGTGAAACGGGAGGGTAAGTAAAAACGCTTGATAGACGAGTTGATGCCAAGGCCCCTTGGGATAGTCGCGAGCGACTGCGAGCCGAGAAGGGGAATGCCCACCAGGTTGCTAGGGCTTCGTCCTCCATTTCAAAAAAGTCGCGGCCAAACGACGCAATTCTTGGGCGGGAGGGTAAGCTACGATTCTTGTTGGGTGGCGTTCGGTGTCAGGTGTCCAGAAATCTGCTGATTTGCGTGACCAACACAGTGTAGTCTAAGAGTCGCAGGTATGGGTCTGAGTAAATCGTGACCAACAGCTTACTACTGGGTTATTTCTTTCCCCTGCCCAGTAAAATAGGCGTGTAAATTGGATGCTTGGTCGCGAGTTAAAATTCTCACCGAACCATCAAAGTAAGCTGCCGGCAGTGCGTCTCTAGGTCCGAAGACTTCGATAAAAAGGTTGTCTACTTCCGATACAACTAAATCTGTAGGTTGCGTCCAAATGACGCTCTTCGACTCTGGAGCTTGGACAAACGCAATCGTATTGGAGGTGCCGTCGGTAATATCTTGAATTCGCAATAAACGGTTTTCTCCTCCATTCCACGGACTCCCTTGGCATTGTACTACTTGAAAACTCGTAAGCCCTTTTCCGGCCGTTGACGTTTGAGAGCTGACAAAGACCGCAGGCATCTTGTCTATAAGCTGTCGATTGTGTGGACTGTCCCAGGGTTCGTCTAGGTGAAACTCGTTGTATAGTGGAAGCTGATCTAAGTAGGGCAACAGAAATACTCGCCAACTGAGTAGAGGATTGCCCTGTGGGTCGACTGTGTTACGTGGTGGAAATCCCCGATGTGCCTCGTGGAAATTGTGCATGGCCAATATGATTTGCTTCATGTTATTACTGGTATTAGTAGATTCCTGGTTAGCAACCAAGGGACGAAGAAATCTAGTTAGCGTGGGTTTTGCCGCCGTAACGATGACGCTACTGGACTGATGCTGGATATCCATTCCTTGGGACAAAATAATGGTCGAAAGATATGCGTAAACACGTTCTGCGGCTGCGGGCGATTCGCAATCTGCCACGACCTGCAATTGCAATGGAGCCTTGCCATCGCAGGTTAGTGTCAGGGACTCAATGTCGCGCACCAGGGCTTTAGGTGACAAAGGAATATTGATTGGTGGTGGAAGTTCCTGTGGCCAAATTTCGGCGACTTCCGCGCGCAGTTCATTGCTCCACCCTATGGTTATACTTAACCCGTTGTTTTGATGTTCCACATAATGCTTGCGCAGGCCACTCGGGCTGGTTGACACTTGTTGCAGCATTCGTTGCCAAGTAGCATCGTGGGCAAGCACGACATAGTTTGCTGTGGTGTGAATTGAGAGGTCAGCGACGACGGGAATTGACGAAAGCATTTCCTCGATCGGTAGGCGTGCTTTGGCCGGGCTATTCGAGGGCACGATAATGGCCAGAGCCATTCGAGAAGCATCTTGAAGAGCAAAACTGACATAGATTTCCCTTACATCTACTTTACGTAACGCCTTTAGAAAATCGTCAATTGGTTTTTGCAAAGCCTGAATGGAGTCTGGAGTTGTTTCACCAAACAGTCCACCAACTGATTCCATTACCGACGGCCAGTCTAAGTGTTCGACGTCGATGCGAGCCAATAAGTTGGCGTTGGGATCCAAAATGTCGTCTATAGTTGCACCGTATGCTGGCGTACTTCCGAGCATCAAAGTTAGAACTGCGAGAAGGCTATGAAATTGTTTGAGCATGTTCTTCACCTTGGGAATCTGAGGGTATGGTTTTCCGTTCCAGGCGTCTGTCATGGCGGGGCGACTAGGCCGCTAAAACATCTTGCTGCAGCAATGACTGTCTTGCCTTTGCGTATCCGTTGGTACTTGCTATTGCGAGGGAACTTAGGTTACGTGATATGCAGCACGCCAACCCTCCCCGGAAAAGGAATCGTCTGTATGACGCTTCCTTTTTCCGACCTTTCCAAGCTTGGGAGGGTTAGTTGAAATCATTACTCTCCCTTTGGACCCATTGTGAGAGTCGCGGATAAAGTAGTCACCATTGCGTTTCGACTTACTCTCCCTTTGGGAGAGTCGCGAGGAACGAGCGGAGAGGGTTCTTTGGGTTTGGATCTCTCCTTAGTATTTTGCTGGCGCAACAGGTATTCCTTCCTGGTTTCGTTGTTAGAGTTACTTTTCTAGGTACGAATACGCACTCTTGTTTCTGTTTGCCTGTCGCTGGGGTACATTGGCTGATTGCGAATGATGGCTTCCTGAGTATTAATCCGTGAGTATTCGAATGGATTTTTGGTTTGAGGGTTCATTGGGGCTGGTAAGGGAGATAAGGTTTCAAGGCTAGCCGGTAATTCGTTTTCGTGTGCTGCGGCGTGGGCCCTCAGAGCCTCGACCAGCATCGCGCGATGATGAAGTGTTTGAGTTCGTAGATTGGCAGATTGCAAAGCTTGGATAGCTGGCAACATCATGCCCAAAATGACACGCGAAGGGGACAATAGAGAAACAGGGCCTTTCGATAACTCTAATTCCTGTTCAATACGGTCAGGCGTATCGAGCAAGGTCCATTTGAAGATCTTGTCCCGAACATCCGAAAATCCAATTTGGGTACTCAGGATGACTACCCTAGAAGGCGACATTTGCCTTACCTCCTGTTCACTCAGACCGTAATCGATCAGTTCCTCGCGGCCTTTGTCGGTAAGTAGCAGCAGAACTGCGCCGGCCAATAATCGAACCTGCGTTTGCTCCATGGCGTCCTCTGTCGCCTCAAAGACCTGGGGAATAATCGTTAGTGATTGCACCAGTCGCTCCGACAACTGCTCCGTACTGAGATCATCACCGATTGGTGATAAGAATGGCGATAGGCGACGATCCTGATAAACCTGTTCACCGTCTAGCGCTAAGCGATTGCTCCAATAGGAATCAGGCACGCTTGCCAGAGCCCAGTAGAGATTGGGACATTGAGGATGTTGTGACAACTTCTCAAGTGAATCGAGCATTAAACCGCAAATGGCCAGATGCACCAATTTGGAAACAACCATCGGGTGTTGCTGATTGCAATATTCTGCAAGCCGGAAACCAATACTTAATGACTCAATAGCCGCGTCGAAACGCCCTTCGGCAATAGCCAAACGGGATTCTAATACGAGAAGTCGCGCAAAATGGCGGCAATCTTGAACGTCAGTCAACACATCCTCCAAAGTCCATAGCTGTTCACCGCCGAACTCAATTGCTCGTTCCGGTGTTATTGTGTCGCATTGCATCGCAGCGTGAACTAATTTTAGGACCGTCGAATAGGCTTGTAAGTATTCTTTCAAATCAGATTTAGCTAACTCCTCAAGCGGACATTCCGATTGCCAGTACTCGGCCCGTTTTGCGTATTGCTGATTCAAGGTCGCGGAATTGGGAAGCATCAAGTTGGCATGCCGGGCACGGGCCATGATTTCACTGGCAGAACCACGTTTGCGCATGGCAGGCGATTCCCAAAACCGATACTTAAGGCTTGGCGTGGGTTCTGAAGCCACCGAAAGAACAAGTTGAAGTTGGACTTCAGGCTGCTCAGTTTCTGGAGTCGAAGTCAGATTGGTCTGACCTGGTTGCCAGACAAGAATTTGAGCAGCCAGATCGTGACAGGAGAAAGTAAACGCAAAGAGCAAGACGATGAAGTAATTGATTCTTCGAAGTATGACAGTCATAGAACTAGTCCTTCGATGGTTGGGATGTTGGGAAGCGAGATCGGTCGTTGACTTGAAACGCAGCCACTGGAAAACTTAAAAATGCGATTCAATCCAGTTCGTGATGGAGTATGGACTGCCGATCTGAGCGTTAAGATCTAAGTGCGGAGCCAGTTCACTCATCAACTCACTGCGGCTGAGTCTGGGTGGGAGATTGGGCTCACCAATGGGCTGGTCAGCTAGACCATCATTGGCCAATGCCAAGGACGTCACATTTTGCGTTCTGAGGTTTGCAATCCAATTTAATCCACCAGCATTCAATCCAGCCTGTAGCCAATCCAATTTGAGAATATTGGCAGGCTTGGCGGGTGGTAGGGTAGATTCGTCGCTGCCTTCCACATGTTTCAGAGCAGAGCCTGACAAAGGGATAGAGACGCTTGATTCAGGTACAGTTTCTGTTGTCACCAACTGTGAATTGGAGCTGCGGGCGAAGTTAATAAAGTTAGCAGAACCAAAAGCGATGAGCACCAGTGCGGCCCACGCAAGTCGTTCGAATTTGCGTAAGGAGGCTCGTGAGTTCGTTTTAGGAATCGATTTCAAACCTAATTGTCGTCCAGCCTCAAAAAAAACGCTCGCAGCGAGTTCATTCACCGGAGCGGGATCTAGTCCTCGCAACTGGTTTTCAAAATCATCGTCAGCTTGGAATTCAAATTCATCGGTTGGGTCTGAATTACTCATGAGGATGAACTCCGGAGAGGATTCCGCGTAGCTGCTTGAGTGCTTGGGCATAAACGCGGTGTGTACTAGAGCGGGATTTGCCGACAACTGTAGCAATATCTTCGAAGCTCAATTGTCCCCAAATGTGCATGGTGATGATCTCGGCTTGTTCGATCGGTAATTGTTTCAATGCGGCCGCTACTTCGAATTGGTCAAGCGCCTTTTCGTGGCTTGGTGCGACGAAATACTCGGAAGTTCTACGGCCAGCGTGTCGTGCAGATCGGCGTTGATCGCTTCTTTGCCATTGTATAACTCGATTGCGAGCGACCTTTATCAGCCATGCCATTGGGTTTGTGGGCAGTGAATCCAATTGAGACAGAGCTATGAAGGCTTCCTGTACCGCGTCTTCGGCATCGGTACCGCCCAGCGGCCGCAGGACAATTAATAATCGTGATGAGTATTGCTGCCAAGCTAGTTCAATTTCGTCAAAATCTAGCACAGCAAATTTCTACCACTGGCCCGCATGGGAGGTCGAAAAACGGAACGCTCAACTATCATGACGCCACTCGCGCCATTACGTCCCACAAGAAGAAGAGAAATCTCGACAATTGAGATTCTTTTTGTGAAATGCCACCCGGCATGTCAAGCATCCTTAGTTTACCAGCGAAGGCTGGATTATTCCGAACGCGACTTTCGGAAGGAGGGGCGGAGTTCCTGCGACTCGCATGGCAAGTCACCATTCCAATCGCCAAAACTCGCGACTCATCTCGTGGGGCGGCCTGACAGCGTAGGTCCCTCGCTGACGCGTCGGGTTGTGACAATTCCCAACCAATCGGCAATAAGCCCCGAGAGTTCCCTGTTGCAGTTTTGCGAAGGAAATTTCCCGGAGGCGAGATGATGGACAAGGATGTATAAGAGGAAATCGGTAGTACGTCCCATGAGCCGACCGGGAGGTTGGGTTGCAGATGATTACTCTCGAAGAAATGAAAATTCCGATTTATGCACCTCCTCCATTGGCGTGCTATTAAAGCAGTGACTGGCTTCAGTTCCGACTGTATCTAATTTCTGATTGTATTGAAGTTGAACAGAACGCAACTTACTCTTCCGAATTTCGGCGAATTTCGGGAGGGTCTTCAATTCTCTAGCCCAAGAGACAATTCGTTTTTCGACTCCCAAGCTGAGGAGGGTTAGTTTGTCGCCGTTGACAAATTTGAAATGCCGGCTGACCAACCCGGATTTCAGCGGACGAAACAGTGCATGTTTAGACCAGGCCATCCATGGTGCTGGTGGAAGTGGCGAAGTGATCGAACGCAAGTCCACAGTGTTGCAACACGGACAAGTAGAGATTGGGTAGTGGATAATTCTTTTGTCGATCGAAAGCCAAGTGTCGACCATGTTGGAATGTACCGCCAGCCAATAGCACTGGCATATTGCGATTGTCGTGACTGGAGGCGTTACCCAAATTGCTCGTCAATAGGACGGTCGTGTTATTCAGCAGTGAATTTTGTTCGGCGTGAGTTTGCTGGAGCGAGCGAACGAAATCTCCCCAAGCGCCAACGATCTCGGTTTCGATGAGCGCGAGCTGTTCAAGCTTGGAAGAGTCCATGCCATGGTGACTGAGCGAATGATAACCTTCTTCCACTCCGGGGATGGGTAATACGCCACCTGAGCCACCTAAGTGCAACGTGACAAAACGAGTAGAATCTGTTTCGAGGGCTAGCCGCACCATGTCGCTCATCAGCCGCTGTCGGCCGATAAAGTCGTTCGGGTTTCCAATATCAATCGGTCGAGGCGTTGTGGTTTGGGGCTTGGGGCGATTTGCCCAGGCTTCCGATTCAGCCAGCCTGCGCTCTAATTCTCGCACGCTAGTAAAATATGCATCCAAACGGTCCCGATCGCCAATTCCCAATTCGCATTGCAATTGTTGTGCATCTTCGGCAACCAGATCCATGATGCTTCGGCCTTCTCGAGCCCGAGCAATTTGCTGTTTGATTTGGTCATCTGTGTCCTTGGTGAAGAGTTTTGAAAACAGGCGAGAGGGGGAATCTTCCGCAGGGATCATGGAGCCATTGGCCGTGTAAGATGGGCTATTCGAACCTGCCAAACCAAGTACTAAAGAAGGAAACCGAGTCTTGTCACCTAGATGTTTGGCAAGCAATTGATCAAGCGAAATTGTGTTGCGATTCTGTGCGGCACCACTCATTGGCGCAGCCGTTAACAAGCTGGCTTCGGCGCGGTGTCCGCCAGAAACATCTGGATGAGAAGCCCCTGAAACGACGGTGAACTTTGAGCGAATGTCCTGCAGCTGGTTGAGGTATCGCGAGGGCTGGTAGTCTGCTCCGGCATCTTTGGGTGCCAAGTTATCGCCGAGTAAACCCAAACCGAGCGTGATGGCGACGAAACGTTGAGGAGGAGTGGAGTTTTTCTCTGCAGCATGTGCAGGAAGCATGGCACTTAGCCAGGGCACGGCCATAGAGACGCCAGCTCCACGCAAGACAGTTCGACGACTTAGATGGCGTCCCGTATTGATATTGCAAGGCTTCATTATGCTCACTTGACGATAAAAAGTTGCGAAGTTGCGGGAGATGATATCTGCAGGTAACTATGATGGATTACTTGCTAAGGAATACTGGGTGAGTCACGACCGCATGAACTATGGAACGCAGGCCATAATTCTCGCTCGCAACCTGATTCACGATCTGGTTGATGGCGTGTCGATCGGAGTAACGAATGGGTGCTCCGGTTGCATAGGCCAATAAGTGACCTGCAACACAGTGGGCAATTCGGCCAGGTTGATCGGCCGCAAGTTTTCTAAAAGTATCTAGATTTTCAAATGGCCGACCATCGGACATATGATAACTGGCATCGATTGGCAAGGGTTTGGCATTACCTTCGGCGGGGTAGTGCTCGCGCCACAGACCAGCAGGGTCAAAATTTTCAAGTGCGAAACCGGGAGGGTCAATCTTTCTGTGGCAAGACGCACAGGATTCCTGAGAGCGGTGTTTTTCCAGTATCTCTCTGATTGTTTTGGCTCCCCGAATATCCGGTTCAATGGCGGGAACACCGCCAGGGGGTGGAGGAATGTTTTCGCCCAATAGGCGTTGCGCCAGCCAGATGCCACGCACTACGGGCGATGTGTTGGAACCGTTCGCAGTAACTTTAAGAATAGCGCCTTGAGTCAGCACGCCTCCTCGATGGCTGCTTGGGGAAACCTGGCAGCTTTGAAACGAATCACCATGCACATCGTCGATGCCATAATACTTGGCCAAGCGACTGTTTAGAAATGTATGCTGCGAGTCAACCAATTGAGTTATGGATGCGTTCTCGCGGAGCATCGCTTGAAGATAAGTTTCGGTTTCGGCCAGCATAGAATTCTTGACGATGGCGTCGAAGGAACGGAATTGGCGACGATCGGGTTGGGTAAAATCGATCTGGTCAAGTTCCAGCCATTGCCCAGCAAAATCATGCACGAATACACGGGCGTCTTCTTTACTTAGTAACCGTTCTGTTTGTTCCAGAATCTGTTTTGAGGTTTGCAGTTCGCCTGCTGCAGCACATTGCGAGAGAGTTTCGTCGGGAGTGCTACCCGTTAGTAGGTAGCTTAGACGGGCGGCTATGGCATAACTGTCCAATGGCCCCAGGGGCTCACTCAGGTAGAGAAACCGAGGGGAGCACAGGATGGCGCGATATCCGCTACGCAAGGCCGCAACAAAATCCTTCGTATTCTGCAGCTGTTCGGTCGCGATGGAGCAATACGATTCTAAGGCTGCCTCCTCGACGGGCCGACGAAAGGCTTGTTGGGCAAAATTGCAAACCAAATTGCGCAGCGCGGCTTCGTGGTCCATGTCACTTGGCAACTCGCCCGTATGGGACAGATTCAGGCCTCCAAACACTTTACGTTGCACAACCGATTGTCCACCCTTGTTGTGAATCCGTTCCATGCGTATGTGGTCGAAAGCAATTCCGGGGACATTCTGTGGGCCCCCCTCCCCTGCACCGACCTGCCCACCTTCAAAGCGGGCCTGTTTAAGCGTAGTGTCACCAGGGCGAATTTCGAGCATGTGTCCACGAGGAATCCAAGCATCGAAGCTTATAACACGTGGTTGCTCCTGTGCTTCGAATGCAGTTACGTAGGACAGAAGTGGCGCGCTGGAAACGCACAAACCAGTATGAACCGTTGACCAGACGCCTCCATTTTCCGGCAGTTTCAAGCCGCGAACAGTAACGTCAAAATGGTACCACCCATCGACGGAGGCTGTGGTGGCTGGAATACGACCGTAGTAAATCAGTCCGGATGACCATATGACTGCTTGGTCATCAATCATTTCTGGTTCACGACAGCGTCGACTAGGATCCGTTCTGACGATCCGATGAGCGGGCAATTCCCGAAGTTCAACATCTTCTGGGGCAAGTGCGCGACGAAAGGCCTCGTCGAGCGCCGCATCAACTGCATCCAGGTGTTGTTGCAACTGAAAATGCGACAAACTTTGGTGATCGGCAGTTGTCGTGAAACCACCTGATCGTTGATCTTCGGGCAGCAGATCCATTAAAGGGATATCGATGGCCAACAGATCTTGCAGCGAGCGTTCAATTTCACGGCTTGTTAACCTGCGTGCACGTACGCGTCCCAGGGTAACGTCCTGCTCCTTCTGGAAATCGCACAGCCACTGATCTGCCGACTGTAGGAATCGCTTCTTTTCGTCCTCGTCCAGTGCTTGCTCTGACTGTGGCGGCATCTCACCTTCGGCGACACGATCAAGGAGCCGAACCCATCGCTCTTGACTCTCAACGAGTTCGGCGGTTGAGGCGGAGAACCCATCCAGAGAAAAGTTACCTTCGGGTTGATCACCAGAATGGCAATCCAAGCAGTTGTTGCGCAGAAAGTTTATTAATTCCTGTTCCGTTGCAGTAGCGGTAGGTGGCCGGCAGAGCATCAGGCTGGTTATGACCAAGACGATTGTATTTAGGGTGCGATCACGCTGCAGGAGGTTTGCAGTACTGGGCATGGACTTAGGATCCATTTCTTGCACATTTAGGTGGGTAAGTGAGGCAGGAATTGTTATTCTACACGATTGGATTCAGGAGCTAAATCGGAAATTTGTCGCGGGCATCCTGCCAGCCTAGTTTTTCGGGGGGGCTTCATGGTCTAAGATGACGCCTCGGTTTTGCGGAAATTTGGATACCGATCGTTGCCAAGCGTCACTCGGTTTATTGTGATTGCTTGCTAGTTGCCAATTGCCAAACACGGCCGAGCAGATCGCTGGAGTATCCGTCCGCTCGCCTCCTCCTCCACTACTCATTCGATAGAGCATTGACGATGTCTGACGAATCATCTCAACGGAACAAGACAGCCTGGTGGCATTACATGGAGAGCTACCACTGGTTTGTGTTTGCCATGGCTGCTTTGGCCTGGCTGTTCGACTGTTTTGATCAGCAGATTTTTATTCTCTTTCGCGAATCTGCCCTCAAGCAATTGGATCTTCCAGAGGGGGCAGGAGTAAAAGAATACGGGGGTTACGCTACCAGTATTTTCGTGGCGGGCTGGGCCACTGGAGGATTGATTTTTGGCTCCGTTGGAGATCGCATAGGTAGAGCCAAGACTCTAACCCTTACCGTGCTTCTATATTCCTTATTCACTGGTCTATCTGCATTGTCACATGCCTGGTGGGATTTCGCACTCTACCGATTTATTACGGGGCTTGGGGTTGGAGGAGTATTTGGTTTAGCCGTGGCCTTGATCGCAGATACTCTTCCCGATTCGGCGCGCCCAGGGGCGCTGGGCATGTTGCAGGCGCTCTCGGCCGTGGGCAATATTTCTGCGGGCTTGGTGAGTATGTTGCTTGGACAGCTTATTACATCGCACGCAGAATTGCCGGAGGGTGCCTGGCGCGTGACTCCTGAGAATGCGTGGCGAGGTGCATTTCTACTGGGAGCAATCCCAGCCTTTTTGTGTGTTTTTATTCAATTGCGATTAAAGGAACCGGAAAAGTGGGTGCGGGCGCGGGAAGAAGGTAGAGCTACCGGCGTGAAGTTTGGTTCCTACGCGTCTTTGCTTGGACCTGGGCGGTGGCGTAAGCCTGCGATCCTTGGGATGCTCCTGTGTATTACCGGAGTTATTGGATTGTGGGGGATAGGCTTTTTTGCTCCAGAGTTGGTCGGGGATGTGATCAATAGTTCGTTGCGAGCCAAAGGCGTGGGCGAAACGGAAATTGCCAGTCAAGCTACGTTCTACAAAGGCCTCAACAGCATCATACAGAATGTCGGTGCCTTCTTTGGCATGATAGCTTTCGCATTTTTAGCGCAGCGCATTGGACGCAAGCCTGCATTCTGGATTGCGTTTGTGGGAGCCCTCATTTCCACTAACGCTTACTTCATGCTGTTCAAGAGCGTGGATCAATTGTGGATGAGTGGGGTCATGGGGTTCTTCCAGCTAGCTCTGTTTGCTGGTTTTGCGATTTACTTACCGGAGCTTTTTCCCACCAGGTTGCGAAGCACGGGGACTAGTTTCTGTTACAACGTGGGTCGTTTCATCGCTGCCACGGGGCCTTTCACGTTTGGGATATTGCAGAAGAAGCTGGGGGAAGCGGCCATTGCCAAACTGCCACCTGGTTCGGACTTGGCAGCAGAAGCTGCCGCCAAATTGGGAGCTTTCCGTGAAGCAACCAGTTGGGTAAGCCTGATTTTCATTCTGGGAATCGTAGTCGTGTTTCTATTGCCAGAAACCAAGGGCAAACCGTTGCCCGAGGATTGATGGCTCGGAAAGGGAGGTGCGTTGGCACGCAACACCAGCTCCCGTTCAAATACATCACCTATCTTCAGAGTTTGGATGGCCCAAGAGTCCAGAATCCAAATTTGGAGTTGAGAAAGCATGCTGGGCTCGCTAACATTTTGCGTTTCCGGCTGAATCTCCCAACTGAGTACTTATATTGGGTGGTTTGGTGGAAGGTCAGCCGTTCGTTGGCTGTTTCCGATAACGACGCTCCGCGAAAAGTAGACTTGAGAAACGATTATGAAGTCGGACATTCATCCAAAGTATCATGAAACGACCGTTACTTGCGGTTGTGGGAATTCCTTTAAGACTCGCAGTACTCGTCCTGAGCTGAAGGTCGACATTTGCAGCGTTTGCCATCCTTTTTACACGGGCAAGCTGAAGTTCGTGGACACGGCGGGCCGGATTGAGAAATTCCAAAACAAATTTGCAGCAGGCACCTATGCAAGCTTGCAACCTAAGAAGGGCAAGAAAAAGAAGTAGCTGGATCTGGGCTTGGTAATGCATCTTATTGCACCAGTCTGGGCTGCACGGTTCGGCCATAAAACCTAACGTCATTCAGTAGCTCGGCGTGGTGCCAGATATCACGTCGAGCTTTATTTTTTCAAAGTCTGAACAAACTCTGACGTTATCTCAAATTGGTAGTTTGCTTTCTCGATATGTCAAAGCGTTTGTCGGCCACATCTAGCCCTGTTCACAGACTCACGGCAACAGTCAGTAGCAGGCATCCTAAGCACGTTCCTTTGAGCAGTATTTTGCGCGGTCCAATATGAATGTTCGTCAAGAACTAGAGTCCAAATTGAAACGATTTGAAGAGCTTGAGCACGCCATGAGCCAACCTGAGGTCATGGGAGACTCGGCTAAAATGGCGTCCTATGCCCGCGAACACGGCTCGTTGGCGAAATTGGCCAACAAATTTAGGGCCTACAAGAAGTTATCCGATGATATCCACGATCTGAGCGAAATGGCTGACAGCGACGATCCTGAAGAGCGCGAAATGGCCAAGGAGGAGTCGGAAACGCTACGCAAACAACGCGAGGGTCTTTGGGATGAATTGCTTGAAATGACGATTGGCGGCGAGGATGCCAATCGGAGTCGTTGCGTAATGGAAATCCGAGCTGGAACCGGTGGCGAAGAAGCTGCGTTATTTGCGAGAGACTTGTACGAGATGTACAAGCGGAATGCGGAGGCCAAGGGTTGGAAGACGGAGATCATGGATATGAGTCCGTCGGAACGTGGCGGTTTTAAAGAAATAGTCGTGGGACTAGAGGGTGACGGAGTCTATCGCGAGCTGCAATTTGAAAGTGGCGGGCACCGAGTTCAGCGTGTGCCAGAGACCGAAGCGCAAGGACGTGTGCATACTTCCGCCGCCACGGTTGCCGTATTAGCGGAGCCAGAAGACGTTGAAATCGACCTTAAGAAAGATGACTATCGCGTTGACAAATTCTGTGCCAGTGGTCCAGGTGGGCAGCATGTTAATAAGACGGAGTCTGCCATTCGTTTGACCCACTTCGAAACCGGTATCGTTGTGCAGTGCCAGGATGAAAAGAGCCAGCTGAAGAATTTGGCCAAGGCGTTGCGGGTGCTTAAGAGCCGTTTGTACGATCACATGCGTCAACAAGAGATGCAAAAAAGGGCTGACACGCGTAAGTCACTGATTGGTTCCGGTGACCGTAGCGAACGCATCCGCACCTACAACTTTCCACAGAATCGAATTACGGATCATCGTATCAACTTCACTCTTTACAAACTCGATCATGTGATGGCAGGTGATCTCACGCCTGTTACCAATGCACTGCTGGAATATGAACGAGATCAGCTGCGTGGTGATACGGAGATGGATTGATGAACGCCACAGAAACATGGACGGTAGGCAAATTACTAAGCTGGACTGCAGAGTTTCTAAAAAAACATGGAGCCTCGTCGCCGCGGTTGGATGCCGAAGTGTTGTTGGCTCATGTACGCGGTTGCCAACGCATTGATCTATATACGGCTTTTAGCGACGAGCCAAATGACGATACCAAATCTGCCTTCCGCCAAATGGTTCGCCAGCGAGCGGAGGGGAAGCCGGTTGCCTACTTGGTAGGCCATAAAGAATTCTACTCGATGAACTTTAGGGTTTCGCTCGACGTGCTTATCCCGCGACCGGAAACCGAGCACTTGGTCGTAGAGGCCCTCGATCGGGCCAAGCTATTGCGGCAATCTCGGGTGGGGCAAGCGCGGTTAGAGATCGCGGATGTGGGGACAGGATCGGGATGTGTGGCCATCGCCATTGCGAAACACTTGGACAACTGTAGGCTCACTGCCATAGATGTATCTCGACCAGCGCTTGAAATTGCAAAAGAAAACGCTCGAACTCACGATTTGTCAGCCGAACAAATAGAGTTCGTAGAAAGTGATTTGTTTCATTCAGTTGCGGGACGGTTTGACATCATTGTGAGCAACCCGCCGTACGTGTCGGCATCCGAGTATGCGCATCTCGATCGTTCCGTTCGAGAGTATGAGCCTGTGCAGGCACTCGTGGCAGGTGATGAGGGATACGAGGTGTTACGCGAGTTGTTGTTGCAGGCCAGTGCGCATCTGGCAGATGATGGGTATTTAATTTTTGAGTTTTCGCCCATGTTAGCTAAGCGATTACCAGAGTTCGTGGACGACGGCTGGCACGCTCCCCTTATCAGCAAGGACCTGGCAGGCCTGGCGCGTATTGTGACTCTTCAAAAGAAATAGAAAGTGGTTCGACATGATGCAAATGGAAAAACTTGTATCTCTGTGCAAACGCCGTGGCTTCATGTTCCAGTCTAGTGAAATCTATGGTGGAACCAACGGGTTTTGGGACTATGGCCCGCTCGGCGTGGAACTTAAACGGAATATCAAAGATGCCTGGTGGCGAGATATGGTCACCAGCCATGATGAACTGACGATTCGGGCGGGTGCTCCAAGCGAATACGAAATGACGGGACTGGATTGCACGATCATCATGCATCCACAAGTTTGGAAAGTCAGTGGACACTACGATCTGTTTCATGATTATATGGTCGACTGCCGTCAGACTCGCAAGCGATATCGCCACGATCAGGTGCGCGGACGATGGGTCGAAGCCAAAGAGCAACGAGTCTTCGTAACCACGATGAGCGAAGCGGATGCCGAGGTCGAAGACACGCAAAGACGCGCTCTCAAGTTTTTCAACCTGCGCAGCAAGGATGCCGATTCGCTTAAGTGGGATGAGAGGTTTAGTTGTCTTACAGAGGTCAGTGATTTTGACATAGTTTTGGCTCCGGATGCTACCGAACTAGGAACTTTGACCGAGCCGCGCGAATTCAATTTGATGTTCAAGACATACGTCGGAGCTCTGTCAGGTGAGGAAGGGGCAGCGTTCCTGCGTCCGGAAACAGCCCAAGGTATCTTTGTCAATTTCAAGAATGTGCTCGATTCCACGCGTGTGAAAATCCCATTCGGAATTGCGCAGGTTGGCAAGAGTTTTCGTAACGAGATTACGCCTCGCAATTTTACGTTTCGCTCACGAGAATTCGAACAAATGGAGATTGAGTTCTTTTGCCATCCGGAATCGTCTCCAGGTTGGTATCGCTATTGGCGCGACCGCCGCATGAGTTGGTATCAGGAGTTGGGGCTTTCGGGTGAGCGATTGAGGCTGCGAGAGCATGATCCGGACGAATTGAGTCACTACTCGACAGGTACAGCCGATATTGAGTATGCGTTTCCGTTCTTGCCTGCTGGCGAGTACGGCGAATTAGAAGGAATCGCTCACCGAGGTGACTTTGATTTGCGAAGCCACATGGAAGGGAAACTGGATGAGAACTCCAATCCGTTGGTGGTGCAGCTAGCAGAAGATGGCAAACCCAAGTATCGCGGTAGTGGCAAGGATCTGACCTACCGAGATGAGGTAACTAACGAGCGATTTACTCCACACGTTATCGAACCTTCCGCAGGAGCCGATCGGGCTACCTTGGCCTTCTTATGTGAGGCTTATTGCGAGGATGAAGCACCCGATGATAAGGGGGACTTGCAGTCTCGGGTCGTTATGCGATTTCATCCACGTTTGGCCCCAGTAAAAGCTGCAGTATTTCCGTTGGTAAAGAAGGATGGCATGCCGGAAATTGCCAAGGATATTTATCGAGCTTTGAAGCAAAAGTGCAGTGCGTTCTACGATGAGAAGGGAGCCGTTGGTCGCCGTTACCGGCGACAGGACGAAGCCGGAACTCCGTACTGCATTACTGTCGATGGCCAATCCGTCCAAGATCAAACCGTTACGATCCGTGATCGAGACACGCTTGAGCAAGTGCGCGTCAAGGTTGATGATGTTGTTTCAGAGATCGAGAGCCGACTCAGGAACTAGGTAGAGCGAGTCGCACGGACGTTTAGCTTGTTGGGGAAGAGTTGCAAGTCAGCGGTTGGTCAGCCCTGCGTCCGACGATCAGCAGGATTAACAACATGACGATGACTCCAGCGGGCAATAGGATGGTACTCGGCACGCCCAATCCGATAGGCAAGGTCCCACAAAAAATTGCTACAGCGGCGATGGTTAGCGCATAAGGAAGTTGTGTGCGCACGTGGGCAATGTGGTCACATGAGCTGCCGCGAGAGGACAGTATCGTTGTGTCGGATATTGGTGAACAATGATCACCAAATATTGCTCCAGCCAATACGCTGCCAATAGTGGCTACTAATATATCATGATCTAACGGAGCCGCGATTCCAAGGCTCTTGCTTATCAGATTGTGTGCCAGCGGAATAACGATCGGCATCACAATTGCCATTGTTCCCCAACTCGTTCCTGTCGAGAAAGCGATGCCGGCCGCCAACACAAAAATTAAGGTAGGTAATAGGAATATTGGTACATCTGCCTCCACAACCTTGTTGGCCAAGTACTGACCTGTGCGCATGTGCTCATTGCCTGTAAGCGAGCTTAGTGACCAGGCCAACCAGAGGATGATCATGGCGGGCAAAACGTGTAGGAAGCCATCCAGCAATCCGCGTGCGATCTGGCCGTTGTCTAACACTCCGTTCCAAGTTATCAGAATCAAAATTACACCTAGTCCAGATAACGCACCGTATAACAGTGCAACGTAGCTACTACCTTGTCCAATAATCTCTCCGGCAGCTTGCAATCGAGAAGTGGGCAAAGGTGCGTCTCCGATTGCATCAAGTCCCGTTTTGACCAATAGGGCTACAGTGACGAAAACCGTAACCAGAATCGGCAGCACAGCATAAAAGGCTCGCGGATGACTAACCATGTTCGAGACGTCGGAGCGAGGAATTTGAGTTGCTTTTTGGGCTTTGCGTTCGGCTGTTAGCATAGGTCCAAAGTCACGATTCAGTAGACCGCAAAGCAGAACAAAGGCTAAGGCGAACAGGACGTAAAAGCGAGATGGAATTGTCTGCAAGAAGATCCCAAAGGTGGCTGTGCCAATATCGAGACCGGCATCCAAAAAACCTGCCTGCATCGTCCCAATCTCAGTAGCAACCCATGTGCTAACTAATGCCAAACCAGACACGGGAGCGGCAGTTGTATCCACCAGAAACGCCAGTTTCTCACGACTAATTTTAAGTCGGTCTGTAACTGGTCGCATGGTCGAGCCAAGCAACAATGTGTTGGCGTAATCATCGATGAAAATCAGCAATCCAAGAAACCAAGTAAGAATTTGACCTCCCCTGCGTGTACGAGCAAACGGTGAGGCCCAGCGAACGACTCCTAACATACCTCCGCTGGCATTGATGAGCGCAACTTGCACGCCTAAAAACGTAGTGAAGGCGAACACATGCAAGTGATCGGGATCCCAGAGCGATTCCCAAAGTTGATCTACCGCAAAATGTAGCCAAAAGGCTTCTACAGATTGCTTCAAATACCCAGTCCATGAGAAATGAGATCCATCAATCCGCATCACCGTGGATGGCGACGGAAGCAAGATGAGGACCGCGGTAGCGATTCCGATTAGTAGGGAGACGACAACGCGCCGAGTGACAATGGCCATCAGGATAGTTAACAGAGGTGGTACCAGGCACAGCCAGCCTACTGGAGACGGGTCAATCACTGTTTGGGTCTCTATGGAGAAAACTCGATCGAAGATTCAACAACCAGGAACTATGGGGCAGCGGTTACGTTAGGAGTCCACGTTAGGAGTCCTTGTATGGTAATTGTATCGTGGCCAAGCAACCGCCGTCGGGATGGTTTTGCAGACTTATTTCGCCCTGATGAGCGTGCACGATCCGTTGTGCCTTGAAAAGTCCGATACCGAGTCCACGTCCAGCCTCGCGGGCGCTGTAATAAGGTTCAAAACAGTTTTGTAAGGCGTCTGGGGACAGTCCGAGCCCAGTGTCATGGATAGAGATTTGAGAGTAGGTAGGCATTTTCGCAAGCGTGATGATAATGGTGCCGTCAGAATGAATAGCTTCGATGGAGTTTCTGATGAGGCACCATATGGCTTCAGTAAGTGCGGTTCGATCGGCGAGCACTTGGGCTGTAGTTTCGATTTTGGTACGAAGTTCGATGCGACGCGGAAGGGCCCAGACGCGTGCCTTTTGGCAAGCATCACTTACTAGATCCGCTAGCTGAACCGGCAAGAAATGGAACTCCGGTGGCCGAGCTGCCAGCATGAAATCAGCTAGCATCTCGTGGCCGCGCTGTGCATTGTCGATAATGGACTGAAGCGATTGCTGTCGGACTGGATTGTCCTCAATTCTTTTCAGCGAAATTGCCTGATTAACAATAATTGCCAGAGGGTTATTGAGTTCATGGCTGAGCCCATAAGCTATATGGTATAGGGAATGCAGGGAGTTTTCCCGGACTTGATCCGTGAACTGGTCTTCGAAACCTTGTAGTCTTAATCGCAAGTTGGCAGCTTGCCAAAGGCAGTTCTCAAGCATGCAACCAACATGACTGCGCCAGTTGGAAAAACGTACCAACGCGTTTGCTAGCGTGATTCCCTCATGTCCAAGCGTGATTCCATCGGAACTTGTTACAGCTGACTCACTGGATCCCAGTTGGTACATGCATTCGCTGGCCCATTGGCAGAATCCTGGGTCTGCACGTAGGCCGCTTGGGACAAGGGGCAGATCAGAAGTTAGCAGGGCAGGATATGGACTTAGGACTAAATCCAACAATTGCTCGATAGAGGTTGGTTGAAATCGAAACATGGCTGGCCAGAATACCCTTCGTTCCTCCGGTTCTCCTGAGGGAGAGAAGCAAATGCTTTGAAATCGCCTTGCCTACAAGAGTTTGAGGAATTGTGAAATCGCCAGGCCCATTACAGCTTGAAACGGCAACCATACCGGCCGGAATCGCCCGCCCTAGTGGACCTTTTGCGGGGCTGTACCCGATGCGTCACAAGAGCCAAGGCGACTGGATACAGTGGCGAAAGTGAAGACGGATCGCCACTGTAGATAGAATTTTATGACCGAAAGATTGTAGGCAAAATAGTCAGTGTACAACTGGTTTTTCGATATCGAGGATATCACAAACTCGATCAATTAAGCGTTCTACCGCGAATGGTTTCTGAAGAAAATCGTCAGCCCCGGCTTCTCGCAGATCGGCTACTTTATCTTGTTCGATCATGCCTGAGATGCAAATGATCTTGACCGAATCCAGTGTACTGTCGCTTCGAACTCTCTGGCAAACTTCCTTGCCGTTGATATCAGGCAACATGACATCCAAAACAACGATGTCCGGGCGAAATTCCTTGACTTGCATGCCAGCATCGAAACCATTATTGGCAGTGCGAATTTCGAATCTCCCGTCACGTTCGAAGGCGTCGGCCATGAGGTCAACCAAGTCTTGTTCGTCATCGACGATCAGCAATTTCTTTTTGCCATTTTCAAGTGCATCCGTGGGGATGCCATTGTCCTTCATGAACGCGAACAATTGATCGCGTGGAATGCGCCGGAATCGGCTTCCCGGGACTCGGAATCCTTTTAGTGTTCCGTTATCGAAACAGCGGATGATTGTCTGCTGGCTGACCTTGCAGATCTTAGCTGCTTCCCCAGTTGTAAAAACTGTCTTAGAACTCGACATGCTTCCCACCATCCTTCCTGCTCGATGGCCTTGCTAGCTGTCTGGGAGGAGAGGCTCGTTGCCATCCTTAGCCCAGCGCCTAGTGAAAAATCACTTGGGCAGCTAGCCTTTGCGTTTGATGAAGTCATGAAAGGCCAAATGGCCATTCATTCTCTTCCTGTTATTTATCCTTCAGTATTTCGCGATCTCGCCAAGTTTACCAAGCTTGTCAAGATCGCCGGATTATAACGGATGCCCACAACGGGTCAAGATCGATATTTACTTCGTAAGTTCTTTGTTTTCAATGGTTTGTGTGAATTGGCTTGGTTTGTCAACAAAAACTTGGAGTAAAACGATGTGGATTCCTTATCTTGCCTGGACGTCCCCAGGCCTACAAATTGAATACTTGGCTCGTCGAGTTGAGCATTCATTTGTTCCTTTGTCTGACACCATTTTCTAGGTAGGCCAAGACCAGCGCCAAATCTGCTGGTGTGATACCGCTAATGCGGCTCGCTTGGTCCAAGCTGGTGGGCAGTATGCGCATGAGTTTCTGCCGGGCTTCGATTCTCAGGCCAGTGATGCGCAAATAGTCAAAGTTTGAAGGAATGCGTTTTTGAGCAAGTCTTTGTTGCCTTTCCACTTGCAACATTTGTCGATCCACATAGCCGGCATACTTGGTGTCCCACGTTACTTGATCAGCTACGTCCTGAGCGAATGACTGCAACTCTGGAATAGCACTCGCGACATCTTGCCATGCTACATCTGCGCGGCGCAAGAATTTCGTGCCGGTAGCGTCGCCGACTCGCGTAGATTCGAGAATCAACTTGGCTGCCTCAATGGCGCCCTCTTTGGCGATGAGTTTCTGGTATCTATGGGCGTCAACCAAGCCAATTTCATGGCCCAATCGAGTAAGCCGTCTATCGGCGTTGTCCTGACGCAGTAGCAAGCGGTATTCGGCGCGACTTGTAAACATGCGATAGGGTTCATCAACGCCGCGGGTGACAAGGTCATCCACGAGGACACCCATGTAGGCGGATTCGCGGTTCAGAACCCACGGGGACTTACCTTGGAGGTAAAGTGCCGCGTTCGCGCCGGCTAGCAATCCTTGAGCGGCCGCTTCTTCATAACCTGTCGTGCCATTTATTTGTCCGGCCAGGAATAGTCCGGAAACTAGCTTGGATTGCAATGAAGGCAAGAGTTGGTCTGGTGGCGAATAATCGTATTCAACTGCATAGCCATAGCGCATGATGCGAGCATGTTCGAGTCCCGGTATGAGTTTTAGGATTTCATCTTGAACGTCTCTGGGCAAACTAGTTGAGATACCATTGACGTAAACCTCACTCGTCAAGCGTCCTTCGGGTTCGAGAAAAAGTTGATGCCGATCTTTGTCGGCAAAACGTACAATTTTGTCTTCAATAGAAGGACAGTAACGTGGCCCCGTGGACTGTATTTGACCGCTATACATGGGAGCTCGATGCAAGTTGGCTCGAATCACGTCGTGTACGGCCGCATTGGTATAGGTGATATAGCATGGGATCTGTGGCTGCGGCAGCTGATCCGTTAGGAAAGAAAATGGCTGGGGGCAATCATCTCCGGGTTGCAGTTCGGTTGCCTGGAAATCGATGGATTTTGCATGCAGCCGCGGGGGCGTGCCTGTCTTAAATCGATCTAGCCGGAAACCCAGACGCACCAAGGCGCTGGAGATCCCGCTTGTCGTGCCCTCTCCGGCCCGACCACCTGGGGTCTTGGCTTCGCCGGTATGCATAATAGCCTGCAAAAATGTGCCTGTCGTAATGACTACTGCGCTGGCCATGTAACAGGCGCCGCCTCGGACTCGTACACCTTGAATGCGAGGTGTTTTTGTGTCCGACGGAGTTTCGACAATCAAATCCTCGACAGATTCTTGAATGAGCATCAGGTTGGGGTGAAACTCGACTAAGCGTTTTATCTCTGCTTGATAAGCACGTTTGTCCGCCTGAGCGCGAGGGCTGTGCATCGCGGGCCCCTTGCGGCGATTGAGCATGCGAAATTGAATTCCAGTTCGATCGATGGCTTGTCCCATCAAGCCGCCCAAGGCATCGATTTCGCGCACGATCTGACCTTTGGCAACTCCACCAATGGCTGGATTGCAGCTCATCTGGCCAACGGTATCTAGATTACCTGTCAATAGTACTACCGAGGCTCCGATCCGCGCTGCCGCCGCTGCTGCCTCGGTTCCCGCGTGACCGGCACCCACCACAATGACATCGTAGCGGTAGGAAGGGCTAGCTTGAGTTGATGAGGTCATGTTGAAGAGGCAATTGCTATCAATGAAATGAGACGAACTTTTTTTGCTCAGCGTGCGAAGCGGAATATTTTACTTATGCCGTTTGATTGTTGCGACCGATTCAGAAGATGCTGGGAATTCTTTCGCCCAGTTCGCCTTAACCACCCATTAGTGGACTAGGTGGGACGAGGCCGCAGCCGGACGGATGAAAGCATCTGTTTGAGTGCATTTATTTGATCACCGGAAGAATCAAGTACAGCATATAGAACGATTGGGCCAAACGTTAGGGGGCCGCTTCCATTAGTCTGCAGCCCATAAAGCGGACAGGTCCATTGATGAGTGAGTTGTTTTGGCCGACAAAGTTTACGAGTAGGCATATGTTAAACAGGAAGACATGCAAGTTTGCTGGCTGGTTCCTCCTTGGCTGCCAAGGGTTGGTCGGCGTCGGCTCAATGCATGCGCAGCAGCCCGGCGAATCCAGTTTGCCCGCAGTTGGCGAGCCGGTTTACATGAACATTGCCCGATTGAAGATACCCTTCAGTTTGGATTCTTTGAGTACAGAGGCCAAAGAATTGCAGCTGTGGGTGTCTACCGACGAAGGAAAACATTGGCAGATGCATGGAGTTGCCAGCCCGCAGGACAAGTTTTTTGGTTTCCAGGCGGCTGCCGAAGGCATGTACTTGTTCTCAGTGCAAACCGTGGATCAACAAGGGAATGTGTTTCCGAGCAATAGCCCACCGCTGCGCGTGTACATCGATACGAGCACGCCTGTGGTCGAATTATCCGCTGACACGGACGCAGTCGGGCGCGTGGCTGTGCGCGCCCTGATAAAGGAGAAGTTTCTAAGAACTGGATCTGCGGAATTACGCTATCGTACCGATTCAAATCGCCAATGGCAGGTTGCTGATTTGCAATGGGGGCCGGCGTCCGGCGAAGGAGCAGAATGTTCGGCGACTGTTGATGTGATGCCGTGCCGTGAAGTAGCTTTGGTTTTTTCGGTTCAAGACCAGGCAAACAACTTGGGCCAAGCGACATTTCAGCTATCCATGCCACGAACTGCCGCAGGCGCGAACGAAATGCGACTAGCCAGCCAACCCACAACCAATTCGGCTGAGGGTCCCAAGCCCTCAGCTATCGTTTCCCATGACAATTGGCAAATGGGCTCCAGTCGAATTCCGAGTTTTGGTGGGACCCCGTGGGATGTTGCGAGCGAGAGTTCTTCGGCAAGCAATTCGGCAGGGCTCCCCTTGAAATCTACTGTTGACCATTTGGCGGCAAAATCTGCGCTAGATCTAATGGCTCCAACGGGAATAGCTGCAGCAGTGGAGGAATTGCCTGCTCCGCATCCACAAGCAGGCAGTCCGCTATCCAGTGTTTCACCAAATGGACAACGTCCGGTCAGCACTGAGTATCCGTCTATCCGTGATCTGTCGAATCCTGATCTGTTATCATCTCGTGATGGTCGTCAAGTTCCAGAGGCAACGCCTGAAAAGGATTCTGAAGCGGCGACACCCTTTGGCCAAGCATACCATTGCAACGCCAGAGCCTTTAGTCTTGACTACTCGGTCGATTCCTTAGGCGGGGGAGCAGTAGCACGAGTCGAATTGTGGGGAACAGAAGATGGTGGTCGCGCATGGCAACAATGGGGCTCGGACCCGGATCGACAAAGTCCTTTTGATGTACAAGTAGGCAATGATGGCCTGTTCGGTTTTCGAATGGTGGTCGTAAGCGCCAATGGGTTGGTGGGAAATTTGCCGCGGAACGGTGATAGTGCGGATGTTTGGATCAACGTTGATACACAGCTTCCCACGGCAACGATCACACGTGCTGTGTATGGTGAGGGGGCGGAAAGCGGCATGTTGGTCATAGACTATTCGTGCCAGGATGCAAACTTATCTGACAAGCCAATTGCCATTGCATTCAGCGAAACCAGAGAAGGACCTTGGTCGACCATCGCTGCAGGCCAAAAGAATACAGGCATCTATCTGTGGAAGGCAAATCCGAAT
>JAGQOY010000069.1 GCA_020427005.1 Planctomycetales bacterium
CTCGAGCTGACATCTATTCGTTGGGAGTGATTCTATACGAGTTGCTTACCGGCTTACTTCCCTTTGATTCCAGTCGCTTACGGCAAGCTGCCCTCGACGAGATGATGCGAATCATTCGCGAGGAAGAACCCGCTCGGCCCTCTTTGCGATTCTCTTCATCCGAGTCGGCTCCATCTTACGCCGCAGTCCGTCGTAGCGAACCGAAGCAGCTCGCTGGACTTCTCCGATCGGAACTCGACTGGATCGTCATGAAGTCGCTCGACAAGGACCGCAACCGCCGCTACGAAACCGCCAGCAGCTTCTCCCAAGACATCAGCCGCTACCTCATCGGCGACGCCGTGCATGCACACCCACCGACGTTGGTTTACAGGCTGCGTAAATTCCTCGCACGAAATAGAGGAGCAGCAGCCGCAGGCTCGGCAGTTGCTTTGGTTTTTGCACTTGGAGTCTTTGGAACCAGTTGGGGCTACCTAAAGTCCTTAGAATCCGAGAAGGATGCGCTGGCCGAACGCGATAAAGCCATTGAAGCGCGTGACGAGGCTGGCCGCGAAAGGGACGCAAAAGAACTTGCTCGGAAGCAGGCAAGCGATCGAGCAGTCGAGCTTGAAAAATCAGCCTATATCTATGGGATTCAGGCTGCAATGCGCAGCATGCAGAAGGGGCATACCGAGACATCGAACAGCGTCCTTGACTCACTGCCAGCCAGACTCAGAGGTTGGGAATGGAGAATGTTGAAGGCAGAGGCGAATTCGAGCGTTTCGCGTGTATCAATTCCCCAAGGCATGAGAGTCGTCGGGATAAGCTTAGAGGGCGATCTAGCAATTCTTGGCCCAAGTCGAGAGGCAGGTTTGGTTTCTGAGTTGGTGCTTGTCGATGCAGCATCCGGCGATTGGCTCGCCAGAATTCAACTTCCTGGCGTTGAGCATGTGTTCTCTGTTGCCATCAGTCGTAACGCTGATAGGGTAGCAGTTCTTGCTGCAAATAATTCAGAATCACCGGAGGCCTTTCGCACGACCCTCTATGTTTGGGATCGTCGCAGAAACGAAACGATATTGTCGATGGAGAGTAGTCTTGAATCTGAGACTGGTCTGCTGAACGGCGAGATATTCATTGACCAGTCTGGTCGACGAGTTGCGGTAAGTGGTTCACGTAACCCGAAATATCTTCCCCACTGGGGCAGCACTTCAAATGCAACTGCATACAGCGTATCTCACCTGGTCTCGATTGATGGAGGTCAACTTCAGAGGCTAGCGAGCAGAGGAGTTCACAAGCCAAATGAGAATTTCTCTGCGTTCTTCGTCAAGCAAGCCGGTGAAGGAGAACATTGGGTACAAACGCTTAATCAATTAATGAAAATAGAAAGTCCAGTCGAGCAAGAAAGTACTCGCTTCAGCATTAGGTCAGCTACTGACACGTCGGCATTGTTCAAGAATAGCGATAACAGCTTCTCTTTCGTGTCAGATTCGACTTTACTCGTGGCGGAAAAGGACGGTGCGTGGAGCCTGTACGACTGGCAAGAACAACGTGAACTCGGCATAGTAATGAAAGGCTACATACGCGATGAAAATGTACGGTTCTACGACCAGTGCGAATGTGCGGTGACAATAGAAGAGAACGCTCTTGTTGTCTTTCCCACGTCGACGGAGTCCCCCAAAGTGCACCTTGGGTATGTACCACAGCGGGTTCAAGATATTCGGATTGACACTGAGAACCGACTCATCTTTGTCTACACTGCGAATTCAATTGCCACCTACCCACTGCTGTCGAAACCAGAGATTTATAGGGCGAACTGCTTCGAGATTGAACTGCTTGGGATTATCGGCGACCCAAATGCAGGTTTGGAGGAAGTACCAAGACTTGCGGTTAGTAGTGATACTCATTCAGGATACTACGCGGCCCGTGATCTGGCGTCTACCGAGCTCATGGGATTCGTAGAGGCCGAATCAACTTGTGCGTACGACGCAACCAACAAGAAGCTTTACGAAGTCGATGATAGCGACAATGAGCTAACCGTGAGATTGCTCAATGGCTTGCGACACGAAAGACACGTTCCATTGGACGCCGACTTTGGAGTAGTCTACTCCCTGCTTGTCGACGAAGCTTCGGATCGACTCATTTGCGTCGACTCAAAAACCAATACGGTTTCTGTGACAGCCTTCGATATCGGGTCAGGGAGAAAGCTGGCAAGAATTGCACTCGGAGACGTCGATCCAAAATTGTTAAGCTGCGAAGGTGATTTGCTTTGGTTTTTTGCTCCTGAGCTTGGGCTGGCCAAACTAAGGTTGGAAGATCGTGCACATGTTGAGGTGATTGAAGGCTTTTCAGCGGTTGACGTTTCTCTTTCATTCGACGGTACAAAATTGGCTAGCACTAGCGGAGATCAGGTGAGAATTTACACGTTCCCCGATCTGAAGTTAGATCAACAATTCAGTACCAGCCAGCCCAATGGATCGATCGAATGGGGAATTGATGAAAACACTTTGTTTATTTCCGGAATGTTATGTCGGACCGATCTCAGCTCCGAGACGCTCCCATTGCCAGAAGAGTGGGGCTACTTGAGTTTCGTTCCCCGATCTGGCGAGAGTGTAAACTGCAATGGCCGCGTGGTTTCGAGTGTTCCATTGCCGCAGCGCATTGCTGCCATGCGACAGGAACTGCAGAAAGAAGAAATCGATTCGCTTGATCCCAAATGGCAAAGTGGCATATCACGACTGTTGCGTCGGATTGATGGTAATATCCATGACTCAGATATCGCCAATTCAGACTTTGAACTTATCGCGAAGTCATTCCTACTAGAAGCACTTGAAGCGGTCGACTTTGCAATTAACGAGCAAGCCGAGTCAGGCGTGTTGCTACGGAGTGAGCTGCGAGAGGTGCTTAAGGCTTGGTGCTCCCAAACGAATCACGAAGCTCTTGAACCACTCGTTGACCGGAGGATTCAACATTTTGCGCCGGAATCGGATCAGATAAATGCGTACTTTTGGAAAAGAGTACAGGAGGCTGAATCGTTTTCGCTCGGTGAAGAAGAAGCTATATTGATTTCAAATTTGGAGGCTGCGAGTGAGCGTGATCAAAATGGTTGGAATATGAATACGATCGCGGCCGTGTATTTTGCAACGGGCGACTATGAAAAGTGCTTAAGCTGGCTTGAAAAGGCACTCCCACTCAATAAGTCCAGCAATGGTGAACCGATCCCAAGTGACATCGCATTTTTTGCGATGGCTTATCACCGGCTTGACCAGATTGACAAAGCTAGAGTCTACGTGAACCAGCTCGAGGAACTATTGGAGAATTCTGATTTGCCGGACGAGGAGAAAGACTGGCTGCGAAGCAGGGTTGAGCAAGTTCTTTCGTCGCGCCCCATCGACTCGAAGTCTTTGGGCGGCTCCAAAGAGTAAGTTTGCTTAAAAAATCGACCAGAGCGAATTCAATGTCTGAATCCAGTGCATCAAGCGAATCGAACGAGCTAGGCAAGCTAATTGCGCCGTACGTCAACGCACCCGAACAAGCTGTCTCACCTGACCAAGAAGACTTCATCAAGCAGCATCCGCAGTTTGAGTCGGAGTTACGGGCGTTCTTATCGGACTTAGAGAAACTGCCGTTGCCTGAAACGGATGATCATTGAGGATGCCGAAGTCGGCCTTCTGGGAACCGATGGACCGGCTTAGGACATTTGCCTGAGTCGACCATTCTATTGACATGTCTCTTTGAGCAACACCAACGTTTCGACAGATCCGAAACCGAGAGCATTTCGCTTTCTGCCTGTAAGCCGTTGCTATCAATCTGTTTATTCAAATCGGTCACCGATAAACTCCCAAGTAGCCAGGTATTCAACGTTGCACCATGCAAACTAATACCCATTCTCTCAAAGCTTTAAGAAACCTCCAAAAATTATTTTTGAGTTCGATTTTCGGAAATCACTTTTTTGCGGATTCAAAAACTGCTTTCTGGTGACTAACACGTTTTTGCATACCAATACTTGGTTTTTGAGTACCTCATTTCTTCTTTGGGTACTCGAGTAGGCTCCCTGTAAACATTGAGCAAATTGGTACGCGGATGCAAAGTGGTGGCATTAGCGTTGTAGTCCTGGCGGGTTAATGCACGATCAGCCAGTGGTTGGCGACTGGAACGGCGATGGCAGGTCAGATATTGGCGTCTTTCGAATCGTAAGCGGTGACGGTGTCTTCATGCTCGACTTTGATTCCGACCCTGACAGTGAGAGTCTTGTCCGCCTGGGATCAGAAGGTGACATTCCGGTGACATTTATGGCTCACCGCGATCAGCGCAGACGGGCAAGTAGCAAGCAATTTGATCTTTTTCATTAATTCTGTCGACCAGTGCATATGTCAGATGTGTTGGCGCTGAATGCCAGCTCTTACAAGACGCCTTAAAAGTTCGGAGGGCTGACATACAGAACTCAATGATTTACAGAACTCAATGATTATCGACCGGCATAGTACCGTCTGTCATGCCCTTGCTGATGGCTCTTGTTTTGGAATTGTAGTCTTCGCGTCCGGGCTAGACTTCATTCAGGCTTGTTAATCGGAGCTCTAAGACAATGAATCGATCGTTGACATTCGAACCACTGGAATGCGCCGACGGTTGACTACGGGGCCGATCGATACTTCGGATCGTGGTGTGGTGATTGCGGCGTACGCGAACCAATTCAAGCCGTTCATCGATGTGCCGGTGGAAAGCTAACTGCCTTGCTAGCCTTGCACAGTTGTTGCACAGTTAAGGGGTAAAAAGGGCCGATTGCAGGGGAACTACGGACTGTTTAGAGTAAGGTCTTGTAGGGAAATCGTGTGTTTTGGGAGTTCGCCTTGGGGTTGCGGTAAGTAGCCATCTTTTTTCGAAGAAGCCGACAGGATTTTTAGAACGGCGACTTTCTCTGCAGTAGCACTGCGGAGCGGAATCCACTACAATGGGCGGGTTGCTGCAGTCGATTTGGGCAGCTTGGCGGATGGTCATTCGCAGTAAGTGGGCAAAGAGGGCCATTGTGGACGCCGAATCAAGATTAAAAACAGGGACTTCTGAGAAGATTCTATCGGAGCAGCTACCGCCAGAGTTAGCAGAACACCGCGAGTACCAGATTGTCAAAATGCTGGGACGTGGCGGGATGGGCGTGGTCTATTTGGCCAAGCACATTCCGATGGATCGTCTCGAAGTTCTAAAAGTTCTCAATGAGCGACTACTTGGTCACCAAGGTGCCAAGCAGCGTTTCCAAAATGAGATCCGTGCTGCAGCGAAGCTGAACCATCCGAACATCGTGACATCTTACAACGTGATGTCATTGGGAGAAATACTTGTATTTGCGATGGAGTTTGTGCATGGCATGGACCTGCACAAGTTCATTCAAAAGCATGGAACATTACCTATCCCTCTAGCTTGCTCGTTTGCTCGGCAACTGGCAGCGGGATTGCAGCACGCCCATGAGAAAGGCTTGGTGCATCGCGATATCAAGCCATCCAACGTGATCGTGTTTAAGGACGGCAATGCACTCAAGCTTAAAATTCTCGATTTTGGTTTGGCGAAGGCCACCAGCGAAAAGGCCGGTGGTGGGCTGACTCAGGATGGTATGATGCTCGGCACTCCTGAGTACATGTCGCCTGAACAAACACTGGACGCAGCCAAGGCCGACATTCGGGCAGATATCTACAGTCTGGGATGTACTCTGTATCACATGCTGCTTGGTCATTCGCCATATCAAGGAACTCAAGGCCAGATCTTGATAGCGCACGCGCAGCAAGAGCCTAAATCCATTTCGCTCCAGCGCCCCGAGGTACCCGCTGAATTGGAAGCTGTCGTCTTGAAGATGATGGCGAAGGATAAGGAGCGACGATTTCAAACGCCGTCGCAGGTTTATCAAGCACTAAAGCCGTTCCTAGGACCTGCCAGGTTGTCAAAAGGTAGCGGGGAAGTCGTTGCTGAAATTAACACTGTCAATGACCTGAAGTCACCACAGCGCGACACTTCCGTCGAAGAATCGACGGCTAGCGTTTTAGCGGCTCAAGCAAGTCTGGTTGAAGCAGAGCTTTCCATTACGCCAGAACATTCGATTGCAACCGACCATAATCCTCAGCGGCAAATCGCCACCATGATGGCGGATCGACGATTGGGAAAGTCTCGTAGAAATAAGCATGCAAAAACGAAGCCAACTCTTGCCCGCCGCCGGACTTTGCTAATTGGCATTACCGGGCTTTTTGTCGTCGGTGTAGCCTTTCTAGGGACACTGATTATTCACACGCCCAAGGGCACGATTATCGTCGAGAACCTGCCTGCAGATGCCGAAGTTAGCATCGATGGGGAGAGGGTTAATCTGGCACGGAATGTTGGAAAAGATAAGGCGACAATTTCGCGCGAGCCTGGCAAGTACGAGATACGAGCTGAAACTAACAGTGGAGTGACAGTCGTAGGAGAGGCGGTTGAACTCGCATCGAATGAGACGATTGTGGTTCGCGCGAGAGAGCAGGCTTTGGCGCGGACCAGCGGCAACTCTAGCCGCACACAATCTGGACAAGATACATTTGATGCGGTTTCCCTCGCTAGTCAGGGTGTTCATTTGCTGAACGAAGCTGAGCTAACATTTGCTACTGAACCTGCGTTCACACCAGAGAATTGGAGTATAACAAATCCAGAACTTACCGAACTTTCAGGTAAGCAGCTCACGATTAAAGGTGCTTTCGGGGGAAATACTGTCCTTAGCAAACTTGTTTTAATCGACGCGGGAATGAAAATGCGAATGGCCTGTAGTGCAGATGTCGACGGATACCTGATGGTCAATGTTCGTAATGAAGCAAACGGGAAATGGCGAGGGGTATTTGCAAGAGTTCACGGAGAGAACGGCAAGATCCGCATTGGCGGCCATGACAATGATGCTTTTCGAACACGCGAGACCAAGGAAATCGAATTCGAACCCCAAGAGTCCTTCCTTGTAAGTTACAAAGCCGACAATGGCGCTGTCCTTATGAGCGTAAATAATAAAAGAACATCTTTCATCGGCTACGGCCTTGGGAAAATTGGAAACGAAGGAAGAATTGGCTTTATAGTCCATCGTGGTCGAATCTCAGTAGGAGATTTAATCGTAACAGCTGAATCCGCCGCAAGATAGAGCGAGAGTAGCGATATGCAAACCACTTCCGTAAGTCTGCTCGATCGCCTTGCCTCAGCCGGTGAAAACTCGGATTGGCAACGGCTGCTGCAAATCTATAGGCCGTTTGTGTTCGCGGTTGTTAAAAGCTATCCGGATTTAGAATCACAAGCTGACGATATTTCCCAGGAAACGATGATGATCTTGTTACGGGAGTTGCCGACGTTCAAGAGGCAGCGGAAAGGTTCGTTTCGTACCTGGTTGCGGGGAATCATTGTCAATCAGCTGCGGAAGGCCGCTAGGAAATCACGCCGCTACCGGCAGCCAGCAAGTGATGGACCAAGACTGGAAGAACAAATCGAAGACCTGAACAATCCAGAGAGTCTCTACTGCCAGCAGTGGGAAGCAGAGCACGACAAGCAGGTGCTCGACAGAGCGATGGAAATCGTGCGCGCCGAGACAAAGCCGGACACTTGGAAGGCTTTTCAACTGTATGCGCTAGAGGACAAAAAGCCGAATGTCGTTGCGAATCAACTTGGGTTATCGACGAACATGGTGTTGCTGGCAAAGTCTCGCGTTCTAAAGGCATTGCGCGAGGAAGTTGCCGGATTGGTGGATGATTTCTAAATCCGTGGGACGAGCATCGTTGCTTGCCGCGGTTAAGGTCCGCAATCAACTTCCGAAACCGACAGATTTTCGTTTGAAGCAAGGATCCTTATCCCACGTTTGAATTTGACCAATGCGCTTATCAGACAACGACATTGCTGACTTCATGGCGGGCCGGGCTACGGGATCAAAGGCTCGTTTGGTCGCGGCAGCCATTGAAAATGATCCCGATGTGGCCAATCAGGCTATGCTGGCCCCAAGCGATGCGTTTCAGGACTCGCTAAAATGGGTTTTTCAGCACTCATCTCGCTCGCAGAAAACTATGGATGATCCTCTCCCACCAGGTACCGAACTAGAATCGGACGAAGAAATCGCTCGCGTGCAAGCTGAACTGCGCAAGCACGCCGAATCCCGCAAGTCTCAAGACCGAGAACGAGAACAACCGTTCCGTCCCAATATCCGCGAACCTTACCCAATTTTGATTGTTTGCGATGACGGACAGAATACTGGAGAGGTCATTCGAATTCGTGACGAGCGTTTCATCATTGGACGCATTGAAGGGGACTTTCAATTGCCCCGCGACGAGCTGATCTCCTCTCGGCATGTTGCCATTACGCGTCAACTTGTCCAAGGAGTCGCCAGATGGGTTGTTACAGACCTGCAGAGCAAGAACGGACTTTTCGTCCGAGTCGCCAAAGCACCGCTGAGCCACAAATCGGAAGTACTCGTCGGCGGAGGATGCTATCGCCTTGAGATCGCCCAGGAAGGGATGTCATCAACGGTTGGTTTTCTTAACGACGGTCTCAACGATTTTGGCACTCGAGCATTCGATGGCAACGTACCAGTGGGTAGTGTCGTACTTTCTGAGGTTTTGTCAGGCGGGATCGGTAGTCGGCACGTTTTAAGTAACGATTCTTATTGGATCGGCAGCGATAGCCGCTGTGAAATCTGCCGCTCAGAGGATCCTTTCGTTAGCCCAAGACATGCCAAACTTTCTCGCAGTAGCAACGGCAATTGGTCCATCCAGCACAACAACACCGTCAACGGGATTTGGCTGCGCATGCCCCAGATAGTTCTTCTAGCCGGAAAGAAGTGCGAGTTTCAGATTGGCGAACAACGTTTCCGCTTACGTTACGGCGTGGCCCTATGAAGTTACGTGTCTGGGAGAGCAACGAGTCTTCGCGTGAAGTGGATTTCGACTCAAACTCTATTACTCTGGGCAGAGACCCTTCGTGTGATATTTCTTTTGAATCTAGCGCTCATCGTAAAGTTTCCAGGGTACATGCGAGACTAGTGGTAGTCGACAACGCTGTACGTTTGGACCCCCTGAGCCAATCGAACAAGACTCTGCTTAATGGCAAGGAGATTGCTTCCGCTACTCTACTGTCGAAAGGCGACAAAGTCCGATTAGGTTTCACGGGCCCGGAGATCGAGGTTATTGCTCTGACAGGAAGTCTAGCGGCAGCGCCGCCCGCCACCATCATGTCGGGTTTTGAAGACACCGCCCTGAAAAATGAGCCGGGGCGCTTCAAAATCGGCCAAGGAGGAATTGTGGGGCGTGATCCTAATTCAGCATATCTCCTGGACCACCCCCACGTATCTCGCAAACATGCCAAGCTGCAAGTTGCGACCGACGGCCGAGTAGCAATCATCGACCTCGCTAGCGCGAATGGGACGTTCGTTAATGGAGAAAGGGTCGTTAAGTCGCGAATCCTTCAGCCGGGAGATTCGATCGACATCGGTCCTTTTGTACTTTCCTTCGACGGTAAGTCACTTTCCTCGGGAAGCCGGGCTAACAATATTCAACTGATTGCAGCGAATGTTGGCTGTACGGTTCGCGATTCCAACCGAAAGCAGCTAACGCTTCTGAAGGACATACTGCTAGTCCTGAATCCAGGCGAGTTTCTGTGTATTTTGGGACCCAGCGGCTCGGGTAAATCAACGTTGCTCAATATCATGAGCGGTCGCCGTACCGCAACTTCCGGCAGCGTGCTGGTCAATCAGCGTAATTTGCACCAGAATTTTTCGGCCCTCAAACAAGACTTGGCAGTCGTTCCGCAAACTTGCGTTTTGCACGACACTCTAACAGTTCAGCAGTCACTGCGGTATACGGCGGAGCTTCGCCTTCCACCGGACGCAGGGCCGTTAGAATTGCGTTCGCAAGTACTCGCCAACATCCAGACAATCGGTCTGGAACAACGCCGCAACGTACAAATCAGACGACTGAGCGGCGGACAACTCAAACGGGCCGGACTTGGGACCGAATTGATGGCAGAACCCAGCCTGCTCTTCTTGGACGAAGTTACTTCGGGACTTGACGAACAATCAGACAGCGAAATGATGCAATTGTTCCGCTCGTTGGCTGATGCCGGCAAGACGCTTGTCTGTATCACGCACAACTTGGCAAATGTAGAGCGCAACTGTCACTTGATCGCCGTCTTGACCGCCGGTGGCCGACTGGCGTTCTGTGGCTCTCCGGAAGATGCGAAAGCGTACTTCGGCATCGCTCGACTAGCGGATGTCTATCCGGCGTTAGCAACACGAACGGCACAAGAGTGGGCCACACAGTTCCGGTCGAGCAAGTACTATCGTTGCAACATTGAAGAGCGACTGCCCGCGGTAGCAGGCGACTCGAGAAGCCAGGCCTCCGAGGCGGTGACTCAAGCAGTTTCGTTCATTCGACAGTTTTGGGTGCTTCTGCGCAGAACTTTTTTTGTGTGGATGGGCGACAAGATCGCTTTCGCAACACTCGGCATCCAGGCACTCTTGATCGCGATTTTGCTCTGCCTGGTATTCGGCGATGTGCCAGCCGAGAACGATCCGCTTAGAAAATCCGAAATCCGCAATCTTCTCTTTCTATTGTGCGTGAGCGTGATCTGGCTTGGATGCAACAATGGCGTAAAAGAGGTCGTACAGGAACGCTTGATCTATGGCCGTGAGAAAGCCTTCAATTTGATCCCAGAGGCTTACTTTACGTCTAAATTGGTTTTTTTCTCCGCTATCGGAGCCCTGCAAACTTCTTTTCTTAGCGTCATGGTCCTTTTCTGGTTTTCGATGCCTGGCCAAATCCTCTGGATGACGATTTCGCTTTTCGCGATATCCTTTTGTGGGACCTGCCTTGGATTGGCGATTTCAGCGAACGCCAAATCCGAGGAACTTGCCGTGGCTTTAGTGCCGATCGTCATCATTCCTCAGATTGTGCTGGCGGGTGTTGTGGCGAGTCTATCGGGCCTGGCAGAAAAGATTGCTCTGATGGTCATTCCGGTCTACTGGGGTCAGGGGCTTCTGGAGTCTTACCTGCCAGAAGTCGACCAGATCTCTGGGGGCCCACAAGTCGATCCTGGGACGTCTTTCCTTGTAATTATGTCGCACGCCCTCTTGTTGATGCTAACGTCGGTAGTAGCACTCAGACGATTTCGAGTTTCTTCCTAAATCTTTCCAACTTTCTGACAGCCACTGAGACTTGATGACTTTCCATATGTCGCCCGGGGATTTCTGCTGGCCTGCGAACCAGGTCGCTTCCCGGCAATTGCACTCGAAAGTCATCATCAATGTGTCCGTTCTCGACTCAGATCGGTTGTTTTCTCAGTAGTTGTGCCTGCTCGATCCAGTTTCGAGTCCATCCACCCTAATCAACATCTTTCAGCAAGATCTCGATGGCCGATCGAAGTCGCCAGATTAGTCGTCTTCGATACGTGTCAGCATTAGAACAACGCGTACGCTGCTTGTTTTCAAATTCTTGGAATTCTGCCGGTTTGTCCGCTCAAGAATTGCGTCTACCAAATTGGCTCTTTTGATCTGAATCGGTTCGTTCACTATTGTCGTATAGGGAAAATCAAATGCTCTCAACTGACACTAGCCAACAACTTTGTGTTCAAACAATCGAGGAACCGACATCGTTCCTCGCACTGGATGCCTCAATTAAGGAGATAGCACAGAAAATCGAACGCATTTGTCCTGAACCTCGTGTGGTCCAGGTCACCAGCAAATATTCCAGCAGCACTTTGCAATCAAATGGCCCCGCAATCACGCAGGTACATGAGATGCGGCGGGCGCTGCGGGACGTGAGAGCTGAATTGATCGTTTCGGCGGCTATCGCGTTTGGATTCGCATGCGTTGCGGGATTGTGCAGTATTCTAAGTCTGGAAGGTAGCTTGATGTACTTGGCTGGTTCTTGGATCGCTCACGGAGTCGCATACCGCGCCCTGCGAAACAAGTGAACCGATTTTCTCGTGCAAATTCTCAGTTGCAAGGTAGCAGCCATGATTAGATATCTCTCCCCAGTCCTGAGTTTCAGTGTTTTGCTATCGCTAGTACCACTTTTCTTGACACATGCTTTCGCGGCCGAAGGCAAGTCGGATTCTAAATCGTTGACGAACCTGCTTGAAAAGCTCGAGCAGGCGAAAGACGACTACGCTGAGCTTCGCAGGTCAACGAAGCAGAAAGTGTCTGAATCGATTGAAAAGATGAAACAATCGGTTGACGCTGGCTCGCTTCCAATCCAGTTCAAATCGCAGATCAATTCCGACCTCGATGCTGCCAAGTACGCCTTCGAGCGCGAGCAGACGTTTGAGAAGATTCCTGCTCTGCAGCAAGTTTACCGAAACTACGTGATTGCAAATGTCGGCGGGTTCAATACACTCATGGAGGCCTATGACAAGACTATTCGCAAATTACCACCAGGAGACGAGCGCAGACAAAAGCTCATGAAGCAAGTCGATCAGCACCGCGAGGAAACTTCCGAATTTGACTCACTCAAGGTTGGAACCAAGTTTGTGGGCTACCGTTGTGATTTTGACTGGGGACCTGTTCGCCGGATCGAATACTCCAGCCAAGTTGGAGCATTGATGCTGACCAAAATCAAGAATGACAAAGTCCAAGTGGAATTTACTTTTGAAGTCACCAAGCGTGAAGGCGCTTTTGTCGAGGGCATCATTGCACAAAACGAAGGCCGATTCAAAGCGGTTGTACGCGGCACATATGACGGAATCAACCTTGCAATAAAAATGGTTCGCATGAAGCGCGGCGCCGAACGCTACTTCGAGTACCAAGGCGAGGTTATTGGCAACCTAGGTCTCGTCGCTCTCCAAGGCATTAAGACAAACAAAGTCGCGACAACCGGTCGAATCTTCCTCGAGAGGCAATGAGCAATAACCTGCAGCGGCGTTTCGCAGTTGCTCGCAAGTTATGGTTGTAGATGGATATCTTCTGATTATCGATGCTGTGATTTCGAGGCAAACTGCGGTCGCCAGATCGCCCGAGTTTTTGGAGGTAACATATCGTCAATGCAGCAGATGCGAGTGCGAAGCGAAAGATTCTTAAACGAACGAACGCAGCCTAAATACGAACCACACGATCAAGTATCGAAGCGTCATTTTTCACGTTTTCGATGCAGAAGTTAACAGTTTGACCACATTGTAAGCTGCGCACGGCACCTTCCAATACCGACCGGATAGGATTCAATTTTTTTCGGTTTGATTCTGCAGGAATGTCGTCTGGGATAATGCGGACGAGCTAAGCTGGATACTGCTATATCGGAATTGCGCGTCGCTAAGTTCTTATGCCTGAACATAATGAGACACTTGACTATGAAAGCGGTTCCTTTCAGGGGCTTTTACGTGGGAGTCGTCAAAACGTGAATGAACCGACCTCAACAAGTCTAAATCAGGAACTCGAACAGTACCGACCGATGCTCCTGGTATTAGCTCAATTGCAGATCGGCAAAAAACTGCGACGCAAGCTGGATCCCGAGGACCTAGTCCAAGAAGTAATGCAGCGGGCCTACACGCATTTTCCGGCGTTTGAATTCCCTAATGATTCGGAGAAAGTGAAGGCTTGGCTGCTCGTCATCATGGGGAATGTTATCAAGGACTTGCTCAAACATTTCTCGGCGAATAAGCGAGAACTGGCCAAAGAGCAATCTGTAGCTCTCGACCTCAAGCAATCGGCTGTAGGCATCGAAGCATTCTTGGCAGCAGAACAATCCACTCCAAGTCTGGTTGCCTCGCGGAATGAAGAACTGCTCAAGCTTGCCAAGGGATTAGAACTAATTCCTGAAGACTCCCGTGAAGTCATCGTTCTAAAGCACTTGCAGAATAAATCTCTTCAGGAGATTGCCGGCTTTACTGGACGAAGCGTTCCATCTGTTGCTGGACTTTTGCGTCGTGGATTGGCGCGGCTTCGTGAGCACCTTACTTAGCGCATAATATCCACTTTCCAACTATATCAGTCTGCTAGCTGTTTAATAGCTATAAATTCCATTATGTCCGATACGCCGAGTAACCTGACACTTGACCAGTTGATCGCCAACTATTTGCAATCCGTTGAACGCGGGGAGGAGCCGGACCGCGAGCTTTGGTTGGCGAACCATCCGAATCACGCGGAGGGGCTGCGAGCTTTCTTGGACGACAACAGCCGTATCAAGTCACAGGTCGATGCAGCTGAAATTGAACTCCCCGCAACAACCATCGATGGACAAGGTCTACCCACCGGCAACAGTCCCCGAATCGGCAACTACAAACTCCTGCAGCAGCTTGGTACGGGGGGCATGGGCGAAGTCTGGATGGCAGAGCAAGAAAAACCCGTCAAGCGCCGAGTCGCCATCAAGCTAATCAAAGCCGGGATGGATAGCAAAGCCGTCTTGGCCCGCTTCGATGCAGAGCGTCAAGCACTTGCTTTGATGAGCCATCCCAACATAGCCAAGGTCTTCGATGCTGGCATCATAAGTACAGAAGATCAAGCCGCAGGAGTTGGACGACCGTACTTCGCAATGGAATTGGTGCGAGGCATTCCAATCACAGAGTACTGTGATTCAAGACGACTGGAGATACGTGAGCGGCTCAAGCTCTTTCGTCAATGCTGCAGTGCCGTTCACCATGCTCATCAGAAAGGTATCATTCACCGCGATCTCAAGCCAAGCAATGTACTAGTCGAAAATCACGATGATGAACCGGTATTGAAGGTCATCGATTTTGGCCTGGCTAAAGCTATCGGCGGCACCCAGCTAACCGAGCAGACCCTTTTTACTGCGATGGGCACCGTTGCCGGTACACCGCTTTACATGGCGCCCGAGCAAGCGGTGCTCAATGCCCTCGACATCGACATTCGCGCCGATGTTTTTTCGCTCGGAGTCTTACTCTATGAGTTGATGACCGGCACAACGCCACTGATCAGCGAGTCGTTCAAGGAGAAGGGACTCGATGAACTCTTAAAACTCATCCGCGAATACGAACCGCCGTCTCCCAGTCAACGCGTCAGCTCGAGTGAGACCCTCGCGAACATTGCCGCTCTTCGGCAGATAGAACCGAAAAGACTTGGCCGCTTCGTCCGAGGCGAACTCGATTGGATCTCCATGAAGGCTCTCGCCAAAGAGCGCGAACGCCGTTATGGATCTGCACTTGCATTGTCAGAAGACATAGGTAGATATCTTAACGAAGAACCCGTCCAGGCGAGTCCACCTTCGACTGCCTATAAGCTGCGCAAATTTGCGACTAAGAACAAGGGACTCGTTCGAACGTTAGCAGCGATCGCGGTAGCAATGCTGTTGGGCATCCTGGGAACCACATGGGGTTTGCTGGAAGCAACAGAGGCGACGGCGACAGCCGTTGCGGCTAAAGAATCAGCAGAGCGAGAGCGAGATGAAAAAGTCGAAGCACTTAAACTTGTAGCAAGTGAACGCGCCGCGGCCGAGAAACATCTTGCCGCGAGCATCATTCGCCCAATTGGAAACTATACCTACGATCCAGACATTAACACCGGTAATGGTCGGCTAAGGCAAGTTGAGTTGGATAGCCTCGCACAATGGGCAACACTCGACGATAAGAGGCTAAGAGTTCGAATTCTGGAAGTTGGGCTCGAGGTACCCGAATCTGCTGAATTCCTTGCTAATCGAACGGACTTGGTTATTAAGGCAGTGGTCGGAACGGATCCCGTGCAGCGTAAGCGTGTCGCAGATCTACTCTTCAGGCTGTCAGAAGATGACCGGTATGCAATTCAGTTCGCTGTTCTCCGGTTTGCGACCGCTTTGGGGACAGCGAGTGTCGAACAAGTTGCCTCGCTGATTCGAGATCCATCTCTGGATCTCTATCGTTTTCGGGAGGATGTTTTCGCGCCTTTTGTAAGCCACGGACTACTGCCCTCTGATGCAGTGATCTTGTGGGATGCGCTTGATTCAAGATCCGAAGCTGAAATGAAAGATTGGGAGTACAGAGAAGTTGCACTGGCGATGAATGCTCTGGTCACGTTCCTACCAAAAGAGTCAGCTGATTCCTTCTTTGTATCATTGGTTGATGTCTACGCGACGTGTGAGAACGCATGGCGGTTGGGGATGAATAGTGAATGGCACGCTGGGCCGAGCCAGAATGGCCTAGTAGCCTTAGCGCGAAGAATGAGTAAATCTCAAATCGAAGCTACTGTACAGTTTGCGCAGCAGCAACTCGATGAAAAACGCCTGATAGCGGCGGCACATGCCATCACTGGGCTCGTGCATGTCGTTGAAAACGATCGCATTATTTGGGCTTGGCGGACAATTTACGAGCTTCGTGTCGAAGAAACTTTTGAGGGATCGGTTGGCTCCGCCTTGGAAATATTGGCTAGTAGAGTGAGCGATTCATCAATCCCGAATGCTGTCGAGGCAATGCTCGCCAATTCAGACCTCGAATCTCCAGAGGAGTTTCTCCAGTGGGAATTAGTTGGACCTCTTCGCGAGCTGTCACCTCGCCTTGACGCCACCAGCGCCTCACTGATTCTCGAAACTGTACTTCGCGTGGCAGAGCAAACTCAACGCAGAGAAGACCTAGAGCACGTCTGCTGGATCCTAGAGTTGCTATCTAAAGTACTCAATGAAGATGATATGACGAAGTCTTTTAACAAGCTTGTCGAACTCTCTGAATTACGATGGCGTGACTTTGGTCTGGAGCATGCTGCTTCGGCCATCGCGGCTTATGGTCCACGGCTTGATCGTGATCAGATTCCAGTTGCTTGGCGAGCCATTATCGCCCAAGGTGAAACAGCCAACGATTTGGACAACGGGCTCGAAGCGGCGCGAGATTCACTTTCGACATTGTCACCATTGATACCAGATAGCGAGGTCAATAAATGTCTGAATCTCGCCTTGGATCTCTTCGATGATGAAACTACCAGGGAATTCGCGTGTGCCGCGGTCGGAGCGATCGCTCCACGGCTTGACCAGGATCAGTTGGCTAAAGCCTGGGAACATCTCGCTCCAAGAGTGACTCACGATTCCTTGATTTGGAACAGGAGAGATCTCGACGCTGTTGCGTTTCAAATGGACTCTTCTTTGAGCGCCGCCGTTTTTGACGAACTTTGTGTTCAGCTAAGCTCACAAGGCTTTCCTGACCGTACTGAAACAATTGAAACGCAACTTATTGCCCTCACTCCGCGTATCGATCTGGATCGAGCAAAAACTGCTTTCAACTTCCTTTCTTCACTCGCGATAACGGACTTCAACAGCACAGAGATGCGCGTTAGAGCCGTTAAGGGGATCAGCGTGATCGCTGAGACGCATGACGAAGATGAACGTATCACGCTTTTGTCAAGATTAGTCGGCAACAGTCTTGGAATCGATGTCTTATCGAGATTTGTCGAAAGTCAAGATGTTGGAAGCGCTCCAGGAAACCTGTTTCCTTTACTCGAACGCATGTGGGAGAACTCTCGAGGTCGATATGGAGTTGAGCAGCGGATTGCTGAGATCTTGGTGCTGATGACACCGCACCTGAATCTCGATCAAAGGGAAGATGCTTTCGGCTTACTAAGCCAACTAATCTCAGATTCTGAGGACAGGGATTCAGGAGATATCTTGGCAGACGCGATTCTTGGTCTCAAAAGTTTACTGAGGAGCAGTCAATTCAAGAGCTTGACCGCGATGTTTGTGGAAAAGGACTTGCAGTACCGAATCGCACACAGAATTCATTGGCTAGGGTCTCAGCACTATTCTCAGAAAGCTATTGCAAGGCTTTTGATACATGTAGAAGATCCCACGGAACTCTTGGTTTGGTTGAGAAAACCAGGTGCGACCGGAAACCTAGGCGATTGCCTACTAGCACGCCTAGAAGAACTCGTGCTGTATCGTGGTGAAAGTGTCTTCACAGCATTCGCGAGCCAAGTTCCAACAGCAGAATGGAATCAGCTCGATTCCGAGTCGCAGTTCGAATGGCTCGCCAAAGAGGAAGCTCTGCCCAAGCGTCAATTTCCAACACTTTGGCACGCCATTGAGTGGCTGGCTGCCAATCGTCCCGACCTCGATCTCGAGTCTCCGTTCGTCCCGGAGGACTATCAGCTTCCTCCGTGACTCTCCAAATTTCCGCGGTTTGACCGAGCGAAGACTTCGTCTTGGTACTAGGGGAGGGAGAGTCCTCCCGTTCTTGATTCGAGCCGAGGCACAGGAGAGGACTCATGGCAACAGTCTTAGATATGGCGACGGGGGTAGAGGAAGTTAGCTTTGCCTTGTTTGATGAGGAAATGCTAGGGACGCTGACTCCGGAGGATTCTTCGCGGAACGCGTGTTTATTGGGACCTCGCTTATGCGAGATGAAGAAGCTGGTTTCGGAGCAAGCAAGTAAGGCGACGCTCAAGGCTGCGGTGCGTCGCGAACTGCGGCAAGCACGCAAAGATATCTTGGTCTCTTCGGGAATCGCATTGGCGACTGCGATAGCGGCGATCTGCTTCGGGCTCTTGAGTGTGGCAAGCGGAGTGATGTTTTTGGTGGGATCGTGGATAGCTCATGGATTGGCCTACAGGAGACTCGCATTATTGCTACTCGCAGTCACGCCGAAATGGTAAATTAGCGGTCTCAATTTTCCTCAATCGCATTCCCCCGGACGATCGTACATGCCAAAGCCAACTCTCGACGAACTGATTGCAAATTACCTAGTCGCAATTGATGCTGGTGAGGAACCGGAACGCGAGCGCCTGATGGCGGACCATCCGGAGCATGCAGATGGATTGAACGAGTTCTTTGCCGACTTCGACCGCATGCGAGGGGCTGTCGAGCGAGCCGAAGACGAGGTCACTCGTGAGTTCGTAGCCGAGGATGAAGAACAACTAGTTGGAAGCTTATCCCAAACCGAAGGCTCGTCTCTCTCCAGACTTTCCGACAAGACGCAGCAGCGATTGGAACGTCTGCTGCAAAAACTAAAGATGAACCAAGCAAAGGATGCGAGGCCAGGTAAAACGACTGCGTCTTCTTTGAAGGCAGAAGCGTCTCGTGTCATCGATGGTAAGTACAAGTTGCTACAGCAAATTGGCTCCGGCGGCATGGGCGAAGTCTGGATGGCGGAGCAGGAAAAGCCGGTCCGTCGCCGAGTCGCTTTGAAGCTGATCAAAACGGGTATGGACACCAAGGAAGTCGTCGCACGCTTTGAGGCAGAACGGCAAGCTCTGGCCATGATGGACCACCAGCACATTGCCAAGGTCCTCGATGGCGGCTCGACCGAACAAGGCCGACCATACTTCGTGATGGAGTTGGTGCAAGGGATTCCGATCACCAAGTACTGTGACAAGAACAAGTTAAGCGTGAATGAGCGGCTGAATCTATTCATCCCCGTATGCAACGCGGTGCAACATGCCCACCAGAAGGGCATAATCCACCGCGACCTCAAGCCATCCAACATCCTGGTCACGCTCTACGATGGTCGCCCCGTCGCCAAGGTCATCGACTTCGGACTCGCCAAAGCCCTCCAGCATCAAGCTCGCTTGACTGATAAGACGCTCTTCACCGAGTTCGGCCAGGTCGTCGGCACGCTGCAATACATGAGTCCCGAACAAGCCGAGATGAATGCCCTTGATATCGACACCCGCACCGACATCTACTCCCTCGGCGTCATCCTTTACGAGCTTCTCACTGGCAGCACACCCATTGATCGCGACACCCTCGACAAACATGCCATCTACAAAGTTCTCGAAGCCATCCGCGAAACCGATCCCCCTCGTCCCTCCATCCGCCTCAGTTCCTCTGGCGACGCCATCACTGGCATCAGCCAACAACGCAAAATCGAACCCAAGAAACTCACTCAGATTCTCCGAGGTGATCTCGACTGGATCGTCATGAAGGCGTTGGAAAAAGATCGAACGAGACGGTATGAATCGGCGAGCGGTCTATCCACGGACGTTGAGCGTTATATAAACGGCGACGAGGTCAGTGCGAGCCCTCCGTCCAAGTCTTACAGGCTTAGGAAGTTCGTTGGAAAGCATAAGACTCTTGTGTCTGTTAGTAGCCTGGTTTTTCTTCTTCTTGCATCCGCAACTGGTATTGCGTTTCGCTTCGCAATTATTGCCGAGGAGAAAGCAAAGCAGAACGAGATGCTGGCGGCCGAGAAAACGCAACTGGCATCAGAGAATGAGGGGATTGCAAAGAAGGAGCGTGGTCTGAGGATTGAGCAAGTCCAGTTATCGACTGAACTTGCGCAGCAGAAGTTAAGTGCAATAGAAGACAAGTGCAAGTCGTTTTTAGAAATGGGGCTTTTGCTCTACGAGGAAGGTCAGCAAGACCGCGGGTGTGATCTGATCTGTAAGGCAGTTACAGAGCTTCCGGAAGATCATCACCTCAAGAAGCCGTACATGCGAATTCTGCAATCACGGTTAACACGGGAAGGTTTCTGGACTAAGCCCGTTCTTGAACATACAGGAAGCGTATACCAAGGCTGCTTCAATCCTACGGGGACGGTTGCAATTACTCGTGGATTTGTTCGCACAGGGAATGGCAACACGATTGGCCTCCGTTGCTGGAACGTTGCTACCGGAAGCCTTCTAGGTCAGGTGGCACGCGACGAGGCTAGTTGTTCCTTTGTGCTTCCGAGTCCGACAGAAAACACGATGCTCGTGTTTTTCGACGACGGCGTCGTCGAGCGGTGGGGATTGCAATCCGTAAAAAGGCTAGAGACTCTTTCCGATACTCCTGAGATCGAAGTACGGTACGCGATCAATTCACCAAATGGTCAGTTTATTGCTGGCTATGGTCTTGAAGACGGAGGGAAGCAAAGGGGCTTTTATGTAGATTTAGAGGAGGGGCAATGGCATCGTTGGGAAGAAGAAATGGGGCTAGAGGGACGACTAGCATTTACACCGGATTCTTTGAACCTTCTCGTCGCAGGATACGGTGTAATCAGGTCACTTGACGTTACGAGCCAGCAATCAGACTACCTTTACGAGTCAAATGCCGGTACTATCGATGAATATGATGGACTCACTTCGAACAACAAGGGCGCATATGCCGCAGTAGGCGGTGGGTATAGGCTGGATCTGCTTGAGGCATCAGGCGACGGATCGAGGCTAATTATTTCTGTCGATTCGAAAGCACTGTTCAACCAAGTGCGGTTTTCGCCAGACGGAAAGACCCTCGCGGCGTCAACGACCAATGGTCTCGTTCAGCTCTTCAACGTTGAGACTGGAAGCAAGGAAGGCGAGATTGTTGTTTACGATGAAATCGTAACATTCAAGTTTTTTCCAGATGCCAACTGGTTGGCAGTAATGACCGGAAGTCACACACTGCGATTTTTCGATGTTCGCTCAAGTGAGGAAATTCTGACACCGCTTGGCCACCTCGAAATGTCCGGTTTCGAAATTTGCCCAGATGGTTCGCACGTGCTGACGCAGAGTGACGAACTGACTCTCGCACGTCTATGGGATGTTTCGGCCGCAACACGCGGAGTGGATGTTATCGATGAAAGAGCAATAGTGAATGCTGTTCAAAGCCCTAACGTGGGTGTTTCCGAAGATGCCAAGTTTTGGTGGAGCTCTGATAGTGAAGATGGTGAACTTTCGCTTCAAGTCTTTCTTCCCGAAGCAAGCGCTCCACTTCAATGGGAAAGCACAACTGAATCCTATGCTGTGTACCCAGTTGGTTGGCAGCACAAAGATGCTCTGGTCTTTAGGGACGGAGACAAGTTGACTTTCCTCAATTTGTCAAACCAGCCACCAAGCACAGAGCACGCAAGAATCGACCATGAATTTGACTATTTGGAGATTCTTCCTGTCAATGAACGATGTTTCTATTTCACTGACAAGCAGGCCGGTGAAGTCGTCGTCACAAGCGAAGGAAGCGTTGTTGCCCGACCTTTGTTGGATTCCGGTGTCCTAGAATCACGTGTGAAAGTCTCTCCGACAAAACGTGCAATAGCGTTTATATCAGCTGACGGGCAGTGCGTTGAGTTCGACCTCTCTACGTCTGAGCTTCACGTAGTGGCTTCTCGAGATTCAGGACTTGGCAACCAGCTAGTCGATTTCGCCTATATGGATGGCGAACACCTTGTCATTCAGTTTCAAGAAACTCTTCAGCTTCGTTCTCGTGATGGGAATGTTATTGCTGGGTCACCACGTTATCGCTGGTGGATCGAAAGTATGGCTGTATCAGCTGACGGAAGTTGCGTTGCAGCGTGCTACGTAGATGGGCGAGTCGCGACTTTTGACGCTCACACGCTCGAGCCAGTTGAAGAAACTATGTCTGATGGCGGCAAACTCTATTTTTGGGGAGATTCGGAGACCCTCGTACAGGATAACTCGGAAGGAGGAGCCGTGTACGAGACTACGACACTGACTCGATTGGGCCAGCTCTGCTTTCCTGAAACGCTCTACTATGCATCTAGGCGTTCAAACGGCGGCTTCAGTCTAGTAGATGCTGGACCAAATAGAGAGCATCAAGAGGCGATCACATATTGCGGAGGTGTGCCTTACGTCGTTGCCCCCGATGAGTTCCTACTTCATTCAAGGCTGATTGAATCCAAGAAGTTCACTCGAAGATTCCGCGAAGCAAAATATGACCTTGAATTTGACCTCCCGTACCAAGCTGGGCTCGCGGACGCCGACAGCCGAAGCGAGAGGCTTCTGCATGTATATCGTGCGTTGCAAAGCCGATTTCGGCCCGATTTTCAAAGGGTTATAAGTAGAAAACAACACTACATTGTCGCAGTCGGTCTTGCTCCAGACTGGTTTTCGGCGTCACAACATTGCAAATTCCTTAAGAATGAGCATGTTGCCATTTATCGAGCCGATCTACTTCATATCGAAGCATCACTGCACATCGGGGACAACTCAGTAGCATCAGAGGCTCTAGCTACGATCCGACAGAGGGCGTGGAAGCAGGAGGATGCCTCAATAGTTCTTTCTATTCTGCGAGCAGCAAATAGCGTTATCTGGCCTGAAATTGCCGAGCCAAATCAGGACTTGCCTTCGCTGGGAGTTTCAACTCTCTTCAAAAACGCCATTGATCTCGCTCTGGATTCAGAGCTTCGTGACCGGATTGGCACCTTTGTTAACACGCTCGGTGTGCTTCAGTATCGCCGTAACCAGTTCGAAGAAAGTCTCGAAACGCTGGCGCTGGCTTTGAGCCTCAATCCTCACAGAACAGGAGCCATACATTCCGTGGACCTCGCCTTTCTGAGCTTGGTGCACCTTAGACTTGGAAATGAGACGGAAGCAGAGGGATATAGATCAAAGTTTGAAGAGGTACTGGAGCATAATTCAGCGCTCAAAGATGACGAAGAATTGGTTAGTATTCGTAAAGAGATTCAGTCAGCATTCATGAAGTCTGACGATTGAGGCCTCAGTCCCGGTCCGCCTGCAGAATTCTGAGGTTCGCTTCGGGAAAAACTTCGTCTGACAAAATGTAGGCTTATCACACACTTACCAGCGAATCTCATGTCCAATTCCTTTCAAACTACTGGCAACGACGATCTTGACGCGGTTATCGCGGCATTCTTGCAGGCTTTAGAGCGTGGGGATGCACCAGATCGTGATGATCTGATCAAAGAGCAGCCTCAGTTTGAGGAGGAGTTACGAGCATTTTTTGCGGATCTGGATGGGTTGCCAAACGTGGAGGGTGAGGAAGCGACGGAGGAATTTGCTGCAGGCAATGATTCGTCTCGAGTCATTGGAAACTATGAGCTAGTGCAGAAGATCGGCTCAGGCGGAATGGGTGAAGTATGGGTAGCGAAGCAGTCAAAGCCCGTCAAACGTCGAGTTGCTTTGAAGCTGATCAAGGCAGGTATGGACTCGAAGCAAGTTGTCTCTCGCTTCGAAGCAGAGCGGCAAGCATTGGCAGCCATCGATCATCCGAATGTCGCCAAGGTGCTTGATGCCGGTACGACTCCTTCCGGCCAACCGTACTTTGTGATGGAGCTAGTTAACGGGGCGCCGCTGACGAAGTTCTGCGATGAAGCCAAACTCGGTATTCGCGAGCGACTAGAGTTGATGGTTCAGATCGCTAACGCAGTCCAGCACGCTCACCACAAGGGCATTGTTCATCGAGATTTGAAGCCTGCCAACATCTTGGTTACGGTTATCGATGGCAAGCCTGTGCCCAAGATCATTGACTTCGGCTTGGCCAAGGCACTGGGCGGACGGTTAACGGACGAGTCGTTCGCGACGCACTTTGGCTCGGTGATGGGAACGCTGGAGTACATGGCACCTGAACAAGCGGGATACAGCGGCCAAGATGTCGATACTCGAGCCGACATCTATTCGTTGGGAGTGATTCTATACGAGTTGCTTACCGGCTTGCTTCCCTTTGATTCCAGTCGTTTACGGCAAGCTGCCCTCGACGAGATGTTACGAATCATTCGCGAGGAAGAACCCGCTCGGCCCTCTTTGCGATTCTCTTCATCCGAGTCAGCTCCATCTTACGCCGCAGTCCGTCGTAGCGAACCGAAGCAGCTCGCTGGACTTCTCCGATCGGAACTCGATTGGATCGTCATGAAGTCACTCGACAAGGACCGCAACCGCCGCTACGAAACCGCTAGCAGCTTCTCCCAAGACATCAACCGCTACCTCATCGGCGACACTGTCCAAGCACACCCTCCGACATTGGCATATCGATTGAGGAAATTCGCAAGGCGGAACAAAGAGATAGCGGCAGCGATGACGGCGATCTTGGTTGTTTTTTTGCTTGGGGCAGGTGGAACCCTTTACGGCCTTTGGAAAGCCCAGGATGAGGCCAGAAAGGCCAAGGCTGCAGAACAGATAGCTGAAGCAAAATCAATCGAAGCGCTGGCAAGCTTGCGTGAATCCCAACTAAATCTCAATCGCAGCGTACTAAGACAGTCCAACCTTCATTGGACGAATGGCGACCCATCAGAAGCCATACGGACGCTAAATAGAATCCCCACCAACGCACGTTCAATCGAATGGCAACTAGCAAACCTTCTCTACACTGGAGGATTCAAGCAACTGGATTACGTGGAAGCACCTATCGTTGATGTTGCCGGAGCAAAAGACTGTGACCGTGTAGCATGTGTATGGGAGAATGGCCAAGTCGCAGTCGTTGACGGAAATGGCAAGCTGTTAAATAGGTATCGCCTTGAGAAGAAGCCCACTGCTATTGGATTGAGTGCGGATGGTGAAAGTCTTGCGTTGGGTGGGGACAACTGGCTGAAAGTGTACGATAGCTTGAGTAATCAGCTGATCTCATCTTACGAATGCGAAAGCACTGTGACCGCACTTTCTCTCAACACTCCTACTAATGTGTTTTCTGGACATAGAGATGGTTTTTTACGCTGGTGGAGCGTCGGCAAATCATGAGGTGGTCGGGGTTTTGGGGACACGCAAACACTTATATTTTGGGGCTTGGAAGCGTATCCCAAGGAGAGCTACGATGGCCAAGCGTAAGGATGTTTCTGCAACCCGAAAGCCTCGCCGAACGTTTAGCGACGAATTCAAGGAGGACGCCGTACAGATGATGCTCGATGGGCATTCTGCGGCGTCAGTTTCAAAGAACTTAGGAATCGGTAACACGAACTTACTGTATCGCTGGAAAGCAGAGATTCTCGCGCGTAGTGGACCTGCGGCTAAGGTACTCGATGACCAGGTAAGCCAACTTCGCGATGAGCTGCAGCGTACGCGGCGCGAACGAGACATCTTAAAAAAAGTTGCGCCAAGAAGTTTGGGAAAGGGGAATAGTCATGCGTTGATGATTTGAAACCTTTCGTAGGAACCCAGTGGTGCGAATCCACCCGGCAAAGCTTAGCCAGCGGTCGGAAGCGAGTCTTGCGTGGGGCCTGAGTAATCAGCACTGCGAAGCGTAGACAGCGAGTTCAAAAGCCATGCTATCGAGCCTCGAAACAGGAATTTACGTCGGAGCTTTCGTTCTCTTTTTAGCGGGAGCAGCACAAACGATGTGCCATTGGCAAGCATCGCGAGTCCGGCCGGGGTCGAAGAACATGAGCAGATGAACATTGGGGTTCCCCAGGAACTTGGGAGGCCCTGCCATTTCCACGGCAACTTCCCGGAAGGAGATACCGGGTTACCAACTCCAGGCTCGTGGCTGTGCAGACGGTGGCTACGAGAGACACGAACCTAGCCGACTGCAAGCGTGGTATCGTCGAGCAACGGGAACGGAGCGACGCGAAACGAATGATAGGGAATCGGAGCATCTTGATAGTACCGGTGAAGCCGGGGAACTCGCACTCATCGAGGACCCGTCTGAGGGAAGCGAGATGCCACATCAAACAACCGATGTTGGGAACTACGTCAAGTGCTCAGTAACTTGAACACCGTATCAATGAAACAGCATCGGATAGCCGAGCTGGCGAAGCGTTCGCCAGAGTTGGCTTTCACGAGCCTCAGTCACCTGATTGACTTGGAGTGGTTGCTTGAAGCGTTCCGCCGCACGCGCAAAGACGGAGCGGTGGGAGTCGATGGCCAAACGGCCGCCGACTATGAAGCGAATCTAATTCCGAACCTGCAATCTTTGCTGATCCGAATCCACTCGGGAACGTACCACGCACCTCCAGTGCGTCGCGTACAAATCCCGAAACCGGGCAGCAGCGAAACGCGACCGATCGGAATTCCCTCTTTCGAAGACAAGCTGTTACAGCGAGCGGTGCTCATGCTGCTAGAGCCAATCTACGAACAGGACTTTTATGATTGCTCATACGGCTTCAGACCTGGCCGCTCGACACATCAAGCGATTGACGCGACATGGAAGCACACGATGGATGTCAAAGGAGGCTTTGTTCTGGAAGTCGATCTGCGAAAGTTTTTCGACACCTTGGATCATGGTCACCTTCGCACGTTTCTTCAGCAAAGAGTTCGCGATGGCGTAGTTTTTCGCCTGATCGGCAAATGGCTCAATGCGGGTGTCCTAGAATCGGGCAACGTCAGTTACCCGGACCAAGGCAGCCCGCAAGGCGGATGCATATCACCTTTATTGGCGAATGCGTATCTGCACTATGTGATGGACGAGTGGTTCCACCACGAGGTACTGCCCCGCATGCGCGCACGAGCTTACTTGGTTCGTTACGCGGACGACGCGGTGATGATCTTCGAGTTGGAATCAGACGCTCGACGCGTGATGGCGGTGCTCGGGCAGCGATGCTCGAAGTTCGGCCTGACGATTCACCCTGAGAAAACACGGCTGCTCGACTTTCGACGACCGCTGCTTTCGCAGGACAAATCGCGAGAAACTCACGAGTCATCGACTTTTGACTTACTGGGTTTTACGCATTACTGGAGTCGCTCTCGTAGCGGCCAGCGAGTTGTCAAACGTAAAACGATGTCGTCTCGCATGACTCGTTCCATCCAAGCCATCGACAGTTGGTGTCAAGCCCATCGTCATGATCGGCTCGACGTTCAACATGCCGCATTATGCCTGAAGGTCCGAGGCCATGACGCGTACTATGGAATCACGGGAAACGGCGAATCGCTTAAGGACTTTCGCTTCCTAGTTAATCGCACGTGGCGTCGCTGGCTTAGCCGTCGACATCGCAAGCGAAAGCTGGATTGGGATAAGTTCAATCGGCTTCTCGATAGGTTTCCACTACCTCCGTTACGCGTCGTTCACTCAATCTTCAAGCAACGCGAGGCAAAAGTCTGATCGTGAGGAGCCGTATGCTCTAATGTGGGCACGTACGGATCTGTGGGAGCCCGGGGCGAGAAATCGCCTCGGGCCACCTAGCCCTTAGCTATTTTCAGCCAACAAGAGTAGCCGATCTTTACCCCGTCATTCAAGAACTGTCGCAAGAAGGCTTTGAAGTGATTCACATCTGCGAATCGTTGAAGGTCAATCGAACGGCGTTCTACGCATGGCAATCGAGCAGTCCGACGCTTCGCGAACTCGACGACACGCATATGCAACCGATTGTTCGCAATATCTTCTGGCAACATCAACGTCGTTATGGAACGCGACGGATCGCTAAAGAACTTGAGGCAATGGGTTACACATGTGGACGCGCTCGAGTAAGGAAAATCATGGCTCAAATGAACTTGGTAGCGATTCAACCTCGATCGTTCAAGCCACGTACTACAGCCAGTCGCCATCGTTTGGGCTACAGTCCGAACTTGCTTGCAGAAGGAATCGAGCTTTCGAGTTGCAACCAAGTGTGGGTCGGCGATATCACGTATGTCGGGCTTCAAAATTGCTTCGCTTACCTGGCGGTATTGATGGATCTTTACTCGTGAAAGATCATCGGTTGGGATTTTGATCTGACGATGAATGAGTCGTTGGTTCTTCGCGCGTTGCATCAAGCAATCAGGCGTCGTCAACCAGCACCGAACTTGATTCATCACACGGATCGTGGCAGCCAGTATGCTGCGACTGAGTATCGATTGGTTCTTGCAAGAGCCAAGATGCGTCAGAGCATGAGTCGCGCCGGAGACTGCTACGACAACGCCTTCATGGAGTCGTGCTTCGGAACAATCAAGACTGAGCTTGAGATGAGTTGTTACAGTTCGCTGGATCATGCTCATCGAGAAATCGAAGAATACATCAATTACTACAACGCGATCAGACGACATTCGTCACTAGACTACCAATCACCAACCAGCTTCGAACTCGCCCTGACGACTTAAGGGAACCCGTGTCCCTAAAACCCCGACCACCTCATCAACTGTCCGTTCGGAAATATGCGTAGATGAAGAATCCATGTTTGGCCTCGACGCTATCGATGTCGCTGGGAATCAGGTTGTAGCGATTTCCAATGGAGGCAAGGTGTTAATTGCCAATCAAAGTGACTTTTCATTAAGCACTCAGTTTGATGCGAAAGCTGGTGACACTTCTTGGGTTGCATTTGAAGACGAAAACCACCTAGTCACTTCTTCGGATTCAGGAGGTTTTGAAATGTGGGACCGGAATGGTCGGCGAATTGAGAGTTTTTCCAGTTATCCTGTATTCCGGGCAAGTCTTGGAAAAAAAACAGATTGTTGGAGTGGGATTCAAAAAAACGGCAAAGTTTCTGGACTGGTATTCACACGAAACCATCGCTGAACAGAGTTTTCCTTCTGAGTTGAACGGAGTGGCTTTTTGCAAGGACAGCAAGTCAGTATTTGTCGGCACAAACGATGGCTTTCTATATTTATGGAAGCCAGAACAGCCCTTCACGGAGTGCCAGTCAGTTTTATTCCCGCCGGATGCGGTATTTTGCGACGCCCTGCAATACAGCGTTAATGAAGAGCTGTTAGCTGGCTTCAATCGCCAAATGCTTGTGCCGATTGCTAACATTCACGATCACGCACTCCATTGGGACGAATTGGCAATAGTGCGGAGCATCGACCCGCTCGGCAAGAACGTATTTATTGCGAGTCAGCGGCAACCGTATCTATCAAAGATAGATTCCGAAGGGGTATTCACTTCGCTGGAAGTAGATACTCCTCCTGACGCTCTGTGTCATTCACCAGACGGCAAGTGGTTGTTTGTGGGGAAAGGCCACAGACTTCAGCTCATTTCCACAAATGACGGCAGTCTGGCCAAAGAGCTGATCGTGGACAAACAAGTACAGATTTTGCAACAAGTAGCTTCAGCGACAGATTCTTCCGGTCGTCCAGTCTTCTACTTCAATCAGCGAAATAGTATCGGACGATGGGCTCCGCTCTCGGATCAGTACTCAAGCGTTGTCAGTTCGGGGGGCAGCTTGGCGGTAACGAATGATGGCGAGACGCTTGTAGAGCTGGGAGCGGACCGATTGCGAATATTCAGAGCCCGTGACTTGGAACTCCTAGCAGAGAATGAAGTTTCCTCACATGTGGACCTTACCTTCGAGCAGGTCCAAGTGATTGGAGCAGATCGCCTTATCGCCCGTACGATGAATGCTCTGATCGTATTCGACTTGTATGACGGGAATGAACTTTTCAGTTTCCCGGTAAAGGACTTAGGGCCTTTTGGTGTGTCGAAAGACGGAGCTCTCATGTCAATGGCCGTTTCACAAGGCCAATCCGGACGCATTTACGAAGTCGTTCTGACAAAATTCAAGTGAGTATGGAAACCTGTAGATGACAACTTCGAAAAAAAAGACTCAAGGCCTGTTAGAACAGCTCAACTAACTAATCGCGGATTACCTTCGAAGAGAAGAACAAGGTGCCTCACCCGACCATAAAGACTTTATCAAGCAGCATCCGCAGTTTGAGTCGGAGTAGCGGGCGTTCTTTTCGGACTTAGGAAAACTGCCGCTGCCGAAACGGAATATGCGACTGAGGATTTCTCTGAGGCAACGTCGAGTTCAAGGATGATCGGGCTTTACAAGCTGCTAGAGCAGATTGGCGAAGGTGGGATGGGAGAGGTCTGGGTTGCTGAGCAATCGGAGCCCATCCGACGCAAGGTCGCAATCAAGATAATCAAGGCGGGCATGGACTCGCGGCAAGTCATCTCACGTTTCGAGGCAGAGCGGCAAGCATTGGCTTTGATGGATCATCCCAACGTAGCGAAGGTGCTTGATGGAGGACTCACAGACCAGGGACGCCCCTACTTTGCGATGGAGTACGTGAAGGGCATTCCATTGACCGAATACTGTGACCAAGCCAAGCTGCCGCTCAATGATCGTCTCCAACTGTTTATCCCCGTGTGCCAGGCAATCCAACATGCACACCAGAAGGGCATCATCCATCGCGACTTGAAGCCCTCGAACATTCTGATTTGTCTCTACGATGGCCGGCCCGTGCCGAAAGTGATCGACTTTGGACTTGCCAAGGCAATGCACCAGCCGCTGACAGACAAGACACTCTACACCGCTCACGGCATAATGGTGGGAACTCCGCTCTACATGAGTCCCGAGCAAGCAGAGCACAACAATCTGGACGTTGACACTCGCACCGATATTTATTCGTTGGGCGTGCTCCTCTATGAGTTACTAACGGGCTCCACTCCATTGGAGAGTCAGCAATTTAAAGATGCTGCCCTCGCCGAGATATTGAGGCTGATCAAAGAAGTCGAGCCGCCGAAGCCATGTACTCGACTCAGTGGAAACGAAAGCTTGCCGCAGTCGTCCCAGTCATATGGTGCGCTACTTGGCACGTTACTTGACCGGTGGGCCGATCAGCGACTCGCGAATCTTGTCCTTCAACCGCGATGAAGTGTACTTTTTGGCACGACCGAAGCGAACGGACAAGTCAGGCAGTGATCGTCGCAGGGGTTTAGCCAATCCGATCCCACATCGGCTTAACAGCCGTACGTTCATGCAGCGATGGTGTTTGCACATCTTGCCGAAGGGATTTACCAAGTCACGTTGGTACGGTGGCTACCACGGGAGCAAACGCACTCAGTACCTTGAACGCTGTCGCCAGCTGTTGCGCATCAAGCCTGACCACCAGGCCCCCAATCAAGTCGAATCCGAAAGCAGCATTGAATCCGACTCTCGCCGCTGCCCCCATTGCGACGGGCTGTTGGAATTGATTTACACTGAGCAACGACCGAGCTGGCGTGAAGTCTTTGAAAGGCGCATTTACCGAGACAATATCTACAGTCCATCTCTCCATATATTCTG
>JAGQOY010000070.1 GCA_020427005.1 Planctomycetales bacterium
AGTCACAACTCTTTTAGCGTTTTTTCCAATTTTGCCGGTGTTCCCTCAAAAAACGCACTTAGCAACAGAGATCACTGCGACAGGCTTCGGAGTTGGGAGATTTGGAAAGACTTTAACGAACCAACCGCTCTGTGCATGGGCCTGCAAATTGGCCGCAGACGATGAAGCATTGATCATCAGGTTACAACTCAACCCAATGCTAGCACTCATGGGACTAAGGCAAATTCGGTCGAATTTACGAGCGCCCAAAGCAGATCCGAAAGCCACTGCGATTCTGCAGCGACTATCTCACCCTCACTCAGGTCATCCAAAGTCAGTCTGAGAGAATCGAGACAGGCATGGAGTTCCTGGTCATTGGGAGCACGATTGACAGTCGCCAAATACAGCCAACGAATTCTTGATTGCTGATCCAAGAAGGGAGCCTCCAATGCCTTCAACAAACGACTAGAATTCTCTCTCGAGATTGAGTCGATCACATTGCCATGTAGAACGACCAAGGCGCTGACAATTCCTAGTTGAGCAGCGCTTGCTTCACCTCGCAAATTACCTAACTGCGAAGCGATTGCTTGCAATTCATTGGGATTGCCGACAACTTGCCTAGCGACAACATTTACGCTTTCAGCTATTTGCAGAGCTGTCATAGGTTTATTGATCATGGCGGCATAAGACTCAACTGGTGGTGAACCGTCAGGATGAATAACGGCCCGCTGATAAGCCTGCGTGCTGGCTATCGTCTGAAAAAGATCTCGTAAATCGTATCCACTGGCTACGAAGTACTCTGCAAGTTCGTCAAGCAACTCCGGATGTGTCGCTTCGTTGGCAGGCCGCATATCATCTATCGGTTCAACCAATCCTCGTCCAAACAACAAGGCCCAGACACGGTTTACAGTACATCGAGCAAGATAGGGATTTTCGCGTGCAGTCAACCATAATGTTAGCTGCTCTCGCCGAGTCCCACTTTGCAAGCCACTAAGACCACTGGAAACCAAGGGCTTAGGGGCTACCACGACTTCTGTATTGGGAAGGGTAACTTCTCCCTGTTCGAGGTCGCGAATTGCGGCATTGGCCATCCCCCCGCTGACCAAATCGCGATTAAGTTGCGCAAAATAGGCAGCAAACCCCCAAAAATCCTTTTGGCTCCAACGATCAAACGGGTGATCGTGGCATTGCGCGCATTCCAATTGCACTCCCAGAAAGACCCGTGAAGTCTTGGCAGCAATTTTCTCGGGACTAGCTTCCAAGGAAACAAAATATGCGGTGGGACCAGTTTCAGCATCGCCGCTAGCCGTCAACAAGTCGGCAACCATGCGATCGTAGCGCAGGTTCTCAGCAAAACGATCGCGCAGCCATTCTGTCAGCCCTCCTCGACGGGCACCCACCAATTCGTCCGGCAACAACCATTGCGCCCAGGTGTTCGCTAAATGGTTGGCAGACCCGGGGGACCGTAGTAATCGATTGATGAGCAGGTCGCGTTTTTCGAGACGATCGTCAGCCATGAATTCGAGTACCTCTCGCCCCGTCGGTGGTAGGCCAGTAACGTCCAAATAGGCTCGACGAATAAATGTCCCATCATCACAAATTGGCGCGGGCACACAATGATGTGCCAGCATTGCGGCTTCGAGATAGCTGTCAATCCGACGCGTCATCGAATCACTGTCAGGCTCAGATGCATTACTCGTATCGCAGAAGGCAAGCATGGTGAAAATCAAGGCCCAGCATCGTAGAAAGGGAAGTTTGGTTGTGATCATTATTATGCAACCTAAATACGAACAAGCTTCTTGAGCCGGACGCTTGAATCCAAATATGGTAAGGTTCCAACAACCGCCATTATAGGCGACAAGAGCAAATGAAGTTAATGAAAACTGGGATTAAGAAATCACGCAAGTCAAAACGCTTGAAATCAGATTTTTGCGTGGTCCTGAGAGAAATGGTCTTGTGTTGAATTGGGCGAAATTAGTACGGTCGGTTCGTGATTCTAGGCAAGGAGGTCTTCAAAATGTCCGTGGCATGTCCGTTTGCGTGGCGATGCCCTCTACCATTGTTTTTGTCGTCTCGAATGGTAAATCCCTTTGTAGGTTGTCGGAAATGAAACTCGCCATGTCTATGCTGGTTGTGATTGGTTGTTTTCTTTGTTGTGGCTGTCAGACGGCATCAAGCCGCGTTGCGCCTCCTGGAACAGGGTCCTATCAGGTTCCAACTAACTACTACGGTAACACTAACACTTCACAACAGGCAACAATGGGTATGAACGATGCGAGAACGGCAGTAGCCAATGCTGGCTATCAAGGCTCAATTGGAGAAATGGACTCAAACTCCGTTGTTGGAGCTGCGTTTCAGAGGGAAATAAGCGATGCCTCGCAACTTTCGAGCGTCCCCGAGGAAAGACCTAACCTCCGCTGGCGCTAATCCAGGTCATGCTACTTTAGTTTCTTGTGGCGCTCGAGGTTCCTTCTGTCGCGGGATAGTGCCCATTCATTGTCATCGCTGAAACGGTCAACGCATATGGCGCTACTTGATGGAGTATATTCTCATCCTGGGGTCGCCGCTCTGGATGCACCGACCATTCAACAAACCAAGTCAGAAATCAAGACTTTGGTAGCCGAGATTGCTCAACTCGCTCAAAGTTGCAGCTGTGCCAAAGAATTCTATCATGGTATGTTGCCTCGCATAACAGCGGCGATGGGTGCCGAAGGGGCATGTATTTGGCAACTTAGTTCGTCAGGAAAGGCAATCATACTGGCGGCACATACAATTCCCTGCGAATTGACTTTTGACCAAGCTCCCTCGCACGAACATGCGATCCTATTAGAGCAGGTTGTAAAAGAAGCTCAGCCAATCCTGATACCACCACGAAATGTACAGATAGAAACGGCACGACCTCAAAACCCACTTTCTGAAGCTCTTGTCATTGCCCCCATTGCTGTGCAGGACGAAATTGAGTTTCTATTAGAGGTTGTCCAGCGACCAAGTGGCGGACCAGCAGCACAGCGAGGATATCTTCGTTTTGTTGCACAGATGGCTGATATCTGTGGCGAATTCCATCGTCGTGAAAAACTCAAGGTATTGCTCGAAAATCAAGCCCGCATCGAGAGAATTGAACAGTGGCTATTTGCACTGGTTGCCGCGGAGGGCTGTGAACGTGTTCTGCAGTTGACCTGCGAAGCGCTGGCCGAATGTTATGAAGCTGACCATGCCGTATTAATAGACCTTGATAGTCTGAAAGTTCGAGCAGTTAGCGGTGCTACTAGTTTTGATAATCGAAGTCACGTAGTTGTTGCACTGGAACAGCTGACTCGACAATTCATGGCACATGAAATTTTCTCTGTACGATTGCATGATGGAAAACACGATTCAGAATCCACGGACGGGATCCAGGGTTCCCGTGAATGCAACGCCTGCATGCTTTATGGATGGCAGGATTACGTAGATTGTTTACCCATTGCGGCCCAGGGCTCTGCAGCCCGTCATGTCCAAGTAGCCCTGGAAACATTCAAGAGTAGAGAACTCGGTTGGATGCTGTTAGGTAATGGCCGTCGATTGATCGTGTGGCTGAGTTTTGACCTACCAGAGGCGATCGGCTCGAAGAGCGAAATACCTAGTTGGTTGCGAGATTTTACGAACACTTTGGGTGCGCTAGCACAACGAGCTGTGGAGGGACGCAGGGGCATTGCCCAGTTGGCCTTCAGCAACCGCCTGCGCCGCCAAGGCGCTCTCAAAACCTGGGGCAAATTCTTAGCTTTGGTGACGATTCTTGTTGTCGTGGCAGTCATCCCAGTCGGTGACAGAGTGCGTGCAACCGCAATACTACAACCAGTCCAGAGTCAACGTTATTACGCTCCTTTAGATTCCATTGTCGCAGAAGTCCTCGCGGAGCAGGGCGAACAGGTTCAAGCGGGACAGCCGCTATTGCGTCTAGTCAGTCGTGCGTTAGAAAGTGATTTGGCAAAAATATCCGAGCGGATAGGGCAACTCCAGCAGAACCAACGAGGATTGTCCAATCAACGCGAAAGGACCCTGAATCTCAGCTTAAAGGAACGTGACCAGATTGATAGTGAACTTTCGCGTACAGCCACTGAACTATCTGCAGCAAAACAAGAGTTGGAATTGTTAGAATCGTTAGAACAAGATCTATTCATTAAGGCGGCACATTCGGGAACCGTAACATCCTGGGACATGCAGAATGCCCTTCTTGGTTCACCAGTTCAAGTAGGCGATTTGCTACTTTCAACCTATGATTCCGAGAGCGATTGGCGTTTACAAATAGCCATACCAGAACGACAGCTGGGAATTGTGCAGGCAGCCATGCAGCAATCTCCGACAGGCCTTCCCGTGAAGTTCACTCTGAATGGTCAGCCGTCGGCAACAGGTGAAGCAAGATTACAACACACGGCTTATCAAACCGCATGGCAATCCACCTTAGGTAATGAGGAATGCATCGTTTACGGGTTTGCCTCCATGCCTTCAGAACAATTGCCGCTTAAGAAGGACGGTGCATTTGCCGAGGCCTCCATAGCCTGCGGGCAAGTACCACTGATTTGGCTATTCACCCGAGATGTGTATTGGGCTATTCGCTCGGCAATTCAACTTTCGTGGTAGTCTAGAGAGATGAGCCAACAATATGCCAATCCAGCAAACAACACGTGCATCAATCTTGATTTTTTGTTCCGTGTTTTGCGTCTCATCTCACGGCCAAAATGCCGATTCATTTTCAGACGATTCGATATGCTTGAACAGGTGCATAACGAAGTTCCAAAATTCAGTCGAAGTGCGGGCTATTGAAAGCGGTATTGTTGCTAAGGTAGAAGTCCTGGCGAATGATTTTGTAGAACGATCGACGATTGTATTGGAACTCGACAACCAAGACACTACACTCCAAATGCGTGGGGCAGAGTTGTCTTTGCAGCAGGCAAAAGCCAGTCTACCTTTGTTCGCACGTCGCATTGAACAACGATCAAACGAGCGAGAAAACTGGCAAATGCGGATTGCCAAATTAAGTACAATCCAGGATAGCATCAGTGAAGTCGAACTAGAGAACGCTTGTCTGGCCCTGTCCGCCGCTCAACTAGCCGAACTAACCGCCATGGACGAAGAGCGTATTGCAAAAGACGAAATAATCAACAAGCATAACTTGTTACAACGACTAAAACTGAGGTTAGATCACCATTCGTTAGAGGCTCCAATAGCTGGAATTGTCTCCGATATCGCAGTCCATGAGGGGCAGCTAATTGAGGCGGGCGAAATAGTCATGTGCATTAACGATATCCGTCATATGCAGGTCGATCTACGCCTCCCATTCGCAAGAGTATCTAGGAGTCGGCTTGTTGGAAACGAAATTCGCGTGATCCCTAAAGTGATCGGTTCTAATCCTCAGCCGCTAATTGGACGGATCACGTCTTACGATCCGATTGTAACGAGCGAAGGGGAGCTGATTGCACATGGTCTGATCAACAATGAAACGGATACCTCCGGACAGTGGATCTTGCTGCACGGTATGGAAGTAGATGTGCAACTGGCTGAAGAAATATCTCCTGTAAATTGAAAACGAACTAACATCCGGGTCGTAGTCATGGAAGACTATCTTGACGTGTCAAAATCTGAGCCCGCGCAGCCGCACTATTCGGCTCTTCTCAACACACGTTTTCGCACGAAACGCCACTTGATTGTAAAACAACTTGAAACTGTCAACGGCGTTGAGACCTGGATTGTATTCAACCCGTTAACCCGCCAGAGTTACCGAGTCGGGCGACTTGAATCCGAATTGTTGCTGTTGTTTGATGGACGACGAACGTTGAGATCCTGCTTGGAGTCCATATATGCCCGGGTGGTAGATCGCCAGAAACTTGATCGCATTGTCCACTTGGTCACATGGCTGAAGAAACAAGAGCTTATCACCTCTCAACCAATGAATCCCCATTCGCAACAGGCTAGTCACCACCGAAATTTTACAGAGCGATGGACAACTTTTGTCTCGTCATTTGTTGTTTGGCAAATTCGAGGTCCTAACTGGGAACGTTATTTAGGCTATTTAGCCAAACGCACAAACTACCTGTTCTCGGCAATGGCTGTCGCAACTTGGACAGTTCTGTTTTTTATCGTGACTATGTTGTTGGTACTAGACTGGAATCGGTTGGTAACACAAGCCGTGGGTTGGCAATGGTGCGCCACTCCCGCACTGGGTGGATCGTTTTTTTTCATCATGCTCATTACTCGTACCATACATGAACTAGGTCATGCAGTGGTATGCACTCGTTTTGGTGTCAGGTGTCCCGACATAGGTCTCCTGTTTATCTTGGGAGCGCCCTGTGTGTATTGTGATGTGTCAGAAAGTTGGTTGCTAGCCAAAAGACGTGATCGAGCATCCATTGCGGCGGCTGGCATGTATTGCGAACTCGTCGTCGCCTGCCTAGCTGGCCTGTTGTGGAGTGTCACACAATCGGGCGCAATCAATACGTTGGCTTTTCAGACTCTGGTGACCTGTTCAGTAAGTACGATTGCGTTTAATGCAAATCCGCTGATGCGATTTGATGGATATTTCATACTCTCGGATTGGTTAAATGAGACAAACTTGCGTGCCAAAGCAGACAGTACGTTGGAAGGCTGGATTGACCGTTTTATGTTTGCCGAGCTAGTTCTCCCTCCGCGAGTCGACTGGCGGAAATTGTCATACGTGCTGTACAGTTTGTCTGGTAAAGTCTATCGCGTAGGCCTCAGTTTGGTCATCGCCAACAGCCTTTTCCAAATCTACGCCAACTGGAATTTGGAATGGTTTGGTCGCGTCTTGGCTGCTGTCATACTCTGTACTTGGTGGATTGTTCCCATGATGCGTTATGGAATTCTCTTGATGGTAAGAATCAGGCATCGCAAAAAAATCATTCCGGCGACCGTGATAGGTATTACTTGCGTAATTGCACTTGTAGCGATTCCATTCCCTGTAAGTTTCAGTGCTTCCGGGTGGATGAGACCGAAAACATATCGTCATATCTACGCTGGGCATAGCGGAATTTTGCAAACTTGCTATGTGACGGAGGGACAGCATGTGGCTGCCGGAGACCCACTTTTTCAACTTTCGAGTATCGAAATAGGGCGCCGAATGCTTACTGCCCATACCATTCTGGTTTTGGCCGAAGCGGATGCGTTGGCTGCAAAACGGCAACAGGATCTGACTAGCCAACAGGTCAGCATGGTAGATTTCGAACAGCGTCGCGATACAGCTGCTGAATTGTTAGCGAATGTGGAACGGACGCAATCTGAATTGGACATTCGAGCACCCATAGACGGACAAGTCCTAGTTGCTCAGGCTCCCAGTCTCAAGTCGACGTTAGTAAATACTGTGAAGCACGAGTATCGACGATGGGACGATCCCAACAATTCATTGCGGGCAGTTAGCCCAGATACTCTACTTGCCACGCTAATCAATGAGCAGCGACAAATCGTCGTACCCATCCCAAGTGATAAGCTTTCCGTTATTCCGTCTGATGCCACAGTTAGAATTTGGGTTCAAAGCAAGAATCCTCGCATGCTACTAGGCAAGCTGGCTGCGATTGTTCCATTGGAAAGTTCGAACCCAAAGGAGTTTAATAACTTATTCAGTTGGGATGGCTCGATGGTTCAGCACCGGGAGAGTCGACAACATTTTGCAATTATCAATCTTGATTGTCCAAATGAATTGATTGGGACTCGAGTTCAAGTTCGAGTAGAACTGGGAACCCAAACAGCACTTGAATACCTCTTGGATTGGCTGCGATTAAATCTCAAGTTTTTCGCCTAAATGCATAACTTGAAATCGCAATTCAAGAGTTGCTTTACTACTTTGCAGAGGCTGTTGGCAATACTCGATAAATCCGAATTGCGCACGCTGCTTTAGGTCGGCAATTCCTCGAGAAGCCCCGCGCAGGAACCTGCCACAATTTTCACATAGGCCAATCCACTGATCTCTGCCCTGTGGAGAAGTTTCTCAATTACGGGTTCAGTCAGGCGCCGTCCGGCAGAAACGATCGTTTGTTGATGCTCGTCTAAAATGGATGTAGCTGAAACCATTCCAGGCAGAAGATCTTCTACGGCAATCGTAATGGTTCGGTTGCCATCGCGATGGTCGTCCAAGCGTTGGAGCTTATCGATCGTAGAGTCTGAGATTTTGGGCATAATCTGCTTCAACTCCTGCATGATCGTACTATGAGCGATTCCCTTGTAGGCCATGAGGCACCAATAGAAAGTGATTCTCAGAAGTGTTGCAGAATTGAGATTGTCTTGTTGGGAAACTGACAAGAAGCCCTGCATATTAGGGACATGGCGCAGCAGCTTGGCGATGCGATCGAGTCGCGGAACTTTTTCAACCATCTTCGCAGATAGGTTGCACAAACTCTGTACAACTCGCAAATGCTCATCGTCAACCGGCCGATTGACTTGCAGAATCAATCGATCCTCGGAAGGAAGCATGCCCAAGCCCATCATGATCAAACGTGATGCAACGACCTCTTCCCAGCTAATAGGAATGCCAACTTCTGCCGCAAAGGCTTTGATCGCGTCTGCTATTCTAGTTGTGTCGAGAAAGCCATTGGACTGAAGGTCTATGATATCTGTCATGCAGCGAATCGAGCCTACGAACGATTCTTGAACCAGATTTCGGGCTGCTTTTTCTGCCTCGTATTGCACTTGAGCTTTGTCAATTGCCTCACGAATGTCCTTTACCGAACAGGGCTTATTGAGGAATTGAAAGACTTGAGCCTGATTGATGGCTTGAATTGCCGTTTCGTAGTCCTGGTTTCCGGTAAGCATCAAGAATACAGATTCCGGTGCAACTTTCCGGGCCCGCTGGATTAACTGAATACCATCCATTTTGGGCATCCGCATGTCCACTACGATCACGGAGTAGGGCCCACTTGTGCGAATTAATTCAAGGCCTTGCTCTGGCCCCTCAGCCGTGTCTACTTCGTAGTCGAGGCTAAGATTGCGATCAATAGCCCTTAATAGGACCGGATCGTCGTCTACAAATAGAACCTTTTGGGTCATCGTAAATTCTAGGCTATTCCAAGCAAGGATCGCATAAAGTTTTCGTCTCTAGTTCACAGGTTGAGGGTCTATTGATAACCACACCAAAAGGAAGATCCCCTTTAGAGTGGGAATTCACACCTGGACCATAGGACAGCTGAGTCGCGCACATTTATCCAACGAACCATAGGCTATGCCAACAAGAGTTGATTCTTTTGGCGAAACTCGGGCACCGCGTTGGTCGGTAAATTCTTGCGTTGCTATGGCAAAACCAGTGTAATTAACACAATCGATTCACATGGACTTGGACCATGCTCGACCTCAATTACACGCGTGAACGAAAATGGATGTCCTGCCTACCCCCAAACTTGAATACTTGGGCGCCCTGCATTCGTTGGTGCATCTTCTTTACTAATCTAATCAGCCTAAATACACTTGCCTTCATATGTCGGCTGATTACAGCGTGCTGGATTTGCTACCTGAATGAATGACGTTACTCAGATTCTGTCCCAGATTGAAGGCGGCGATGCCCATGCTGCCGACAGGTTGCTGCCATTAGTCTACGAAGAACTGCGTCGTCTGGCTGCCACCAAACTTGCGCACGAGAGACCAGGACAAACATTGCAGGCCACAGCACTGGTGCACGATGCCTTTATACGCCTAGTTGATATGAGCCAGGTTCAACAGTGGAACAGTCGAGGCCATTTTTTTGCTGCTGCTGCAATCGCCATGCGAAGGATTTTGGTTGAGAACGCCCGCAAAAAAAAGCGGCTCAAACACGGTGCGAACCACGGGCGAGTAGATCTCGACCTAGCACTGACGTTAGTCCCAACCGGTCAAAGGGATGATCTTTTGGCCCTGGACGAAGCCTTGAATGACCTGGCCGCAGTTGAACCTGAAAAGGCTGCCGTTGTTCAATTGCGATACTTTGCCGGTCTAAGTTGGCAAGAGATTGCCGATTGTCAGGGCATGTCACTGGCAACCGTCAAACGGCATTGGCTCGTAGCTCGTGCTTGGCTGTACGCCCGAGTGTCGAACGATGATTCGAGTTCTTCCCAGCTTCCGGCCCATTAAAAGAACTGTTGGATTACAGAAATTCTGCAAACCCCAAAAAAATTCCATTATCCGTGAGCCGTTTGGGACCTGTTTGTCGCACTGGTAGAATCAAGTCTGCTGGAGTATCGAGACATGCTACCAACCAAACTGAACGTAGATACACTGTTTTGCCAAGCGGTTTCTATACAGGATGCAACCGCACGTCGGGCATTTATCGACGAGTCATGTCAGAACGACGCCTCCATTCGACAGCAATTAGAGTGTCTTGTATCAGCTCACTTTCGGGCGGGAGACTTTTTGAAGCAACCTATCGCCGGACCTACACCCGCCGCCCAATCGTGTGACGGCGTCCCTCCTATCCAGGAAAATTCCTCCTGCGAAATAGGTATGCGAATTGGGCCTTACAAGATCCGCGAATTACTTGGTGAAGGAGGCATGGGGATTGTTTATGTGGCCGAACAGGATGTTCCGGTGCGACGCAAGGTTGCGCTCAAAATCATCAAACCCGGTATGGACAGCAGGGATGTGATCGCTCGCTTCGAAGCCGAACGACAAGCCCTGACCATGATGGAACATCCCAATATCGCCCGGGTGTTGGATGCAGGTACAACATCAAACGCCGACGGTGGAAGACCAGGGTTGCCCTATTTCGTCATGGAACTGGTTAAGGGATTGCCGATCACGGAGTATTGCGACCTCCACCGCCTGGCCGTTGAAGACCGTCTGGAGCTGTTTATACAAGTATGTCGGGCCATTCAGCACGCGCACCAGAAGGCGGTGATTCACCGCGATCTCAAACCCTCGAACATCCTGGTAGGCGTGCACGACACCACGCCGGTCGTCAAGGTGATCGACTTTGGCGTAGCCAAAGCCATCGGGTCGAAGCTGACTGACTCCACGCTCTATACAAGCTTCAATCAATTGGTGGGCACGCCGCTGTACATGAGTCCCGAACAGGCGGGGCAGAGCAGCCTGGACATCGACACGCGGAGCGATATTTATTCGCTGGGGGTCCTGCTGTACGAGTTGCTGATCGGCAGCACGCCGTTCGACAGCTTGACCTTGAAACATGCAGGCCATGATGAAATGCGGCGGATGATTCGCGAAGTTGACCCTCCGCGCCCCAGTGCCCGAATCAGTACCTTGAATGCGGCCAATCTTTCTACCATCGCAGAGAATCGGCACCTGGAACCTCGCCGCCTGAGCCGGATGTTGCGCGGCGAGTTGGACTGGATCGTGATGAAGGCGCTGGAGAAGGACCGTAATCGCAGGTATGCAACAGCCGGTGCACTTTCCGCAGACATCGATCGCTTTCTGCGTCACGAACCCGTCGACGCGGGGCCGCCATCCAAGCGTTATCGCATGCTCAAGTTTGCGAGGCGTCATCGCGTCCCGCTTCTCGTGCTCGCATGTTTCGTGTTGATGTTTACGGCGGCGTCCTTCATCAGTCTCCGCAGTGCGGCCGAAGCGCATCGGGCAGATCGAATCGCAGCATCACGATTGGAAAGTGAGCAAGCATTGCGACTTGCCCTGCAGGAGCGTGAACGACTTTTGAGTTTGCAGCTGTACGCAAGTGACCTGACCACGGCTTGGAACGCCTGGATAGGAGGTGATCAGCAGCGGTGCCTTCAAATGCTCGGTCGACACCGCCCGACAAACGGCAATTCCGAACAAGACATGCGCGAATTTGCTTGGCACTATCTGGCCGAGCGTGCCAGCGATCAACCCCTGACATTCTCTGGGCACCAATCGCCTATTCTTGCGGCGGATGTATCCCCCGATGGACGGATCATTGCCAGTTCCGATCGTGCCGGATCCGTGCGTATATGGCAAGCGGATACGGCAAGCCAAATCATTGAGTGGAATTATAGCAACCAAGAAGTTACGGCCGTCGCTTTTTCTCCCGATGGTCGCTGGCTGGCCACTTGCGGCCAGGATGCCACGGTACGGCTGTGGAGCGTGGATTCGTGGGAAGAACATGCGTGCTACACCAAACATGAACATACGGTGATGCGCGTTACGTGGTCCCCCGATGGTCGACGTTTGGCGTCGTCGTGCCGCGGCGGAGAAATCCGCATTTGGGACACAACCACCGGAAACGAGGAGACTAGTATCTGCGAGCTCCCGGACGTTGTTCGCTGCGTGGCATGGTCGCCTGATGGCACTTGGCTGGCCGCTGCGGTAGGACCAACCCTGAATATCTGGAATACCAACGACTGGAGCTTGGCCTGTTCCAACAACAGTCTTACGGCAGGTGTTCTGGCAGTCGCCTTCAGTGCGGACGGCCAGACGTTGGCGTTCGCTGGATATCAAGGAACGGTCGTCATCTGTGAAACCCGATCAGGGGCCGAGCTGATGCGGGCCGCGGCGATCGCCGGGGTTTGGTCATTGAGCTTTGCGCCGGATGGCCGCCACCTTTTGGCGGGCACCGGGCAAGGGGGGCCGAATGTATTTCGCATTCATGCAAAAGAGGGACGGCTAGAAATGGTGTGCACCGCCTTCGAGCAAGGTGGTACCCAACGCGCCGTAGTTTTCACGAATCGCTCAACTGTGTTGACCGCCAACGAAGACATGATGCAGCTGCGGATATGGGATTTTGATGCGAGGTTAGGCTTCCGATATACGAGTTATCCAGGCGATTGCCTGAGCGTGTTGCCGGTTCGGCAAATGGCGGTTACGGGCCTTCGAGACGGTACTATTGAACTACGTGGGTTATCGGGAGGGCAAGATGGATCGCGTCTGGTAGGACATCAAACGCGCGTCATTCTAGCGGCTGCTGACACAAACGAGCATTGGCTGGCCACCTGCGCGCAGGACGGCGAGTTGATTGTCTGGAATCTTGATTCCGGCAAAGAATGGCTTCGAATGGCAGTACCAAAAGATTCCTACGAACTGAGCTTTGCACCCAACGGCTCGACGTTGTGCGTGGCGAGCGATTCGGCAGGTGTTCAATTCTGGGACGCTGCGACCGGCAAACTGCATGCGGGACTGGAACTCCCCAGGGCTGAGGTGCGGACTGTTGCATTTTCGCCGGATGGGGGCTTGATGGCCGCCGCCGCAGTGAATGAGCCCCATATCTATCTGTGGGACCTGCGGGCTGGTCGCCTGAAAGGAACGCTGGTAGCTGACCAGGGCTTCTATCGGCTTAGTTTTACAACTGATGGCAAGCAAATCTTAGCCGGAGGCCGAACCAGCGATGTTCAGGTATGGGACGTGCTGAGCGGACGGGAACAATCGCGTTTACTCGGACATTACGGGCCCGTACGGGACTTGTGTATCAGCCCGGATGGCAGGACTCTGGCGACGCTCGCCTCGGATAACGCGGTTCGGCTGTGGCATATACCAACGGGACAGCCGCTATTGACTCTATTGCAACGTAGTGCGCCGCATCGGTTGACTTTTGTTTCGCCGTCTTGCCTTTCCGTTTTCGTCGAGCACGATTCCCATCTCCACCGCGCCCTAGCCACTTTCGAATACGACCTGCCGGGACAATAGGCAGTCCCACGCATCGAGGGCTCGCTCGCCTCGCTTAACCCACAGCCCCTAGGCTAGGCCGCGCTCGTTAACGTCTATAAACGACAAGGTCTACAAATACTCGGGTGGGTTCTTCCGGCACATTACATTTCGTCCAAGAACCGTAACTTGAAAGAATTTTTCAAGATTTCGTGAGCCGTTTTAGATCCTTTCGTCGCACTGGTTTGGAATGAACCTGTGTCGCGCCCCAGATTTTTTCAGGACGCGTTTCGCTTTCCTACCACACAAACATCGTTTTCGCCTTCTCCCTGCCCATACAGACCAGACTCGCAACTCAAGACGTTCTGCGGCATCGCCTTGCCGCAAAGCTTGGTGGGCATTCGAGTAGTCCGACAAAAACATTGAGCCAACATGAGATTCCTGAGGAACCACTGATGAGTACTCAACAAATTTTCAGCGAATCGTTTTTCAATCGACTGGGGGCAAGTGCTAAGCGTGGCCAGCAGCGAATCAAAAGCCAGCGATGGGTCAACCGCACTCGGCTTCGCCGCTGGCTACTGATTGAACCCCTCGAAGATCGCGTCGTGCTGAGCTTTATCCCTAGCCCTGGGGCGCCTTTCGCAGCCGGAACCACTCCGTACGCAGTATCCGTTGGGGACTTCAATAACGATGGCAAGCTTGACCTAGCGGTCGCGAATCCAGGTAGCAACAACGTGAGCGTAATGCTCGGTACGGGCAACGGATCGTTCGGCCCAGCTAACAATTTTGCCGTCGGCAGCAGTCCGCAGTCTGTCGTGACCGGGGACATCAACGGCGACGGCAGGCTTGACATGGCGGTCGCCAACGTCAGTAACAACAACGTGAGCGTGCTACTGGGAACGGGTAACGGCACGTTCGGCGCCGCAACTAACTTCGGTGTGGGTAGCGCGCCGCGGTCGTTAGCGATCAGCGACATCAACAGCGACGGCAAGCTTGACCTGGCGGTTGCCAACGGCAGTAGTAACAACGTGAGCGTGCTACTGGGAACAGGCAACGGCACTTTCGGAGCCGCTAATAACTTTGCTGTCGGCAGCAATCCGCAATCTGTCGTGATCGGGGACTTCAACGGCGACGGCAAGCCCGACCTGGCTGTCGCCAATAACAATAGCCAGAACGTAAGCATCCTGCTCGGCATAGGCGGTGGCGCGTTCGGCACCGCTAATAACTTCGTTGTCGGCAACGGTCCTGTTTCCGTGGCGATCGGTGACGTCAATGGCGATAGCCATCCCGACCTAGCGGTTGCCAACGCCGGTAGCAACAGCGTGAGCGTGCTGCTGGGATCAGGTAGCGGATCGTTCGGCGCTGCCACAAACTTGTTTGTCGGCAACGGTCCGTTTTCCGTGGTGATTGGGGACGTGAACGGCGATAGCAAGCCCGACCTGGCTGTTGCCAATTTGAATAGTAACAACGTGAGCGTGCTACTGGGAACGGGTAGTGGAGCATTTGGTCCGACCACCAACTTCGCTGTCGGCAACCTGCCACACTCGGTGGCAATTGGTGACATCAACGGCGACGGCAGGCCAGACCTAACGGTTGCCAACTCGAGTAGCAACAATGTGAGCGTGCTACTGAATACCTTTGAATCCGTTAGTAGTCTACCGTTCTATCCACAAGAGATTTTTCCAGTTGGCAGTTTCCCAGCCGCCGTCGCGATCGGTGACTTGAACCGAGATGGACTGCCTGACTTGGCTGTCGCAAACAATATTTCGCCAACGGTGGGCATTTTGCTTCGTACAGGGGCGGGAATGTTTAGTCCAGCCACAAATTTTGGCGTTGGCTCAGCCCCAGTTTCCGTGGCGGTCGGCGATCTTAACGGTGATTGCAGGCCCGACTTGGCAGTTGTAAACGCAAAAAGCAGTAGTATCAGTGTGCTATTGGGGGACGGAAACGGCACATTTGCTAGAGCCACGGATCTTGGAACAGGAGTTGGTTCCGTTCCGTTTTCCTTGGCGATCGGCGATCTCAACCGCGACGGCAAGGATGATTTGGCCGTCACCATACAGGTCAACAATACGGTTGCTGTTTTTCCGGGGTTGGGTGGCGGATTGTTCGGTTCTCCAGTGAACTACCCTGTTGGTTCAACTCCAATGTCTGTGGCGATTGGAGACCTTAACCGAGACGGCAATCCTGATTTGGTTGTCGCCAATGGAGGCAGCAATAGCCTAAGCGTGCTTCTAGGAAGAGGTGGTGGCACTTTCGGCCCCACCTCCAACTATCCTGCCGGTACTAACCCGCGGTCGGCGGCTATAGGAGATTTCAATAGAGACGGTAACCCGGACATCGCTACGGCTAACTCTAGCAGCAACAATGTGAGCGTGTTACTTGGTACTGGTAGTGGAAGTTTCGGATCTACCAACAATTATCCTGCAGGCATATCGCCTCAATCTGTAGCCGTTGGTGATTTTAACGGTGACGGTAAAACCGATTTGGCGGTCACCAATGGCGACAGCAATACGGTTAGTTTGATGTTGGGAACAGGCGCAGGAACGTTCGCTACGGCAAGTAACTTTGATGCTGGACCTGGTCCACGCGGAATTGCCATTGGGGACCTGAACATCGACGGCAAACTGGATCTGGCCATTGCTAACAACAATGGAGTCGGTGTGCTTCTGGGAGGCGCTCCTGCAGGCGCCATGTCCGTTACGCTCAACGATGGTAGTTTGACGATCGTTGACACGGACGCTGACGGGAAAGATAACGATTTGACGATCCGGTTAGCCGACGGAGGCATCCACATAGAAATCACCGATGCGAACCAGCAATTCCTATCGGCGCCATCTGGTGGGACATTAAGCAACAGCGGCAAAACGCTAACTCTGCCACTGTCTGCGATCACTGGCAGCATCACGTTCAATACGCTTGGTGGTAACGATACGCTGACCGTTGATTTGTCCGGTGGCGATGCGATACCGGCAGCGGGACTCTACTTCAATGGTGGTGGCGGAACGGGAGATGGGCTTGTCATTGAAGGCAGCAACCAGGGGACCGTCACGTACAACTACACCAATGCCAATGATGGTAGCATCCAGATGTCAAGCTATGGCACAGTCAACTACACCGGGCTGGAGCCGATTACCAATACTGGTTCCGCAGCGGATGTCGTATTCAATTTGCCAACCACTGGTAACGTCCAGGCGATACTTGAAGACGATGGAACCACTGGCAACGGTATGATGCGACTCGGGTCTAGTCCGTCAGTCTTTGAGCAGACCGATTTCATGGCCCCCGCTGGATCGCTAACCATCCAACGAGGCAGCGAAACCGATTCGCTCACCATCAACGCACTGCCGGATTTCAATGCCGCCTTGGCCATCGGATCCCCGTCAAATCCATTTGAGAATGTCACCTTCTCAGGCGCAATCTCGCTGTCTCCATCCAAAACACTGTCGGGCTTTGCCTCCGGTGCGGTGGTGGTGAACGGACCAATGACAATGTCCCTCGGGGACTTGACACTCAGTGCGGGGGATGGAATCACGCTGAGCAATGCCATCGTGACGAACGGAGGAGCAGTGAACCTGAGCGCCGACAGCGATGGCAACGGAACCGGCACGCTGACGGTCAGCGCGGCAGTAATGTCCACATGGTCTCAGCAGGCAAAGCTCGACCCCACGGCTGGTGCAGCCGGCGACAGGTTTGGGACTTCGGTGGCGGTGAGCAGCGATGGTAATACCGCCATCGTCGGAGCGTATTTTGATGACGTCGGAGCAAATACCAACCAGGGCACGGCAACGATCTATACACGCGCTGGTGAAGTTTGGACGCTTCAGCAGCAGATCACTGCTAGCGGCGGCGCGGCAGGAGACAATTTCGGTGTGTCAGTGGCACTGAGCAGTGACGGCAACACTGCCATCGTCGGCGCGCATTTTGATGACGTGGGTGCGAATACCAACCAGGGGACGGCAACGATCTTCACTCGTTCCGGTGGCATCTGGACGCAGCAGCAGCAAATCGCAGCCAATGATGGCGCGCCCAACGACAAGTTCGGCGGATCAGTAGCTCTGAGCAGCGACGGAAACACGGCTATCGTCGGCGCCTTTGCGGATGACGTCGGCGCGAATGGAGATCAGGGCACGGCAACGATCTTCACTCGCTCAGGCGGAAACTGGACGCAGCAGCAACAGCTAGTGGCTACAGGCGGCGCCCTCGGCGACAATTTTGGACTGTCGGTTGCGCTGAGCAGTGACGGCAACACGGCCATCGTCGGCGCGTATTTTGACGACGTCGGCGCGAACATGGACCAAGGCACCGCAACGATTTTCACTCGTTCCAGTGGAGTCTGGACACAACAGCAGCAGATCACGGCCTCCGGCGGCGAAGCAGGCGACTTCTTTGGTGTGTCAGTGGCGTTAAGTGGCGACGGTAACACAGCCATCGTCGGTGCACACGGGGATGATATCGGTACAGACGTCAATCGCGGATCGGCGACGGTCTTCACTCGCTCCAGTGGAGTCTGGACACAGCTACAGCAGATCACCGCCACCGGTGGCGCAGCGAGTGATCTTTTTGGCGTGTCGGTGGCGTTAAGCGGTGACGGCAACACGGCCATCGTTGGCGCTTATTTTGATGACGTTGGGACAAACGTCGACCAAGGAACTGCCGCGCTCTTCACCCGCTCGGGCGGCAACTGGACGCAGCAGCAGCAAATTGCGGCCACTGGCGGTGTAGCCGGCGACAGGTTTGGATCTTCATTGGCAGTGAGTAGCGACGGCAGCACGGCCATCGTTGGTGCAAACCTAGCGATTGTCGGAACAAACGCAGAACAGGGCTCTGCTTTCACTTTTGCGCAAAGCCACGGCAAACCCGGTGGCTCGATTTCGGCCGCCGACGGTATGGTCACGCTTCAGGCCGCCGACATGTCAATTGAGGGTACGATCTACAGCAATGCGACGGTTGCAATTTCCTCAGAGCAAGTCTCTCGACAGATCAATGTCGGTACCAAAACCGTTGGCCGACTCGGGCTGACCAATGAAGAATTGGATCAGGTTTTTGCGGGTACTCTCCTAGTAGGCATTGGTAGCAGCAGCGTGATTACTGTAAGTCAGCCAATCCTGCTGGCTGCAACAACTCCCAATCTGGTTTTGCAGACAGGAGCTGACATTGTTTTGTCGCATCAAATCGCTGCCATAGGAAATATTCACTTCTCTGCCGTTGCCGGCGCGGTGAGGCCCACGGCCCAAGGCGACGACGTCGTAGCGTCTTCAGTTTCCTTCGCTGCAGGAACAAGTCTGGTATTGACGATAGATGGAAATCAACCTGACGTGCAGTACTCACGGTTCAAGACGTTTTCGAATCTGTACGACGGCAATGCACCCGATGGGGACGATGATCAGGATGGCATTGCTAACGGAATCGACAATAGCCCAATGGTTGTGAATCCTTCCCAGTTAGACGTCGATGGAGACGGAATCGGCGATGCCAGCGATCCGTTTCCGCTTTCTATCAGCGCGAGTTACGCTTCTGTGGATCTGACTGGTGTGAACTTGGTGATCGATGGCAGTTACGTGCCGACTGTTGCGGATAGATTCAACATCGTTGATAACGGTGGGCCCGTTGTTGGTAACTTCGATGGCTTGACTCAGGGAGCGATAGTTGACGTTCAAGGAGTTGAAAAGAAGATTTCATACTCGGGTGGTAACGGCAGCGATGTTGTACTGTACTCGCAACTTTTCGTGACGAATGCCGGTGACTCTGGATCTGGATCATTGCGGCAGGCGATTCTTGATGCGAACGCAAATCCCGGGCCGGATGAAATCGTGTTTCATATCTCCGGACCTGGCCCGCACTCAATTCAACCGCTATCACCGTTACCCGATATCACGGAAGCCGTGATCATCGACGGCTACACGCAAACGGGGGCAATGGTCAATACGCTGGCCGATGGGACTAACGCTGTCCTCGAGATTGAATTGGATGGCAGTCTAGCCGGCGCAGGGGTCAGCGGGCTTACACTGTCAGGCGGCGGCTCAACCATACGAGGTTTGGCCATTAACCGTTTTGGTGGCTCTGGGATTCTTGCCAGTTGGAGTTCAGACTACGTGTTTCAAGGCAATTTCATTGGAACAGATCTGACAGGCACCCTCGCGTTGGGTAATGCCAGCGATGGACTAACGTTGGTCGCAACTCCAGGCGTGCTGGTGGGTGGTACTAGTCCAGCAGACCGCAACATCTTTGCTGCCAGCCTGGGAACTTTCTACCTTGGACAGAACGGAGGAACTGGGCATGGTATCTACGCTGCCCAGGCAAATGGATTGCAAGTCTTGGGCAATCTTATTGGGACCGACGCGTCAGGAACTCAAGATTTGGGTAACGCTTTCATAGGCCTGGCCGTAGGCTTCACCGACAATATTCAGGTGGGCGGATCAGAGCCCGGGATGGGAAATCTGATTTCAGGTAGCGGATACGCAGGAGTGGCACTGGGAGTTGTGGTTGGAGCAGATATTCGGGGCAACAAGATTGGCACGGATGTTACTGGCACTCAGAAACTTTCGAATGCGATAGGCGTGTTCGTAACCGACAATACGGGCTCGGACAACCGCGACATTACAATTGGAGGTTCCGAAACAGGAGCTGGCAACCTAATTTCAGGTAATACATATAACGGCGTTGATATTCGTACTTCGGGTGTTGCGGTCCAAGGTAATTACGTCGGCACGGACGGGACTGGAACAGCCGCCATCGCAAACGGAATAGGTATTTTTCTTGGCGATTTGGCAAGCGGGATTTTGATCGGGGGTAGCTCTCCCCACGCAAGTAATTTGATTTCGGGAAATCGCGAGCTCGGTATTTATTTGGCCGGACCCGGAGTTTCCCTGAATACCATTCAAGGGAACTACATTGGCACAGATATCACTGGAACATTGGCTCTGAGTAACTCGGATTACGACATCGTGATGGTCGATGCGTCGAACAATCTAGTGGGCGGAACGGAAGCCGGCGCCGGGAACGTCATCGCCTGGAACACGGGAGGCGTGGCTGTTCAAGGATCAGGCACGAACAATGCAATTCTCGGCAACTCGATTCATGACCACAATTTGACTGGTATTCAACTCCTATCGGGCTCGCCGTTGCCAAACGATTTTCAGGATACTGATACTGGTGCCAATGACCTTCAAAACTATCCGGTGATCACGAGCGTATCGGCTACGGAGATTTCTGGGACACTGAATAGCACACCCAATAGCCGTTTCAGAATTGAATTCTTCGCCAATCCCGAAACGAATTCGTTCGGTTACGGGGAGGGCCAGACCAATATCGGTGCGCTCGACGTTACCACCGACACCAATGGCGACGCATCATTTAACCTGACGGGGTTGGCTCTGTCACCATCGGATACACTCGTCTCTCTAACCGCCACACACTTGATCGAAAACAACGGCAACTGGCAGCTGGGCAGCACCTCGGAATTCTCCGCGGCCTATGGCCCGATGATTTACTCGGCAGCCGGTAGGGACCTGCGACTGCTGGTTGATGGAAACGAGCTTCAGCTATGGTCAAGCGGCGTTCGTATTGCCAGCCGTGTTCTTGCGACGGTCACTACAGTCAGCATCCTTGGTGCCGAAGACGTGAATGATTCCTTGACGATCGACTTCAGCGGTGGCAATCCACTGCCGGCAGGCGGATTGACTTTCCAGGGTGGCGTGGGAGGTAGCGATTCGCTGGAACTGGTTGGTTACACCGTGACCACAGCTGATGGCCCAGTGACCGTCACGCATCTTTCAGCTGACTCAGGCAACATTCATCTGGCGGGGCTGGGTGATATCGAATTGCAAGGGCTAGAATCCGTGAACCTGCGAGGCGACATGGACGATCTTGTGATCACTCTACCGGCAGGAGCCGACAGCATAACACTCGGAGACGATGGGGTCTCGCAGGACACCAATGGAAACATTTGGAACACGAGCGCCCTTTACGACAGCACTGGACTGGACTATTCGTTCAGTTTCACCGAGTTCACCAATCCCACGCACTCACTGACAATCCAGCGTGGGAGCGTCCATGATAGTATTGAAGTGCTCGATCTCGTAGCTAGCAGTTTAGCAGCTACCCTGACGCTCGGTTCGGTGGCTAGTCCGTTCGACACCATCCTCTTCAACGGTCCGCTTTCGCTTGCCGCCAACAAGAGTTTACTCGCTTTCGCCGATGGACCCATAAGTCTTTCGAATGCATCGAGCGACCTGGCGACCTACGGCACGGGAGCGGTGAGTCTGACCTCCAGATCCACCATTACATTGAATAACGGATCGAGCATTACGACCGCCAACGGTGGCATCTCGCTGGCCGGCAATGTGAGTGGGACGAAAACTGGCGGATTCGATGGTGTCTGGCTGAACGGCGCTACGCTTACTTCGACCGCTGCTGGCAACATCAGCATCGTGGGGAAAGGGGGAATCGCAACGACCGGTTCCAACAACAATGGCGTTGAACTGCGTGGTGGGAGTGTCGTCGCCTCGAACGGGACAGGGGCGATTACGATCTTCGGCACCGGAGGTGCAGCTCCACTTGGCGATAATGACGGCGTCACTCTCTGGGAAGCGGGTACTACCGTGTCCTCCATCGTCGGCAACATCAACATTACGGGCAATGGGGGAACATCGAGTAATAGTCTCAACACGGGTGTTTTTCTGCTGTCCAACACAACCGTTCGATCGACAGGCACCGCTCGGGTCAACATTACTGGCACGGGTGGCCTGGGAACCGATGTAAACATGGGGGCCCGGATCCAAGGAAACGTGAGCTCGGTCGACGGAGATATCTCGCTCATGGGCACAGCCAGCGATGCAACTGGTGATTTCCATCACGGGCTGCAAATCAACGCCGGGCAGATCACGACCACCGGGAACGCCAATTTTTACGCGAGCGGGACGTCCAGCGGCCCGTCGGGAATTGGCGTCCGAATGTTCAATACGACGCTCAGCCTAACAGGCCAGCAGAACACGATCAGCGGCGACACGATCGCCCTGGAAACGAGTGCCACGATCAACGCCACTGGTAAGACCGTCACACTTCAGCCAAACTCTCCGGGGCGTCTCATCAACCTCGGCTCCCTAGCCGATTCCACGCAGCAGACGCTGGAGCTATCCGACGCCGAGCTAGATCGCATTACATCCGCACATCTGATTATCGGCACTTCGACGTCGGGGGCGATCACCGTCGGCCAGCCAATCAGTCCATCAGGGACGAGCACCTTGCAACTGATTACAGGCGGCGGCGTATCGCAGTCTGGGTCAATCACAGTTGCCAACTTGGCTGTGCAAGCTGAGGGTAACATCGCCCTGGGTATGACCAGCAATGACGTCGATCGATTTGCGGCCAGTTCTACGGGCGGTTTTGTTAGTTTCGGTGATACTGACGGAATTTCCGTTGGTACGGTCGCGGGACAACAGGGCGTCTCAGCCCTAGGCGGGCCAGTCAGCCTTTACGGTAGAGGTGACATTACGATCGAGAACACTGCGGCCATTGTGGACCTATTGGGCACGGGCACACCAGTCTTTACTTATGCAATCAGCGTATTTGTGGATTCGCCAACTGCCAAGTTCACGATTGCCGATGGTGCCAGCGTTCAGTCTACAGGAGGACATAACAACTATCGGGCTAGCAAGATGAACTTGTCCGGCACGATTGAGGCACTCGGAAAGTCCGTCGAGCTTTTCGCGGGGCAGAATAACCTGGCTATCGATCTGGGGTCCACTACCGACACTGCTTTCAATACGCTGGAACTATCCGATGCGGAGTTGGATCGGATCACGGCGGACGTGATCGCAATTGGATCTGCAACAGCTGGCATCGTGAATGTTACGGCTCCGATCGGCGTTGCCAACACGAACACCTTGAATCTGATCACCAGCAGCACAGTGACGGTTCCTGCCGGCGGTGGGTTGAATATCAGCTTGGATGGAGCCGCCCTCGGGGAATATGACCAAGTGCGCGTTCAGGGCTCCATCACCCTGGCAGGCGGTGCACTCAACGGTTCGTTGAACTTTGAGCTGCAGAACGATACTCCATTCGTTATCGTAGACAATGATGGCGCTGACCCTGTTGCTGGCACGTTTGCAGGATTGCCGCAGGGAGCCGTTCTAACGCTCAGCGGACAAGATTTCCGGATTTACTACGACGGCGGCGATGGCAACGATGTCGTTCTTATCCCCAGTTTTCCTCCAATAATTACCAATGATGGCGGTGGTGAGAGTGCTGCAATCTCAATTCTCGAAAACTCCTCCTACGTCACCACGGTAACGGCGACCGACGGCAATATTGGCCAATCCCTTACGTACTCCATCTCTGGAATTGACGCTGCCAGATTTGCAATTGACTCTATGCTGGGAATCCTTTCATTCAGCGCGGCGCCGGATTACGAAAATCCTTCCGACGACGATCTAAATAACGTCTACCAAGTGGTTGTGCAGGTTAGCGACGGAACTGGAGGCGTTGACGAACAGCAACTGACGGTAACGGTATTGGACGTTGACGAGCGTCCTCGAGTTTCGATGGAATTGGCTGACATTACCGTAACTGAAGGCATTGGTGTTTTATACCTGCACGCCAGTCTCGATCGTCCGCTAGAGTCAGATTTCGAAGTGCCGCTGGTAATCGTTCCATCAGGAGCCGTAGAGGGCACGGACTACCAGCTGTTGAACTCGTCGATGTACTTTTCCGCCGGGCAAACGACCGCCACCGCTACGATCGATATCATCAACGACTCGAGTGTCGAATTCAATGAATCGTTTACAGTAGAATTGGCGCCAGGCAGCGAGTTGAATCCGCAAACGCCCATAAGCACCCAAGTGACGATCATCGATGATGATCCCGCACCGCGAGTCTACTTTTCAACGAGTTCTCAAACGGTCTCGGAAGGTAAGTCGACGTCGATCAACGTACGTCTTTCCGCACCTACTGTATTCGATGTCACTGTCCCACTGTCTATTGCTGGCGGTACAGCGTCGGAGCAAGATTACACGTTTTTGCAGCGCACAATCACGATTCCTGCCGGGCAAACGACGGGCAGCACAACGCTTGATGCTATCGATGACACAGAGGCGGAACCAACGGAAACCATTAAATTCGTAATTGATACGCCCACGAACGCTGTAACTTCCACTCGGCAGGGCGAGTATGCCTCCCTTTTCATTGGAATTCCGGCGAATGACAGACCAACTGTAGGTTTTACTTTGATCGGCCAGACAAAGTCAGAGAACGCCGGTACTGTGTTAGTAGAATTAAAGCTTTCGCATGTGAACTATACTGAGGTGTCCGTTCCCTTCACTGTCGGAGGTACCTCCGATTCAAATGATCGTAGCGTTTCTGCAGGTCCGGTCGTTTTCGCACCGGGCGAGATGTCAAAGTATATCACCGTGAACATTACGGATGACGACGTTGATGAAGGAACATCTTCGGAGACTGTGGTATTAACTCTCGGAACTCCGACCGGTGCAACTCTCGGAACCAAGACACATACGCTCGTCGTCATGGATAACGACTTTGCAACACTTCAGTTTTATTCCGCTAGCCAGGTAGTATGGGAGGACGCAGGCGGTACGAATACCTGGGTCACACTTTCCAATCCACGAACGGTCGCCACGAAATTTCGCATTTCATCGAGTGGCATAACACCGAACCTACCACCAGGTATAGCATCTGCGAATCTAGATTTTCGTAGCGATTCTGGACTATTGAATTCAACGGAGTTTCAGATCCCAGCAGGAAGTACTTTTCTTCGATTTCATTTTATGATCTACGAGGATCTAATAAATGAACCGACCGAGAAAATCTGGTTAACGCTCTCAGATCCGGCTACAACCTCTACGACTAAACCACCCTCGCGCATCGCTGCTGATGGTGCTCAACACGTAATTTCTATCAATGATAACGACCCTTTCGTCGGCATCGGTACAGGTGACAAAATCTACAGTTTCAAAGAGGACGACAGAGAGGTGCCTTTCTTTGTTGGATTGACAGCTCCAACCAACAAGGACGTAACTGTTTCGCTCAATTATGGTCGATATACAGGTAGCTTCCATTACTTTTCAGCAAACGGAACGGCCTCAAAACCAGCAGACTTTGACTTTGATAGCCGATTGTCTACTGTGACCATTCCTGCGGGCTCAACTTCCGCCACTGCGAGCTTTTCAATTAAAGAAGATACTCTGGATGAAGACAACGAAACTGTCGTCGTTAAATTAGGAAATATCACGGGAGGGGCTCTGCTTCCTCCATTGCTTCCAGGTGCAACTGAAGGCGTTCAGTTTACTATTGAGGACGACGATTCTCCTCCAACTGTTTCGTTTGGCACGGGCAGCCAATCGTTTGGAGAGGCCAGGAAGTCAATTGACTTGATATTGAATCTTTCCAAAGCAACTTCGAGGGAAGTTGATATTACACTCGATTTCAAAGGGGCGGCGACTAGGAACGAAGACTATACAGTTAGGGGAATTACCGATAGTACAACTCCCCTTAATCCATTAAGGGGAGAGAACGTAGTAAGAATTTTACCTGGGAGAACAAGCGCAACCATCCGACTGACGACGATAGAAGACAAAATCTACGAGGGCGATGAGAAAATTGTGGTAACTCTCGTCGGAGCGACCAACGCTTACACACCTAGTTTTAGCAGTTTTTCAAGCTACGTTTCTCGTTTCGAACGACGGTTTACCATCCTAGATAATGACAAGAAACCTGAGCCGAGTAGTAGTGGTGGCAGTTTATGTTACACCGGCCAACTGTGTATTTCCGTTGCCAGCGGTGGGCTGCTGCAAGGCGCGACAACTTTCTTCGACGCCAACTTCAATGGAATTCAAGACTTCCTCGACCTCAACATTGACGGTACTGAAGACGCTTACGAACCAAGTGAACCGAGTACGACAACGCAACTTGACGGCCTATTCGCGCTGATTATCGACCCTGAATTTGACGTCGACAACGATGGATTGATAACCAGTTCCGAAGGCCGTTGGGTTTCGTTTGGTGGACTGGATACTTCGATTGAACTTCCCTTTGCCTACCCGTTGACGGCGCCGGCGGGATTCTCTGTGATTACGCCATTGTCGACGTTAGTAGAGAATTTGGTTCGTGTCCAAGGTCTCAACGAAGCGGATGCCGACCGGCGAGTGCTCGAATCGCTCGCGATTTATGGAATAGAGTTGCCACGACTCGACTTCTTGCGAAGTATCGCTGTCGGCGATGGAGCAGCGGCCGCTGGCTATCGAGAACTTGTCAAACTCTCTAATGCTGTCACCGGAATTGCCAATTTGTTTGCCGGCACACCGAACGCGCCAGCAATCGAGTACTTTGCAGATCAAGTTTATCGGAAACTCGCAAGTTGGATTGTACCTATAGAAGTAACGCTCGATCTCAGCAGTCCTGCGATCCTAGGAAGCCTGATCGCGGAAATCTCTGGCGAAACGGGAATCATGTTCTCCCAAGATTCCATTCAGCATGAGGCGATCGTCGCAGGGGCCGCAGAGGTTATCGCAGCTGGCAATCAAGCGATCGATCAACTTGAACTCACCGGCGATTTGGCAACCATCGAGCCGTTGGCTCGTGTGAAGAAGGTCATGCAAGGCACAGCCGCGGAAGCCCTCCGCGACGTTGCCGCAGGAACGACGTCAGTTGAAACCGTCGTCAACCAATTCACTGGATCCAATCTGGACGAAAAAGCGGACCAAGCCGAGATCGGTACGCTCGTGCCACCCACACTCAAAATACTCAACTCAACGGCGATTGAATCGGACTCAGGATCGCATTTCATGCAGTTTACCGTGCAGATTCTGGGCGATCACGACAAGCCGGTGACGGTCGATTTTGCTACGCGAGATGGCGAGGCAACCGCTTCCTCGGGTGACTACCTACCGACTACCGGTACACTAAGCTGGCCCGCAGGCGACAACACCGATCGAACGATCCTAGTACCAATTGTCGGTGACAGCACGTTTGAGCTGGACGAGGATTTACGTGTCTACTTGATTAACGAAACGAACTCGGTCATCCATCAGCAGGAGGCATATGGTTTCATACTCAATGATGATCAGTTGGTGCACGAAACTAAGGGAACAGACCCCGGGCACCTTCAAATGGAGTTGACGCAAGAGACGTTTGGTCTGGCAGAGAAAGGTGAAGTGCTGCACTACGGTTATGCGACACAGCCACTGAATGTCGTGCTTCATGGGCGTGACGACGAGAACGATTTGCTGGAACTGGAATTCCAAGGCGATACGTTCCGTGCGGATGAAATTATCTTGGCGGGCGGAATTGGAAGTGGCAATGACTCGGCAAGCTTGCGAAAAGGGCTCTTTGAGTCGATTCTACACACTTTCAATAGCGCTACCGCAACGGAAACTCACTTCCAAGCAACCGGCAGCTCCAACATCATGACGTTCACCGGATACGACCTCGAAGAAATGTTGGTTGGCCCAGATGAAGTACTGAACATGATCATTGAATTACCACCAGATGCGACATCTGCGATTCTGGAAGACGCAGACCCCACGGACAGTGATGTCCACCTCTTGGGTATGTTACGACTTTCCAGTCCCAGCGGTGAGTTTCAACCTTTTACTTTTGCTAGTCCGGTGGAGTCATTGATCCTGCGCAGTCAAGGCAGTGCCTCGGTGATTATCGGGGAATTGGATCCTGCGTTCACGGGGACCATGCAAGTTGAAGGTGGAGCAATTACCATTTCCAACCAACTGAGCATTACGATTAGCGGACGCATTGCGGGCGAGCAATACACGCAATTTCACGCATCCGGCATGGTTGACTTGAATTCTGCGACTCTGGAATTGAACGGGGCATTTGTTCCGGAGCCTGGCGATATCTTTACCGTTGTTTCGGCTGGAGACTTGACAGGGAAGTTCCAAGGATTGCCAAACGGATCGATAGTGATATTCAATGATCATCCGCTACAAATTGAGTACACGACTAACACCGTCACGTTGACAGACGTTCTCAACTCAGCACCCTCAATCTCGGCGGATCTATTATCGGTTATATCAAATGAAGGAAATCTGTTAACCAACAGTGGCACGTTTTCCGATGCACAGGGCAATAGTACCGTCATCATTACGTCATCGGTGGGAATGGTCGTGCAAGACAATGCAACCGGGCAATGGCTTTGGTCATTAGCGACGCTCGATGGTCCTGGCGGACCAGTGACGGTCCTTATTACGGCAACCGATTCGTATGGTGAATCTTCCGTGGCTTCGTTTGCATATACCGTGGGTAACGTCGCACCGACGATCACCATCAGCGGCGCGTCCAGTGTCAACGAAGGCTCGCCCTATAGTTTGACACTCGGGCCGGTTACGGACCCAGGTGATGACACGGTAATCGAATATGTCGTCCATTGGGGCGATGGCAACAGCGATACATACAGTTCTGATGGTACCAAGATCCACACATACATTGACGGGAACAACACTTACGCCATCACAGTCGATTTGATCGACGAAGACGGCACGTTCCTCGATCGAGCGAACGCACTTTCCGTCGCGATCAAAAACGTTGCACCGGTCCCAAGTATCATTAGTCCAATCAATGGAGCTCTGTATGCTGTCAACATGCCGGTGGAGTTCGCAGGCTCATTCAAGGATCCGGGTGTGCAAGATAGTCCAACGGCCTTCTGGTCCATCAACGGCTTGCCACTCATCCCAGGTGTAATTAGTAGCAACAGTGTCTCAGGCAGCTACACGTTCGCGGCTGCTGGCGTCTATAAAATTAGCCTGACAGTCACCGACAAGGATGGCGACCAGGGGGCCACTTCGGTACAAGACGGCCTGGAGATGTTAGTGGTCGTCTACGATCCGTCGGCGGGTTTTGTGACTGGCGGTGGATGGATTCAATCTCCTCAAGGTGCGGATCGACTGAACCCAAACACAACCGGCAAAGCCAGTTTTGGTTTCGTTTCGCAGTACAAAAAAGGTGCTAATGTCCCAACCGGCAACACGGAATTCTCCTTCCAAGCAGGTAACCTGCAATTTGTGAGTACCAGCTACGAATGGCTGGTCGTCGCTGGTGCCAAGGCGCAGTACAAAGGCGTCGGGACCATTAACGGCACAGGCAACTATGGTTTCATGCTGACCGCAGTTGATGGACAGATCAATGGAGGTGGTGGAGTCGATAAATTCCGCATCAAGATCTGGGACAAGAATAGCGGCGGCTTGCTGCGCTATGACAACCAGATTGGTGATTCCGATGCCACAGATCCGACAACTGCTTTAGGGGGCGGACAAATTGTCATCCATAGCGGTGGACAAAAACAACGAGCCGCCACTCAGTCAGTGCCCTTGTTCAACAGTTCAATTAGGTTGTTAGATGAAGAATCCGCCCGGCCTGATCTACAGCAAGGCATCGCGTATTGGCAACAATACGCACTTGGTGATGAACAATTGGCTCGATTGGAGTCCGTAGAAATTCGGTTGGCCAATTGGTCGGACGAAACGCTTGGATTAACTTCCGAGGACGCGACCAGTATTTGGATCGACGCGGACGCAGCCGGATTTGGTTGGTCATTGACGACTCAAGCCGCCAGCGGAATGGCCATGGATCTGTTTTCGACGGTAGTGCATGAGCTTGGACATGTGCTAGGACTGGATCACCAACTGCTCGGAGAAACATTAGACCCGGGAATACGGCATCTACCTAACAATCCGGTCCCACGTCTCGAACATCGAAATGATATGGCACTGGCTGAGATGTATTCTGATGCGTCTTGGAGTTACGTTCGCAGACCTGTCACCTCGGATCTGGCATCAGCATTTTCATCACGACCAGAATACTTGCTAGACGGAACTACAAAGCGGGCACTCACTAGTTATGACACACCGAGTGTGGCATCCCGAAATGGGCGACCATTGATCCGCACACAACATAGACTGCCTACGACGTTCTTGCGATCGAATCCTTCTGTCGTGCCACCGAAGTGATTTTAGTGTTGAGGATTTCTCCGACGCTTTCTACTACTACGTTGGCGCGGGAAGATTGCTCCAAATCCATATTGAGAAGTTCGTCCAACGATTCCTCGCCATCGGATGATTGGCCCTCTGGCCTGTCGCTCTCGGATTGAGAATCTAAGGCATCCGCTGTGGACTGCTGAGTAGCAGACAACTCAGTTGAACACGCTAATTCGCTAAGGGCCCGCGAAAAAATAACTTTTACAAATTGGTATTGGTGAATTCCTCTGAATGTGCCATCCCATTCGCTATGCAAGATGCGAAAATGGTAGCACAGATTCGTCGGAAATATCGAGCGCTTCGTCCAGAGATGGATGAACGAATGCGCAGACAGTGGGCTGCGGCTGAAGCAAAGGAACTGGGATGGGGTGGCGTTTCGCTGGTAGCCAACGCGACAGGGCTTTCGCGTCCGACGATCAGCGTACGCATAGAGGAACTTGAGCTTTCTCCGAAGAAGCGGTTGATTGCGGCTCAGCAAATACGGCGTCCTGGAGCAGGACGCAAGCAAGCAGCCGATTTGGATCCAGAGCTGATTGCAGCCTTAGAACAGCTGAAGCTGGGGGTCTGTCTATTGAACCCGAAGACGCAGGAAGTTTCAATCCTTGTTGTGTTGGATCGTTGGCTGAGGCATTTTGTTTTGGTTTGACCCAGAGCAGGTGTCAAAGATGTTTCAATCCTTGTTGTGTTGGATCGTTGGCTGAGGCACGGGTTTCTATCTGGGTTGCACTGTGCAGTAAATGGATTCACTCTTTGTGTTGTTGTGTGTTGTTGTGTGGCGCCA
>JAGQOY010000071.1 GCA_020427005.1 Planctomycetales bacterium
ACCATATAAATCAACTCCTAATATCTTGGTTGGTTGAAAACGCTCTAATCCACTGCATGTAGTTGAGCACTGAGTACCAGCGAACTTACAAGCATGGTAAGCGATGTATGAAAAGACTCGTATGTACTGCAAAAGAGAACCTGCCGCAGCCATTTTGAGATTGACTTGGCGATCCATAAAACAGCCGCGTAAGAGCTCGCTAGGTTCGAAATAGCCGACCTAACTCGCGGGCTGTCAATTTGAATGTCAATTGGAGGACATTCGTGCATCGACGAGTTTGTTTGAGAGTTTGAGAGTTTGAGAGTTTGAGAGTTTTCATGGTTTTGCTCTCGCTGTACAAATTATGCATACTAGAGCGAACTTCAAATGTTCCAGCATGGAACGTACGCAATTTGAACACCCAAAAACACCAAGTCAAGAAAATTCCCCACGAATTTCTCCAGCATTCTCGCTGGCGGGGGGTGCGGTGAGTTCGGACGTACCAAGCGGCAAATGACCTGGAAACTTGGAGATTGCCGCTTGTTCATTTCAACCAGCCTAATAGTGCTTGGATGAATATCACGCCATCAGATCATTGATGACTTGTCCGTGTACGTCTGTGAGCCGATAGCGACGGCCTTGATATTTGTATGTCAGCCTCTCATGGTCAATGCCAAGAAGATGCATTAGCGTTGCATTGATGTCGTGAACATGCACAGGATTTTCCAAGATATTGTAGCTGTATTCGTCCGTTACTCCGTACGACAAGCCGGCTTTTACCCCTGCTCCGGCCAACCACATGCTGAAGCACCTGGGATGGTGGTCTCGCCCATAATTCTTATCAGTAAGCTGTCCCTGGCTGTAGGCTGTTCGGCCAAATTCGCCTCCCCAGATAACGAGCGTATCGTCTAGCAGACCGCGAGCTCTCAGGTCGCTAACAAGGGCGGCACTAGCTTGATCGACCTCCCTGCATTGAGTTGTGATTCCTCCAGGCAAATTGCCATGTTGGTCCCATCCTTTGTGGAACAGCTGCACGCAGCGCACGTCCCGTTCCAAAAGACGTCGGGCAAGCAAACAATTGGCAGCGAACGTTCCTGGGGTCTTAGACGCGGCTCCATAAAGCTCAAAAACATGTTCTGGTTCGCCGCTAAAATCGGAAACCTCAGGAATGGAAGTCTGCATACGGAAGGCCATTTCACTGGCGGCTACACGTGCTTCGATGATGGGATCGAGACGTTCTTCGAACTCCATTTGGTGCAGCTGATTGATCGCATCCAGCATGCTGCGACGATTTTCATTGGAAATACCCGGTGGGTTGCTCAAATAGAGCACCGGATCCCGCCCGGCTCGGAATTGTACGCCTTGGTGTCTAGACGGAAGGAACCCGCTTCCCCATAGTCGCGCATACAAAGGTTGGCCTCCCTTGTTCTTAGTCACTAGCACGCAAAAAGAGGGTAGATTTTCGTTGGTGCTTCCGAGGCCATAGTCCAGCCAGGCGCCGAGGGATGGGCGCCCCGCGATCTGAGAGCCAGTTTGAATAAATGTGATTGCTGGATCGTGGTTGATTGCATCCGTATGTACTGATTTAACAACACATAATTCGTCCGCCACTTTGGCTGTATAGGGAAGCAATTCGCTGACCCAATGTCCGCACTGCCCGTGTTGCGCGAACTTAAAAACGGGGCCTGCAATCGGTAGCGTTGACTGGTTGCCGGACATGCCAGTCAATCGCTGTCCGCGCCGTACCGAATCTGGTAACTCTTTACCATTATCTATGTTCAGCTGTGGTTTGTAGTCGAAAAGCTCCATCTGACTGGGACCACCGCTCATGAATAGGTAGACGATTCTCTTGGCTCTTGGCACGTGATGAAAGGCTGGCATGATGCCACCTGATCCAAGATTGGAAGTGTCGCCCTTAGTTGAATTTTCAGCGGCCAGGAGATTGGCAAGAGCGAACGTTCCCATTGCGGAAGCATTTCGCCCAAAGAAGTACCGTCGCGTTAGTGAATTCTGTGAGTTCATCTTTTCATTACCGTTTCATCGAAACTTAGTAAGCCTTGGACCACGACGGTCAAGGCCGCGACTTTGACGTCATCAAGCGAATGGTCGTGTCGGTAATCCCCGACTTCTAACAGTGCCAGTGCTTCATCTGGATGGCTCTTAAATTCTTGAAATTGGGCTGTGTAAAGCTTGGCCAAAACGTCAAGTTGTTGTGTCGTTGGTGTATAAGCCGTCAGTGAGCGAAAGGCTAGAGCCAATTGATCTTCAAGTTTTTCACATGAGGAGATGCAATGTGAGGCCAACGCATGGGCGGCTTCCACGTATTGTGGATCGTTAAGAAATACCAGTACTTGCATGGGAGTCAGAGTGTTTTGACGACGGACTACACAGACTTCTCGACTAGTAGCATCCAATGTCATCATGGCAGGATGGGGGGAAGTACGCTTCCAATAGGTGTACAGGCTACGTCGGTGGCTTCCGTCTCCAGTATCCCGGTTGTAGGACGTACCCGATTTTTCTTCCCACAATCCTTCAGGCTGATAGGGTTTGACGGGAGGGCCACCCATCTCTGGGACTAACAATCCGCTCGAGGCCAAAGCAGCATCACGCAGCATTTCGGCCGACAAACGAACTGCCGGGCCTCGGGCAAGCAGACGATTGTCAGGGTCGATCTCAAGTAGCCTTGCCGTTGGATCACTGGCTTGCTGGTAAGTGGCTGACATGACAATTTGCTTCAACAAGCGTTTCGTGTCCCAACCATGATCGAGAAAATCGGCACACAGCCAATCGAAAAGTTCCGGTTGGCTAGGTGGAGCTCCTTGCAATCCAAAATCCTCAGCCGTTTCAACCAGGCCGCGGCCGAAGATAGTTTGCCAAATCCGATTGATTGCCACCCGAGATGTCAAGGGATGCTCGCGAGCGGTCAACCAGCGTGCCAAATCCAAGCGGCTTGAATCGGGTCCCAGAGTACTTTGTGTTAAAGCTTCGGGAACACCTCGGTGGACTTGTTCTCGTGGCGCGTCGTACGCACCTCGGATTAAAAAATAGGTTGGCCTCGCTTCGGACATTTCCTGCATTACCATGATCTCGGGTATAGCATCGTGAACGGCTGCCCACTCAGATCGAGCGTCTTGAAGGGCAAGCCGGGCTTGCTTTGTAGACTCCTGTTGCTCGGTAAAGAAAGCCATCAAGTCTGGGTCAGAAGCGTTGTAAAGAACTTCCTGGAGATTTGCCGGGAGAGAATCTGCGACAAATAGGGTTCGAACCTCGATCGGAGTCAATTCCACGTCAAATATTCGGACTTCGTCGATCATTCCATCTTTGAAACCTTTGTCTCGGAATCTCTCGGCGAGGGCTACATTACGCACTTCGCCACCGCCAAAACCATCGGAGCCAATGATGTGCTTGGTTAAGTTGTTTCGAATGACCTCGCACTGCGCCTGTTCGCCGTCAATGTAAAGCCGTAAACCCTCGGCAGTGCTAGAACCATCGTACGTTACAGCAACGTGAGACCAATGGTCGACCGGTAATTTGTCAACGGCTTGGACCCGAATCGCATTACCCGGCCAAAAATGAATGAGAGCTGCGCTCAATCGGCCCTCTTCGATTAGCAGCTCGTAGCCACGACTCGCCGAATCGGTCCAGGCTCGTGATCGGTGGAGCACAACCGCGCGCTCATAATCGCTGGCTGGATTGAGCCATAGGGAATAGCTAAACGGCTGATGGCGAGTGAATTCACCCCCCGATGAAAACGTGTAATTGTTATCTCCAGAAAATTTTAGGCAGTTACCGACTTTGCCCTTTGGGAGGTCAAGGTCTGCAGAGGCCTTGCCTTCCACTTCGCCTGTCGACGTATTTGTGGCTTGTCGATTGGTCAGCTCCTCAAATGGGAAATGCGCGAGTAGATGGTCTTGCATTCGAGTTTGCAAGAGTGTTTTTAAGTCCTGAGCTGCAGCCGGCGCAGACGTTGTCGTCGGCGTATTGAACTCAATGTTTGGGCGGACATCGGATAAAGTTGCTCGCCAGCTTGCAAACGAGGCTTCTAAATCGGCTGCTTTCAACAGCTCACGCAATTGGTTTTCTCGAATCGCTATCTCAGCACTCAGTTCGTTTTGCTTGGCCTGTTGAATTTCGTTACTAAGGACCAGGGCGGGAGTTGGTGTGGCCTCAGTGAAGTGCGAATACAGACCGGATTCGTCAATGTTGTTGAAGTAGGCTGCCAGTTGATAGTAATCGTGTTGGGTAATTGGATCATATTTATGGTCGTGGCAGCGAGCGCATTCGAGCGTTAGTCCAAGGAATGCGGCACCAAAGGTATTGACTCTATCAGCTACATATTCGGCGCGAAACTCTTCTTCGATGCTGCCACCTTCATTTGTCTGACGGTGATTGCGGTTAAATGCAGTGGCGAGGATTTGTTCTTGAGTAGCGTTGGGCAACAAATCACCTGCCAGTTGCCACGTGATGAATTGATCGAATGGCAAATTGCGATTAAACGCCGATACTACCCAATCCCGCCACGGCCACATCGGGCGATAGCGATCATTCTGATAGCCGTAGGTGTCCGCATACCGGGCGACATCCAACCACTGAACAGCCATATGCTCGCCAAAATGCTCGCTGGATAACAAGCGGTCCACCAATTGTTCGTATGACTTGGCGGACTCATTGGCCAGGAAATCATCGAGCTCCTCAGCCGTTGGTGGCAAGCCGGTCAGGTCTAGCGTAAGCCTACGTATCAATGTGGCTCGATCGGCTCGTCTTGATGGCTCGAGTCCATTCGAGCTCAGTTTCTTCACGACAAAGTAATCGAGTTCATTTCGTACCCAAGACGATTCGCGGTCATCCAATGTGGGTAACACTGGAGCGACGATAGGTTCGAACGCCCAATGTCGCCGAAAGTTGGCCCCTTCATTAATCCACTGGCGAATCTTCGATATTTCTCCTGCCGACAATCTTAGTTTTGACTCTGGGGGCGGCATTACCTGATCGGGATCTTCAGACACAAGTCGAAGGTAAAGCTCACTAGCTTGAGCATCACCTGGTCGGATCACAGAGAAGGCGCTTTCCCGTTCATCTAGTCGCAAGTCGGCTTGCCGAGTCTTGTTGTCTGGGCCATGGCAAACCAAACACCGGTCGGACAGAAGTGGCTGAATGTCGCTCACAAAGTCAATTGTGAGAGTTGGGGTGCTAGATTGCTGAGACAGCCCAGTCCGAATGGGAATAACAATCGTCATCAAGAAGGCAGCCAGCGCCAACCTGATAGAATTCCGAAAGAAGCCGTTGCGCTGAAACATGACAAATTCGAAGGAATGGAGTAAGAGGGCTAATTTCAACATTTCTCGTTGAAGGCCACAAATCTGGAATCGCCACTAACCTCCGACCGCAAGTGTATTGATTCAACGAGCTCGGTTTAAAAGTACCGAGCATCAGCGATTGGGGGGCGATTTTGTTGGCAAGGCTCGCCTTCCTCCCCGCAGGGACAGCTAGATTGTAATGGCGTTCAACGAGAAATGTTTGGACCGTACCCATTCTACACCAAGTGCTTGCCCTTTAGTAATTTGCAGCTGGCTTAAGAGTCGCGGGACAGCAATAATTCTGGGTTGACAGGTTAGATAAGCCATGTTTTGGAAGTGAAAATGTAGTTACTTCCCAGCGAGGATCGTGAGCTAAGTCGCAGGCAAAGTGGGGCCGCCCGTGATGCGGCAGGTGTTAGATGGGATCCGCTTGACAGTCATCAATGGCGACGGATACGCCCTGTTCCATGAATCGCACAGACACTTGAAGACGAGTTTCTTTGTCGCGACGCACTATCACACCTTCGTAACCGGCAAATGAACCGCTGCGAATTCGGACTCGCGTGCCTGGTTCCAGGCGGCTCTCGGGAGAAAGCGGTGCATCTGAGGCAATTAGGTTTTTTAACTGCAGCAGATCGTCGACAAATTCCTCAGTTTGAGGTACAGCCAGATATCGGCTTACTGAACCGGTGCAAACTGCTTTGTAGCGGTCCTCTTCGTCACCGCATAAGAAAACGTAGTTTGAGAACAAAGGTTCAAAGCTAGTTCGGATACGGCCATTTGGGGACCGATAGCGACGGGTAATCACGGGAGCATAGAAGGGGAGCTGAAGTTGGAGAAGCTGTCGCATGAGCTTCTTTTCCTGGCGTGCAAGCGTGTACAGCGCCCACCAAGTTTGAGTTCTAGCTAGTTCGCTAGCTAGTAAATTGTCAGGAAAGATATCTGGTTCGCGTTTGAGAATTGGCATGATTAGTACGGATATGGCAAATTTGAGAGCTAAGGGTGATTTCGGTACTACTGATTATTTCTCTCCAATAACAACCCAAGATGCTCTGTGTCTATAATACCTTCATCACCAAAATGGTTAAAAACCTCATACTTCTAGGTTGTCGTAGCATAGCTTGAGGCGTAACTTGGCTTCCTGCAAAATGTTGCGCCGCATTAGGCGTGCTAAGGCAAAGTAACGATTGCTTGCGAGATACCAGAAAAAGAATTGGTTGTGGTTAATTGGATACAGTGTGCAGGACTTGCCGTACCAAGAATTGAAAGATTCCCCCGAATTGAAAGATTACCCCTATTGGGGAAACGATGGAAACTTCTTTACACCCCCAAAAACATGATGGGTCCAGAAAAACATTGTACAGAAAAGCACTGTACTGGGACCTGCTAGCCGGAATCATTCCTTTGCTGGCAGGATTGCCGTTGCTGATCATGCAACTCGATTCCTTCAGATCGCGTCCACCCTTGTGGTATGCATTTCTGGTTTGGTTTTTGGTTTTTTTCTTGACGTGGCGCATGGGGAAAGGACCATTGACCCAACATCCTCGCCGCATACGGATAGCGGTGTTGGCAATTCTTCTTGGAAGTTCGTTGGCGGTGATGGCGACATTTTATTTTTCGCCCTGGGCGATGCAGTTGGCAGCCATCGTAGTCTTTTTCGCTTGGGCCCTGGGTAGGCTGGGTGGAACGCCCTGGACAACAGTGGGAGCTTGGACAGGCATACTTTTCACCTCGCTCCCGATTCCTGGAGCCGCCTATTCACAATTCCTGCAGACTTTGGATCATCTCGTCGCGTGGTTTTGTTCTCGGACTCTCGATGCGCTCGAGATACCACATTTTCTCAATGGCGGTGTGTGTGAGTTTGATGGTTGGACGTTGGCTGCAAACGAGCTAACTGTCGAATGGTTGAGTCCTTTCCTGCTGATATCACTTATAGCTGTGTCTAGTTTGTTGTTCAAGCGAAGCTTCAGTCATTGCCTGCTGTGGATAACAGCCGGACTTTGGTGGACGCTTGTTTTGCGGTATGTTGGCGAGATGACGGTCGTCTTAACCCAGCAATGGTATGACTGGGAGTGGAATCAAGCCAAGTTCTGGGTTGCAGTCGCAGTTTTCGTTCTCACTCTTGTATGTACTCTGTTGAGTGACCGATTGCTGTTGGCATTACTCCAGCCTGTTGTGATCACGGATCCAGAAGCGACGCCGGTATTTGTTGCAATCAATGAAATATTCTGTTGGCCCAATGGGAACCCCTTGGATGACATTCCACCCGATGATCCTGAGGAGCTTAATCTATTCAAGGCCATCAAGGCAGCTCTTAACGAAAGGCGTAACGCATGGCAACCGTTGGCCTGGTATGAAAAGACGTGGTTAAGGTTGCCCGTATTTGCAACTGTCGTTTTATGGATGCTTGTAGGCCTCCCTGGAGCGGTTGTTGTAATGCGGACGGGCTTTCGACCCGATCAGAATCCATTGCCAGTAATCGATGCGGACGATCTTAACGAAATAGTTCACGAGGATTTTCTTCCTTCGCAGTTTGGTGATTTGAAACGCGTTGGATATGTTGCGGCCTTAGTAGAGGACAAGTCTCTGGCTACGGCTCACTGGTCGTACCAGTGGAAGGCGCAAATTGTTACCTGCAATCTAATCTTCCCGCATCGAGGTTGGAATCCGAGAGTAGTCACTGATCCGGCAGCCGAGGTACGATCAGAGATCCGCGGCAGTCAAGATGCTGACTGGCCGTGGCTAAGGATGCGTGAGATCAACAGCCTGGGGGGCCAAATCTATCAGTTCGAATGCGCGATCGGCGACGATCTGTCGGAAGTCAAACCGCCTGAAAAAGAGGCGATTGAAGCGTCGACACTCGACTGGCCTTTATTTCAGCGTTTGGGGATTTCCGGAATAGCGGATGAGGAACAGCCACTTTGCTATTATTTCCTAGTTTCTTGTGAGTCGGGTGGTTCACTTTCGCCCGAGGAGCAACTTGAACTCGAAGGCCAATTTAGAAAGTTGCGCAGCCATCTGCAAACGCAATTACCTGCCAATCGTTTGGCTCAGAACCTCCAATAATCTCTCGAAAAAAAACGATGAAACTCCCGCCTCCAATCTGGCAGCAATTGCTGCAAATGAGCTCCACTCCCGGTCGATTCTTGTTTGCGTTTGGGGAGTTCGTCGTATCTTGGTTTACTAGCAGGCGTTGGGGGGCTGTGTTAGCTCTGGCACCCTTTGTGATCTTGTCGCTCGTCATGCTCGGTATGACGGCTTACGCTGGCCTTCAAGGAAACAGTGCTCTACTCGATCGCTATTGGCAGCTGGTGGAAAAGCAAACCGAACTTGATCTTGATGCGACAACTTCGGATGAGGAGGATAATACAGCCAATGGACCTGCCGCATCGTCCACGGCCGATCGCCAACTAACAACGGAAGAGGATATTTCCCCTTTTGCCCAGTTGCTATTGAAACGAATTCTTGAGATTGATGACTCGAATATTCGAGCCACGTATTTGGTGGCCAGTCAGTTGGCTACTCAGGGACGTTTTGGGCAAGCCCGATTGTTGATGCGCAAGATTGCACCAGAGGGAATCAAAGGCTTCGCGCCCGCACATGCCTGGTTAGCGGCTGACAGATTAATGCGCGTGCCCGGTAAACTGGATCCAGCGCAAAGGAGTATTCTGGAAAATGACTTTGCACTAGCCGCTACTTGGAACAACACTTCACCCATGTTGCTTAAGTATTACGCGGATTTCCTAATTAGCGAGAAGCGAATTGTAGATGCAGTTTCTATCTTAAGAATTGCTGCCAAAAAGATGCCTGAACTTGAGCTGCAGATAGCAGCAGTTGCTCATGAATTTGACCGGCGCGAGTTGTTCAATCAAACAGTTGAACAGATACGATTGCGAGTAAACAGCAATGTCGCACAGGGCATTGCTACGGCTCTGGATATGAGTCAGATGGCATCACTGGCCCTCTTGGAGGAAAAGATCGATGAAGCCATTCGGGCGGCGCAGCAAGGGCTGGCGATGAAACCTGATGCCGCTCAAACGGCACAGTTACGCCGACTACTATCAAGTTGTTTCATCATCAAGTATTCCAAGAGTTCGACGGATGAAAGTAAGCGTGACCTAAGTTTCCTGGATCTCGCGTTGCGCGCCGATCCCACCGACCCAAAAGTGACCGAGCAGATAGCCTTACTGATTTCGCAAGGTTTCGGCGCTACTACCGAGATGAACGCCTTTTTGGAAGAACAATTGCGAGATGGTAAAGCATCAGCGATGGCGCATATCCTGCTCGCTAATGGAAAGCTCCTCAAGCAAGAGTTTGAATCTGCATCAACCCACTTCGAACTAGCGCTTCGCATGGCACCAAATTCACCTGTCGTACTCAATAACTATGCGCTGTGTTTGATACGTAGCAGCCCAGGGAATCCTGAGATTCTTGAACGAAGTGAGTCGATGCTCGCACGAGCGTTACAGATTGCGGGAGCCAATCCAGAAATGTTAGACTCGCTCGGTGAAGTGATGTTAGCTAAACAGGATTACGTGAAGGCTATTCAAGCCCTTGAGGGCGCACTGCAGTTTGATACCAAACGAGCCAATACGCGTCGACGTCTCGTGATGGCCTACGAAGGGGCTGGCCTGCCAGACATGGCAGAAATCCAACGCAAGTGGTTAGTAGAAAACAGTGGAGAAAACTAACGCGACGTTTCTCTGAATATAAGGCCGGCTTTCGACACGGATTGCAACATTAACGCGTGGTTTGATCGCGACGAAGCGATCGCCAGTAATTGATCGCAACTAATAGTCAGTATGGCCATAGGAGGAGAAGCGTGCGCTGCGCTTCCCCTCCTACCCCCTCCGGGTAAATTTCTGTGGGTGGATCGTTTGGTCGTAATGACACACGTAGCGAGGCGACCAGGTAGTGTGTGTCGCACCGACGCATTAGGGTATCATTGATCAGACTAACGCACGTTGATGTGACTCATATCCATGGTACCGAAGAATACTGCGTTGTTTCGCATGATGTAAAACTTGGCGTTACCTGCGCTACGCATTTCATTGGACTTCATTACCCAACTCAGATCCTTCCAGTTAGCTGTTTGCCATTCCATTAAGGCGACTAGGATATCGCCATTCTGTATTTGAGCCACAGCTGCGGGGCTGCGAGTTCGGACACCTGTAACTCGCAGGCCGCCGTCATAATTGCCGTCGATGCGTTTCACTTCGGCAGGATCAGCCGGTTCGAGCCTCAGTCCCAAAGTTCGATAGAGCTGATCGGCAGCAGTGTTTGAGCTTGTCAACTGAGCACGTGTCTGAGCGGGCTCAAGTCGAAGTAAAGCAACGTTTTGTTGACCGTGGCGGAGTACTTCCAACTCCAAGCTGTCCCCAGAGCCTTCCTCGACCAAGGCCAATTCATAGTCCAATCGATTGCGGATTGGGAGGCCACCGACCTTGGTGATGACATCTCCGACAACGATATCGCTCGCGGATGATTCAGTAACCTCAACGCGGGTCTGATTATCTCGAAACACAAGCTTAGTCTGAATCGGAGATGCAAAGACGTGTCGGCGGCTCTCAATCAACATATCTGCGGCAACGTTCGTAGCCCGATCGATAGGAATGGCAAAACCAATTCCCTGAGCACCTATTCGAACCGCAGCGTTGATGCCAATCATGTTTCCGTCGGCATTCAACAGAGGACCACCGGAGTTTCCAGGATTGATGCTGGCATCCGTTTGAATTAGATCTCGATATTCCTGGATTCCATTGACAGGAATGTCTCGGTGGAGAGCACTAATGATACCTTCGGTCACGGTATGGTGGTAACCGAATGGGTTGCCGATAGCAATTACCGGTTCACCGCGCATTAGGTCTGCCGAGGTTCCGCAATCTATGGAGGGCAGAGCCTGTGACCGCGTGTCCACTTTGACTATCGCTAAATCAGTCTCCGAATCTCGTGCAATGAGACTGCCAACAAATTGACGACCATCGTGCAATGTTACTTCGATGCGTCCTACGTCTTGAACGACATGTTGATTCGTTAAGATGTATCCGCGAGGGTCAACGATTACTCCGGCACCCATGCCATTGACCTGTGGCGCATCGCTTCTGGCGGACGCCGTAGTTGTGGCCGGTTTGTTGCCCTCAATATTGACGACGGCAAGCTCAGAGTTCTTGATGGCAAGGACTGTTCTGGTGTAGCGAAGCGATTCTCGCTCTTCAGCCGAAGCTGAAAAAGGTTGACTCGTGCTGAACAAGCATAGTCCCAATGCAAAACCACGAAACAATGAGCAGATGGATTTTACCTGCGCCATGTAGACCCTTCCGAGCGGGATTTCGGCTGGGAACAACGATCGTCAACATCTGCCTCAGGGGCACCACAGCTATGAGCACTGGTTCTTGCCCAAAGTGTGTAACGAACGCTGCAGCATCCTCGGCTTGCTCACTTTTTGCTAAGCCGCTGCTTGCAGAGTGAATCGGTTGTAAGGATGCGGCCGCTTCATTCATCAAACATCAAGCGGCAACAACGACCCATTTTATCAATGAGTTAATCTGGGAGGTTTTTTCCGCACAGGTGGAGCCTGACGAATTGAGGTCGTAAGATTTACTGATTAGGTTCCATTTGCGGCGCTGATTGCTCGTCGAGGTCGCGAATATACTGTCGTAGTCGATCCAGTTCGTCTGCGGTGTCTTTCAATCGCAGCATGATTTCCACACGTTTAAGAAGCTCGATCTTGTTGACTGGCTTGGAGAGGAAATCATCTGTGCCGGCAGCCACAGCGCGTTCTATGTCTCCTAGTTCGTTCAGTGCAGTAACCATCAGAACCATAATTCTAGCAGTAACAGAGTTGTCTTTGAGTTTCTTACAGACCTCGAACCCACTTAACTTGGGCATCATTACATCCAACAGAATGAGATCTGGGCGAAAACTACCAACTTTATCCAGCGTATCCTGCCCATCGACCGACCATTCGATTTCGCAATCGATCGCAGTCAAATAAGCCTCGATCAATTCTCTATTGGCAGCATTGTCATCGGCGATGAGTATGCGAGGCAGGGACATCGTAAACTCCGCAGGAGAAGGTGAAGTACTTATTTGGCGAGCAGGACATGTCAAAGTTGCTCGAGTTTTCGCGGTGACAGTCCGAGTGTGGATATTGTGGGGCCTTGATCGGCGGATGTAGGATTTACAAACACTCTAGGAGCCTTTGAGCCGCGGTTAATTCAAGTCCTTCGGCCGTATCGACTATTTTTGATTGCTAAAGTTAACGCGTCGCGGGCACAGGAAAACTCTTGCAAAACTCGCGAATCTCAGTCCGAATTTTGGTGTGCAATGTTTGATCGTCAATGTTCCTTAGTGCCAGACTGATCCAGTTGGCAATTTGCTTCATTTCGCTGTTTGCCATCCCGCGCGTGGTGAGTGCAGGTGTGCCGATGCGGATTCCGCTCGGATCCATTGGTTTGCGAGTATCGTAGGGAATCATGTTCATATTGACAGTGATACCGCATTCGTCCAGTGTGCGTTCGGCTTGCTTGCCACTTAGGCCGATGCTAGTAACATCGACAAGCATCAGATGATTATCGGTTCCTCCACTGATGAGCCGCATGCCGTCAGCCAAGAGTGCCTCCGCCAGCGTTTTAGCGTTTTCAACAATCAATTTGCCGTATTGCCTAAAGCTGTCTTGAAGTGCTTCACCAAAACAAACCGCTTTACCGGCCACCGCGTGCATGAGGGGACCGCCCTGCAATCCAGGAAAGACGGCGCTGTTAACGCTCTTGAGATGTTCTTGTTTGCAAAGTACCAAGCCGCTTCTTGGACCACGCAAAGTCTTATGTGTTGTAGTTGTCACATAATCAGCCACTGGAACCGGATTGTCATGGACACCCGCGGCTACGAGACCGGCGTAGTGTGCCATGTCAACCATCAACTTGGCCCCACAATCCTGAGCTATTTGTGCAAAACGAGCATGCTGGATTTCGCGAGGATAAGCGCTTGCCCCCGCCACGATAAGCTTGGGTTTATGTTCCCGAGCCAACCTGGCAACCTGGTCAAAGTCAATTCGATGATGCTGGGGATCAACGCCATAGGGTACAAACCGGTAAAGTTTACCAGAAATGTTCAAATGCATGCCGTGAGTCAAGTGGCCACCCTGTGCGAGGTCCAGCCCTAGGACCGTGTCGCCAGGATTCAAGCAAGCCATGTATACGGCCGTGTTGGCCTGGGATCCGCTATGTGGTTGTACATTGGCCGCTTCTGCACCAAATAACTGGCAAGCACGATCGATGGCCAGTCGCTCGACCGTATCGACATGCTCGCAACCACCGTAATAGCGCCTACCGGGGTAGCCTTCCGCGTACTTGTTGGTCAGCACGCTACCGACTGCCTCCATAACTGCTTGAGACGTGTAGTTCTCGCTGGCAATCATTTCCAATCCATCTTGCTGACGCCGATATTCGGCTTCGAGGGCGGCGTACAATTGCGGATCTTGGGCGGCAATGCTACTCATGAAGTTTCTTGAAACTTAGGGGTTCGAAAAGACATCTGGCTTGACAATCAGACACTAAAAGACCGATTGTCCGCTTGAAATCAAAACCAGTCAACAACCACGAATTCGAGTACGCATGCCCGGACGAGAAATGATGGCCTGCCTTTTGCTGAGGCCCAAGCATGAAAATCATGCGAGTTCCAAGCAAATTCAAACCAGAATGCAGAATGCCGTTGTCACGTTCCGTTTGTATTGGTATCCATTCCAGGAGACTCTGGGCTAGCCAATGTTCAGCGTAAGCAAGTTTTTCCGATTATTTGCCTGACAAAGTCACATGCGACGCTTATGAATGGATGCAAGCGGACAATCGACGGATTCTCGGGAAGCTGTTTATTGCTCTCAGCGTTGCTCTTTGCGGGTTGCAGTTTTGGGAAATCCCGGTACGCCATGAGCGACCCAGTTTATGCCCAAAAATATGCTCAGGGTGCGCCAAGGGGTGACATCCTAGGAAAGCTCAAGCAAGCCATTGATGCTCGCCACACAGCTGGACTAGGCGGAACCTACATCGCAGGAGGTTCGCTCTACCGGCCGAAATCGGATAATACCTTCGGTGGAGTTGAATATGGATACGAGACATACGGCGCAAGTTGGCTATCCCAACATGCATCACTGGGACTTTTTGCAACGGAAAGTGAGGGATTCTTAGCTACGGACGTCGGTACTCGCGTCCAACTACCCACACGTTTAACCCCCTTCGCAGGCCTGGGCCTCATGTTGGGAGGGTCCCGAACAGTTGTCTCAGCAGATCACGACGGCCTGGACAATGACAATGACGGGCGCATTGATGAACTGAATGAAATGAAATCAAAAATCGATGAGGTTCTGGCCGTAGCCTACCCCGAATTGGGAGTTCACCTTTGGTTCAATGGGAATTGGCGGACCAGCGTTTTTGGCAAGTACTTATTTACGAACCTTGGCGATCAAAAAGATGATTGGTTGATCGGCGGTCAATTGACATATTACTATCGTCCTGGTCTATCAAAGTAATCAAGCCAATCGAACTAGATTTTCTTAACAGTTACTGAATTGCCCTTAGCTTGATTTCGGTGGCCAAGAGGTCTCGCCCGATTCTGACGTTCTCCTCTCCAGCTAGAGTCGCAATTAGTGTCAGCAGCAACTGGCAATTCATCTGGACACGCAGCTACGAGATTGACTAACGTCCTGGTATGGGGTGGTTGAAATTAATGAACTGCGACGCATAAGCAGTCGGCATCAGCCAGTGAAGCTGTTCTTGCGGTCGGCACCCATGCCATTGACCTGTGATTTCAGACCAAACCAACAGCCTCTATTGAACGAAGTTTTAAGCGAGGGTTTTGGTCCCAATCCGACCGATCGAAACATCAACTATTACCTTGACTGTTGTCGGGAAGGCTGAGAATGACTTGGCGAATAAGTAAATTAGGGATGCTAGTGGCCATGATTTGCCTGAATTCGAATGTACTTGCGCAGCAGCCAAAATTTCGAGTTGAGACCGATGTCTACGTGGGTGCCAACAAGGAACCAGCTCAACAGTATCTGACTCTATTCTCCCAAGGAATCTACTACGATTTTTCGTATGATAAGCCGGAGCTCATCACCGTAATTGATCCGGCTCGAAAACAGATCGCGATTTTCGATTCCAATCGCAAGATGCAATTGGTCGATTCGATGGATCGACTCACGGAGATCGTTGAAAGAGCCAAGTTAGAAGCACCGGGTACGCCTCTTGCAGTCGTCATTGCAGCCTCGGAGTTAGTTAAAGTGGATCGGACAACTGGAAAAATTGTAGTGGGTGATGCAACAATGCGTTATGAAGCTACCTTGCAGGCATCCGGTTCACCCGAAATGACACGCCAATACGCAGACTTTGCCAATTGGTCAGCGCGCGTCAATTCCGTCCGACCTCCCTACCTTCCTCCCTATACTCGATTGTCATTGAATCAAGCCATTGCCGATTCAGGACAGTTGCCGAACACGATCATTCGGACATCAGAAATCGGTGGGCGTATTGACGAGGTGAGCTGCAAACTGATTCCCGGCTGGCGCCTATCCAGTGATGATGAGGCTAAAATCGCTAATATCGGTGTGATGGAGTCGACTTTTAAACATGTCACAGAAACCGAGTTCTTTCCTCAGTTGCAAGCTCGTCGCCAAACAACAAGCGTGGAAAAATGACTCTCTTCTCGGGCCGCGCCACGATTCTTGTGCTCCACACAGGTGACCGTGTTAAAAGCCCCAAGGTCTTGCGGCTTTAGATACCTTGGTCATGTCGCGAAGCATCGGAGCCTCGCTCCTGCTCTCCTGCTCGGGGAGTTGCCGCAAGTAAAGATTGGCAGGGAACCTTGGAACCAAACGATATTCTGGGAAGCGTCAACACCGCTTCACTTTCCGTGTGGCTTACTTCGGGGCCATCAAAAGACACGCAGTTCGTTGATTTTCGGGTGCAACTCAAAGTTGATTATGCAGCGCGAGATTGTTGTTTAGATTCCATCTGCAGATCGGCTTTGACCATAATCTCAATCAAGTCTTCTAGTTGGCAAACAGGGTTCCAATCCAGCAATCGCTGGGCTTTGGTACAGTCAGCAGCCACGCCGGGAGTATCCGTTGCACGCATCAATTCGGGGGTCACCTGGACATATTCTCGCCAATCAAGATCGACAACTTGGAAGGCGGACCGGACAAAGTCTTCTATGGAATGTAAACGCCCGGTACCCAAAACGAAATCTTCGGGCGTCCCAATTTGCAGCATTTGATACAATCCAGACACGTACTCACCAGCAAATCCCCAATCCCTAACCGCAGCAAGATTGCCTAACTCGAGGTGTTGCTGCAGTCCACAGACTATACGAGCTACGCTAGAAGTAATCTTGCGCGTGACAAAGGACTGGGGGCGACGAGGCGACTCATGGTTGAATAGGATTGCATTTACTCCAAACATACCATACCGCTCTCGGTAGGCCTGAACCATCCACCTTGAACTAGCCTTATTAATGCCATAGGGACTCAGTGGATTCATGGGAGTCTTTTCATTCACCATCCCTGAAATTTGACGCCCATAGATTTCACGTGAACAGGCATTTAAAAACTTTGCTTGAGGTGCATGTCGGCGAATGGCCTCCAAAATATGGATGGTAAGGCCTAGGTTAGATTCCATGTTGTGGCAGGGGGAATCCCAGCCGTTGGGAACAAAGCTCTCAGCTGCCAAGTGATATACCTCGTCGGGCTGAATCTTGGCAAGTAGATCGTCCCAACACTGTTGTTCGTCTGCTGGAAAGCGGTGCAAGTCTAACTGCCACTCCAAGTGTGCTACATTGCCCAGATTGTTGGGCTGCCGACGCGTGTAGCCGTGGACTCGATATCCACGAGAAAGCAGCAATTCTGCAAGATATGAACCATCTTGTCCCGTAATGCCAGTGATGAGAGCAGTGCAACGCATTTGGCTGGTCAAAAAGGGGTGGTTACCTGAAGCGAAGAATGAGCGAGGGCGCGACGAGGGCTTCTCTGCAACCGATCGTAGCGGTCCAAACATGCTGCGGCAAGATCGATTCGACGAGGGACTGATGTTCGGGCCTCCCGACGTCGGTGGCCAAGGAGTAGATTCGAGGGAGAAAAAAATAGGGAAATGCAATCCGGCCCAGGACGAGCTAGCGTTTTCATGCCGGTTTGGCCCTCGCCGATCGCAGTGCGGTCCCGAAATTTGGCGGGTGCCGTTCTTGATCTTTTGAGAGGTATCTTAAACTTTGAGAGGTCCCGCCGTCTTTGGGGGTTCAATATCTCTATTGGACCGTCTTCTGCTATACTTGCGTTAGTTACTCCGTCCCTAACTCGATAATCCAGCATTCCCGCCCAATTATTTCACTGCCCAATCCATCCCAAACTTTCACCACTCCATTTTTTCATCATCCCAATTTCTCATTGCTTTCTTCCATTTGATAGTGGATCAGACGAAAGCACCCAACGGGAGCAATTTGAATTTATGCGTACTAACAATCTTTCCCAGCGTCGATGGACGTTGAATTTTCGGGCTGTATGTTGCAATCCTGGATTAAAAAAATCGTCTGCGATACTGGGAATGCTTTTGCTGTTCGCCAGTGTGCGAACTGGCTTTGCGGATAGTTCCCTGAAGACAGCAGCTGAATTGCTTCAGCAAGCAGAATTCAGCGGCGGGTTTATTGTTCATGTAGGTGTTACTGACGGAAATTTGACCCGTGATTTTTGTTGCAATGAGGCTACTCAAGTCCATGGTTTGGTAACCGATGGACGCGATGTAGATACCGTGCGCAAAACAGTAGCTGAAACGGGTGTTTATGGTCAAGTTTCGATAGACCGATTGGATCGTCGCGAGCTACCCTACGTTGACAACTTGGTCAATCTGCTGGTGGTGGAGGATCCTGCCAATATTTCGCCTACGGAATTGCGGCGGGTACTCGTGCCAGGTGGCGTTCTGTTGACTAAAGAAGCGGATGGGGAGTGGTCAAAGACTGTCAAGGATTGGCCCAAAGACATTGATGATTGGTCACATTATCTTCATGATGCGAGCGGCAATGCAGTTGCACATGACAATGTCGTTGGGCCTCCTCGGCATTTGCAATGGGTTGGAACTCCGCGTTGGTCGCGACACCACGACCGTATGGCCAGCATGAGTGCCTTGGTTTCGTCTGCAGGGCGGATGTTTTATATCATGGATGAAGGTAGTCGTATTTCGATTCAACTACCTCCCCACTGGAAGCTTATTGCACGAGATGCCTTCAATGGGACAGTGTTGTGGAAGCGGGATATCGCCAAATGGCAAACTCACCTGTGGCCTCTTAAAAGTGGACCGACACAACTTTCACGTCGCTTAGTTTCGTCCAAAGACCGTGTGTACGTGACACTTGATTATGATGCGCCAGCGAGCGCGCTGGATGCGCGAAATGGCAACATACTCCACACATATCAGGGTAGCGATGGAACCGAAGAGATAATTTACAACGAAGGTCTGCTCTTTCTTGTTGTGCGTAAAGGTAAAGCAGAACTTGCGGATTATGTGCCACTCAATGGACGCGTGGGAGATCAGGCGGATGTTCGAGAAAAATTCTTTTGGAACGAAGAACCTCGCGTAGTGATGGCCTATGTAGCGGCAACTGGAGAGCAACTGTGGGCCAAGCAAACAAGGATTTCGCCACTGACTTTGGCAGCAGATGCCAGTCAGCTCTACTATCACGATGGTGAAAAGGTCGTAAGTGTAAATCAGCGAACTGGGGAAATGGCCTGGGAATCGGAGCCAGTTACGCGCCGCAACGCATTTAATTTCAATTTTGGTCCCCGCCTTGTTAGCTACCGCGATGTAGTGCTGTACGCAGGTGGTGATGGAAAGATGTTCTCGCTTGACGCTGCAAACGGAAAGTCTTTATGGACATCCGAGCATCCGAATTCAGGCTACCAGTCTCCTCAGGACTTGATGGTTATGAACGGACTTGTGTGGTGTGCGCCTACGACGTCGGGCAAAGACACGGGGGTCTTTACTGGCAGGGATCCTCGCACTGGAGAAGTCAAAAAAGAATTTCCGCCTGACATTGATACTTATTGGTTCCATCATCGATGCTATATCGCCAAGGCCACCGATAACTTCTTAATCCCTTCTCGCACGGGAATCGAGTTTGTGGATCCTGATGAAGAACATTGGGATATTCACCACTGGGTTCGGGGCGGGTGTTTATACGGAGTGATGCCTTGCAACGGATTGACCTATGCGCCGCCACATAACTGTGCGTGTTATCCCGAGGCGAAGCTGTTTGGGTTCAATGCACTAGCACCAATGTCTGTTACTCGTCCTATCCCGGGCCAGATTCCTGACGAAGGGCGCTTGGAACTAGGGCCAGCCTATGGTGATGATCTTGGAGTGTTCGCCAATGGCATCGATGATTGGCCCACCTATCGGCATGATTCGCAACGGAGCGGAACTTCTAACGCGGAGATTCCGCAGGAAATAGCTGCTGCCTGGACAGTCGATCTCAAGGGACGCCTTACTTCTCCGGTTATTGCCGCCGGCAACGTCTATGTAGCTCGTATCGATTCGCACAGCTTACATGCATTGGACGAACAAACCGGTGAGCAGAAATGGCAGTTCACAGCTGGGGCGAGAATCGATTCACCGCCTACTGTAAAAGCTGGACGGGTAGTCTTTGGTGCGACCGATGGCTGGGTGTATTGCTTAAGAGCCTCTGACGGCCAGCTTATTTGGAGATACCGTGCTGCTCCATTGGACCGACGTACCATGGCCTATGAACAATTGGAGTCACTATGGCCTGTGCATGGCAGTGTTCTGATTCATGAAAACCAAGTATTCTGCGTAGCTGGTCGTTCCAATTTTCTTGATGGTGGCTTGAGACTGCTGCGCCTTAATTTGGATTCAGGGGAAAAGCTATCGGAAACGATCATGGATGAGACCAATCCAGAAACGGGAAACAATATTCAAGAAAAGCTCGAAATTCTGCAGATGCCAGTTGGACTTCCCGACATCTTGTCATGCGATGGTCATCATATTTTTATGAAGAGCCAAAAATTCGACCTTGAGGGAAATCGTTTAGAAATCGGCCCCAACTCAGGTGATTTTGTTGGGCAAGTCCAAAAGCAACGCGGCCCGGATGCCCATATTTTTGCTCCGATGGGATTCTTAGATGAAACTTGGTTTCACCGTTCCTATTGGGTTCTCGGGCAAAGTTTTGCGGGAGGTCACGGAGGATATTACCAAGCTGGGCGTTTTGCACCTTCCGGACGAATTCTGGTAAATGGAAATGGTTACGTGTATGGTTACGGACGTAAGCCAGAGTATTTGCGTTGGACGACAACTTTAGAACACCAATTGTTTGCAGCGGAACCCAATCCACCGGAGATTCCCGAAGGGTTCGGGAAGGGAGGTGGCAATGATGCAGGCAGTAGCTATGCTCAGTTTCCTAAGTCACCAAGTTTGGATCCCAGTGGCAAGCCCATTACGGTCGAAGCATGGGTCACAGTCACCAAGCCAAATGGAGTTGTCTTGGCACGCGGCGGGCCAACCGACGGATTTGCTCTTGCCTTGGAACAAGGAAAGCCGACTTTTCTATATCGACAGGACTCCAAGCTGACATCACTCCAGGGAGAAAAGCGTATTGTGGGCGGGTGGCACCACTTGGTTGGTGCTGTTGGCGAAGATAAATCACTCCGGCTCTACGTAGACGGGGAGAAGGTTGCCGAAGGACAGGTCGAGGCTCTCATTGGTAAAGATCCCGCGCAAGCTCTCGAAGTAGGCGCAGATGCCGGTACAGCAGTAGGGGAATACCAAGGGCCTAACACTCTTTCAGGTATTGTGGACGAAGTGCGTCTGTATTTTGACACTTTTGACGACGAGACTATTGCCAAGCGATTTTCCGATGGCAACGAAATGTCACCAGAAGCAGTGCTAGCGGTTAGCTTCGACGATGGTTCGGCACGAGACTATTCACTAAGCCGAAACAATGGAACGGTAGAAGGTGCTACAGTTGCCGATGGAAAGTTTGGGAAAGCGTTGCAGTTTACAGGAGGCAACAATCAACGACGCAACGCCGCCAATAATAACAACCAGCAAAATCAAGGAAATAGTCTTGTCAAACCCAAGTGGACCCAAGACGTTCCGATCTATGTTCGAGCTATGGTACTATCCGGTTTTCGACTATTCATTGTTGGGCCGCCCGATATCATCGATGAAGAAGCCACTTTTGCTCAATTGAGTGAAAGTGACCCGGCTGTAGCCGAACTATTGGCTAAACAGGATCAAGCCCTCGATGGGCGGGATGGTGGGCAATTGCTCGTGGTAAACACCGACAATGGGAAAGTCGAAAATACAATCCAGTTAGGTAGCTTGCCAAGTTGGGATGGATTGGCCGGCGCCAATGGAAAATTGTATCTGTCGACATTGGATGGCAAACTAATGTGCTTCGCCAAACCCAGTAGTAACTAGACGGGGCCTACACGATGCTAATCCTCAGGCAGAATCGAAAGTCATTGATATTGGGTCCGATCATTCTGTTGTCGGGTGCCTTGACGACCTGGGCCTGCAACATTCCGGTTTTTCGATTTGCTCTGGAACGTTGGCGTCCAGATGTCGGTGAGATCCTTGTCTTTACGGGATCCTCGTTGACTCAGTCGCAATCGCTGTTGGTGCAACAACTCAAAGAGGAGTGTGGCCGGGAGGGCGTCAACCTTCAGTTGAGACGCGTTGATATTGACGCTGAGCAATCGGAGGAATATCGCTTTGCCTGGCAGTCTTTGGAGCGAGAGTGTAACGCTAAAGCGCCTTATGTTCTGGTGCGATGTCGGCACCCCAAGGCGGAGGGAAATGGATTCGTGAACGCCTGGCATGGTAGCCTCGAGGCAGCTAGCAAAGCGTCGATTGGCGACTCGCCCGCCCGGAAGGAATTGGCCCGTCGACTTCTGGCAGGTCACGCTGTCGTATGGCTAGTGATCCCAGGAGAAGATGAAAAAGCTACACAGGACTGCATTTCTAAATTGCAGACGCGTTGCAAACAGTTGGAAAGTTACGTTGAACTACCCGATGGAATAGGTTTGCCGGGGTCTGAACTATATTCTGAGGTTCCGCTATTGGTGCAATTTAGTGTGCTGCAGTTGGATGACGAAGCGCATGAAGAATTGTTCTTCAAGAATTGGCTGCGTGGTTTCTATGGGGTTGAAAAGAGTGAGCATGAACCACTGGTCGTCCCTGTTTTTGGCAGGGGCCGGGCATTGGAGGTGATTCCAGCATCTTCAGTGAATGATGCCTTGATCGAGGATCTAACATTGTTCTTATGCGGTGCCTGTTCGTGCCAAGTCAAAGATATGAATCCCGGTTTTGATTTGCTATTGGATGCTCAGTGGGAAACAGATCTGTTTGGCGAAGATGGACTGGTTCCGTCTCCTGAGCCACCCAAGATGCAACAAAGCCCCGTGCTGTTGCAGATACCACCCGGTCGGCGAAAGCAGTGACACTGGTGGTTCTGTAATTCAAAGCTTGTTTTCGTAGAAGGCGAAACTCAGGGCGTTGTATTGGGCCGAAATGGTAGCCGCATGCAAATGAGCTGATGTTTTGACGGCGCTCGACATGGTATTTATCGTTACTAATAGTCAGGCCTGCAAATGGCCGTGAATACCGTGAATTTCATGAATACAACTCCATGAAAAAGATTCCATGAATTCTCAGTGTAAGTGAACACAATGTCTCGAATTCTGATCGCAATCACCATCACTGTTCTGGCAGTTGGAATACTTATTTTCAAGCTTTCCGACTCGCAATCCTCAACGGATAGTGCGCCAGGAAATAGCGTCCCTTCTGAAGGGATCACACTTTTTTGTGCTGCCAGCAATCGAATGGTAATAGAGGAAATCTGCCGGGCCTACGAGCGAGAATATGATCGCCAAGTCAACATCCAATTTGGCGCATCGCAGACTCTACTCAGCTCGATTGAAACCGCCAAAACCGGCGATCTTTACTTGCCGGCAGATGATAGTTATCTAGTTTTGGCAGTGGAAAAGAAGTTGGTGGACGAAATTCTTCCTTTAGCCATCATGCGGCCGGTAGTAGTAGTTAAGAAAGGCAACCCAAAGTCGATCAGGACTTTGTCAGACTTAGTACGGCCAGATATTCGTTTCGTCCAAGCATCACCGGAAGCGGCAGCGATCGGAAAATTGACTCGCGAGTATCTAGTAAAGCAGGGGCAGTGGCAATGGCTTGATAAGGCAACGACAGCCTACCGCATGACGGTCACCGACGTGGCCAACGATGTGCTGGTCGGTGCAGCTGACGCGGGCATTGTATATGATGCAGTTTTGCATACATACCCAGATCTGGAAGCACTTGAGTTGCCGGAGCTGCAGTCGCTCGTGAGTCAAGTCTCTCTAGGCGTGTTGTCGTGCACAACACAGCCAACTGCAGCACTGCATTTTGCGCGCTATGTGGCGGCACGTGATAAGGGTCTGCAATACTACGAGAAACACGGTTTCGGCGTAGTAACAGGAGACGCCTGGTCTGAGCAGCCCGAACTAAAGTTGTTTGCGGGATCCATGTTGCGGCCTGCCATCGAGGACACGATATTACAGTTTGAAAAGCGCGAAGGAGTGCGAGTCTCTCGTGTTTACAACGGCTGTGGGATCCTCGTAGCGCAAATGAAAGCCGGTCAAATTCCAGATGCCTACTTTGCCTGCGACAGAGAATTCATGAACCAGGTTTCGGACATCTTTCCGCAGCCCACAGAGGTGTCTCAAAACCAGCTGGTGATTCTGGTTCCCAAAGGCAATCCGAAAAACATTCGCAGCTTGAAGGATCTTATCAAGCCAGACCTAAGAGTCGGGATTGGACATGAGAAACAGTGTGCAATGGGGTGGATTACTCAAAACACCTTCAAAGAAAGCGGAATACAGAAAGAGCTGATGTCCAACGTGACCGTGCAAACACCCACGGGAGATATGCTGGTGAACCAATTGCAGACAGGCTCGCTCGACGCTGCAGTTGCCTACTTGAGCAATGCCGCAGGAGCTGCGGAAAGTCTGGACGCAGTTCCAATTCAAGACATTGCATGCAGCATCGCGATTCAGCCTTGGGCAGTTGCACAGGATAGCCCACATGCTCAGACCGCCGCACGCTTATTCGCCAAGATATGTTCCGTGGAAAGCCAGGAGGTTTTTGAAGCGGAAGGGTTCATGTGGCACCTTCCAGCGCCAATTCCAAAAAACCATTAGGCCCGTTTGAGAAGCGAATGTTGCCCCCTAAGCCGACGGAATTAGTCTTTTCGCCTGGGGTTTGGGCAGTGAATTCTATGTCTAGCTTGACATTCCAACCTACCCAGCCTACTATGCCGCATGAATCCTAAAGGGGATAATCGACCGTTGAATTTATTGACAGATCTGCTTTCTTAGAAAGGTTTGGGAATGGCTCACGTTGTTGCGCAGCCCTGTGTCGGATGCCGCTATACCGACTGTGTTGTAGTCTGCCCGGTTGAGTGCTTTTATGAGGGAGAAAAGATGCTCTATATCCATCCGGAAGAATGCATCGACTGCGAGGCATGCGTTCCGGAGTGTCCTGTAGAGGCTATCTTCCACGAGGACAATGTTCCTGATGAATGGAAAGAATACATTCAAATGAACGCCGAAATGGCCCCGCAATGTGAAGTCATTACAGAAAAGAAGACACCTCTAGCAGATAGCTAGCCGCGGTGCACGGGCGCAATACGCGTGCTTTCAACGATGTCGTACATCAAATGGCGCAAAAAAAACTCGCGAGGATGCCTCGCGAGTTTTTTATTTGTGAACTACATCCAGTGGAATGAGAACTTATAAACCGGCCGGGATTTGAAGCAACTTGCCCTTTGAATTAGCTTCGTTCGCCTCCCCGATAATGGTGACATATAAATTGCCCTCAGCATCAAAAGCCATGGATGTGGGTTTATCCAATGTCATGATTCTCTTAGTACGAATTCCGCTTTCCGTTGACGCGTCTTCGAGCACTTGGAATAGTCCGCCCTGAGTTGGATCTGCCCAGGAGTAATCCAATACGTACATTTGCTTCCTGGGACTGTAGGCGACAGCACAGATGTCGTGTAGACCGGTTGCCAAGTTCAAACGCAATTCCTTAGTTACAGAATCGTAAAAGGTAATTAGCGAATCTCCGGGCACATTGATCTCACCCATTTGCCCGACGACCAAGTAGCCTTCTGGACTTACGGCAATGCCCACTGGCGCATCGACTTCTGTGGCTTCTTTGGTGGCCAAATACCGTTCAAAGTTGGTTAGCGAATTGCCGTCCACAGCAGCTCGAGCCACCCAGCCTTTCGTATCGTCACCATTGCAGGTCACATACACAGCATCTGGGGACTTGGCTAACGCGTAGAAGTTGCCTTCTCCTTTAACGTCGTCAGTGGCCGCTAAAGGAAAAGATGTCTTCATGGTGTCCGCTTTGATGGCTGTGCCATCCTCGGGAAGCGTGTAGACGCGAAGCAATTCTTCGCCATCTGGTTTACCGCCACCACCAACGACTAAGGTCGACTTGTCTAGGAAAAGCAAGCCCAAAGGACCGATATTGACCATAGGGCCCTTGCCGTAAACGTCCGCTGGAAAATCGGTAATTGCAGGTACCGATTTTCCGTCGACAACTTTGATGATCTGGTGGTTGCCTGAGTCTGCCACGTAAACGATGCCGGTTTCGGGCTGGATAGCAACTCCGCAGGGATTATTGAGATCCACCAAGACCTCACTGGCCGTCGTTGTACTCGCCGCATCCTGCGCAACAGCCACGGTGCAAGCTGCAAAACACAATGCGCATCCAAAAACAGTATTCAACATTTTCACTGTATAGGCTCCTAAGGAAGTAAACAATTAAGCATTACGCAACAGCGGACTTTCCGCACTAGTGTTCAAACACGCGATGCGACCCAAAATTGATCGCAATCAATAGCAGTTCGTCAGGGACGATAATCCGTCATCGTTAACCTAATGACGACGAATTGTTCGTGTGCTCGGACGAGAGCCACGGCGAAGGCCGTTATTCGGGTAGGGAAGGTGGATCCATGAGCGGGTAGCTCTTACCGGCCAATCCTTCTTTGAGGAATGTGACCACTGAGGCCTTTTGCTCATCATTCAAATTCAAGGGATAAATTTCCTCATCCAAGTGGGCGTTGGCCGTTCCGCCTTGATTGTAGTAATCGACTACATCCTCCAAGGTAGCTAGACTACCATCATGCATGTACGGGGCGGTACGTTCTATGTCACGCAAAGATGGTGTCTTGAAGGCGCCTCGATCACCGGGCAATTGACTGACTACGATCCTTCCGAGATCGGGAGATTCGGCTGTAATTCCTACTCCCAAGTTATGAAATGCGTTGTCCGTAAAGTTGCTGCCTCCGTGACACCCTGAGCAATTGGCCTTTCCGAAAAACAGTTTCATCCCGGCTTGGGCTTGGGGCGACAAAGCCGATTGGTCTCCAGCTTTAAAACGATCGTAAGCAGCGTCCCCAGTAAGTACGGTTCGCTCAAAAGCCGCGATCGATTTTGCGATGCCATCGGCATTTACGGGGCCGCCAAAAATTTCTTGGAATTGTTGGCGATAGCCCGGAATTGCTTGCAGCCGCTTGACTGCTTCTTCAATGGGCAAATTCATTTCAATGGGGTTAGCTATGGGGCCCAACGCCTGCTCTTCTAACGAACCTGCACGCCCATCCCAAAACTGAAATCGATTGTAGGCTGTGTTAAGCACCGTGGGTGAATTCCGGCCACCTCGTTGCCCTCCAATGCCTTCTGCGTTGGGTTCACCATTGGACCAGCCTTTTGCTGGATCATGACAGCTGGCACAAGAGACCGTGTTGTCAGCCGACAGGCGTTTGTCAAAGTACAGTTGCTTTCCGAGAGCAACTTTCGCCTCGGTCATGGGATTGTCGGAAGGAACTGGGGGCTTCTTCAAACCAAGTGGGACCGAGTTTAGGTCGTTGTCAGCTGCCGACAAGCCTGCCGAACAGCATAGCATTACGCATATTATGTTTATACAACGCTTGTTCATTTGGTGCACCTCATCAAGTTTTTGATTGACTATCGTACCTCCAATTGTCTCGGTATTGGCTCTGGCAAGCAAGCAGACTAGCCAAAGGTACTGCCGATGGTGGAATCATATAGATGCAAGTGAAGAATTGCTAAGTTTTCCTAAACTTATCAGGTGCTGATATGGTCAGTTTTCCAACGCTGCTATTCTTCCTGCATTGCTTGAGCCACTGCAGCCAGCCCGTGGTGCACTAGATGTGGTACCACAACATACGGTGGCGGTAGGTGAGGAGCAAAGCGGTCTCCATCACCTCCGCTAATGACAATTGGAGTGTTGCATCCGAATTCATTTCGATAACGGTTTATCAAATGGATGGTTCCCCCCAGTGTCGCACTGGCGCAACCAGCTAACATAGCGTCGGTTGTATTTCTACCTGGAATTCCAGGTAGATCTGTAATGTCGTCGGCATCGATATTGGGGAGCAGGTCAGCGGCTTGTCCTAGCAGACGCAGCATCATGGGTACGCCGGGCAGAATGGCACCTCCGCAAAACGTGTCTTTTTTTTCCTGGCGTGCGAGAAAGTCGACGGTTACGGCAGATCCGACTTGGATGACAATCAGTGGGCGCTGCTCGCAACGCCGACTCGCAGCGACGGCAGCCAACAGACGGTCGATACCAACCAAGTTCGGTGCATCTACTTCAACTCTCAGCGGAATGTCATGTAGGCAGACGATATGTAAGCTTTGGCGATGAGTTTCGAGTTTTGACTTCAAACTCTGAAGTGCATCTCGTCTTACACTACTAATGAGCCATTTGGTATCGTCACGACCAAAATTTGCGACCAACGCCTCTGCCCAACTGGGATCGTCTACGGCTACTTTCGTGCTTGGGTTGGATTCCGAAAAAGTCAATTGATGGGCGGATGTCGAAAATAGCCACCGCGTGTACCACACTTCTCCAAGTGATTGCGAACCGATAAATAGCTCGCAGGCTTTTATTCCACTGTTTCCGATATCGATGCCAATGTATCTCAAACGATCATACCTGAGATGCAAGTTTCTGTTCACCCAAAACCGCAGCAATACGATGCATCAATAGATTCAGTCCTTGTCCAGTAACGGCACTGATTTGTAGTACGGGGCGTTGAGTCAGTTGCTCTAGTTGCTGTGCTACTTCGGCCGATTCCGGTAATTCTGATTTGCTCACTACAAGGATTTCCGGGCGTACTGAAAGCTCCTCGCTGTAGTGATGCAATTCACTTCGAATAACTCGGTAATTCTCGATTGGATCGCTTCCATCGGTGGGAATCGGTTCTACCAAGTGCACCAAGATGCCGGCCCTCATGATGTGCCGCAGAAAATCATGCCCTAGGCCAACTCCTTCTGCGGCCCCTTCGATCAGTCCAGGGATATCCGCCATAACAAAGGAGTGGTCTAAATCAACGATGACGCGACCAAGATTAGGGAACTTAGTGGTAAACGGGTAATCAGCAATTTCCGGACGGGCACGGGATAAGCGGCTTAACAATGTGCTCTTCCCAGCGTTTGGTTTCCCAACCAATCCGACATCCGCGATAACTTTCAGTTCGAAGATGACACGACGGATTTCTCCTGGGGCCCCGGGCGTAGCCTCACGAGGCGCCTGATTCGTCGCGCTCTTGAAGTGTGGGTTGCCTTTGCCTCCCCGGCCACCACGAGCCACGATGACCTCATCTTGGTCACGTACCAAATCCTTGATTATCAATCCGCTGCCAGCATCAATCATCACGGTTCCAGGCGGAACGTCGATTACTAGGTCTTGACCGCTACGTCCATGTCGGTCGGAGCCCTTGCCGTGTTCTCCCTTTTCGGCACGCCAATGCTTTCTATGGGCAAACGCAACGAGGCTGTTTACACCCTCACGAGAGCGAACGATTACATTCCCCCCATGTCCCCCATCGCCACCATTGGGGCCTCCGTGTGGGACATGCTTTTCGCGACGAAACGCAACGCAGCCGTCTCCCCCTTTGCCCGCTTCAATTTCTACTTCAGCACGATCAACAAACATGCAATACCCACAACAAACCTTCAGGACCAAATATGGAACTTAGAAGACGTACTCAGCGCCAATAGTTGTAAGGCCATTGGCAAAGGAGAGTCGCACGGACGGATTTGTGTGCAATTCCAACCTAGCGCCGTTTGGAGCGAAAAAAACACTAACTTGACCTGACACTCGCTCTAATTGTGTCAACGTGCGAGTAGTTGGTGGCACCAACAGCCGTAAAAACCAGCCGCAGACAGAAACACGGGTTCTGTTGAGTACCGCGCTAATGCGGATCGGGAAGATATGTATTACGACGAGTGCAAGGCTCGCAACAAAAAAAGCCGTTTAGTTCGCTTCTGCCAACTGGACGTTTACACGACGTCCTTCTTGATCGAAATAAACAGTGCCAGCAGATAGGGCAAATAAGGTGTAGTCATTGCCCATTCCGACATTACGACCCGGGTGAAACTTGGTTCCCACCTGACGTACCAAAATGGAGCCTGCTGTAACCGCCTCTCCACCAAACTTTTTTACACCACGCCGCTGAGCATTGCTGTCTCGACCGTTACGGGTTGAGCCCTGACCCTTTTTATGTGCCATTTCTGCGACAATCCAAATCAAAGTATGAACTTCTCTATCCACGCGGAACCTGCGTTTGAGCGGTCACCCGTGGAAAACTATCGACCACCTAGTCTCTCAAAAATCACGAACTTCAGAGAAGCCGGATTCATCAGAGAACCCAGAATCTTACTGGTAGATCCACATGTGATCAAGTCGATCTTGTAGCCCGAATTGGTCCAATACATATTTCTGCCGCACAGCATCGTCAATGGCCGGAATGCCGTAACGAATCACATCTTCCAGTTCGTTGACTGTATCCCCCGGACGGGTGAAGTGTAGGACGAGGGTCTTTTGTAGATACTTGGTCCGGCCTTCGTCCAATACCAATCTTTGGGCATTGGTTAAGCCCGAAACTTCAATTCGGAAAAAATCTGTTCTGGGGTCAACATTTACCCAAGTGGCAACACCCCAATAATCATGAGTTTCCGCTTCGGTTGACAGCTCGATCTTCTGCCGTTGCATTTCAATTGAATCAAAGATCGGTTGGCCAACCCGCTCTTTAGCTGCGATCGCCGCTTTAACACTGGGTAACACCGGATCGAGGTAAGTACGAGAATTTGCACCCAGCGTACGCAGTCTAAACCGTGGCATAAATCTCACCCAAGTACTGGCGGCTTTGGTTGGTTGGCCAAATACCTGGTTTCCAAACGGATCAGCCTCGGGAGTAGGTCTCAGGTCTCCCCCCACGTTTCTAACCCTGTAAAGCAAATACCACACAATAGCTGATTTTGCTTGACCATCTTCTCCCGGCAGGATGGTTTCCATCATACGCACGGGTTTGAAGGCAAACTGCAAACCATAAGCATCCCCACGAAAAACGACGTCCGAAGCCTTTTTTAGCAAAGTTTCACTTTCGGAAACATAGTTGGGAACCCAGGCGAGATCCGAATTCTCTCCGACTAGCTCCAGGTCGATGGGCCCTTGAAAGGTATCTCCGTAGTCAATTCCTGGAGGTATGACCTCCAACACATCAGGAGCCAATTTTCTTCCAGGGGTCAAACTAGTTAGGGTTTGGGCGTTTGCCGAGGCTGAAACAGCGGCCAAACACAACAGTGCTAAAAATGCCAAGCGACTCTTTGCTTGAAGGTTCGACACAGCCATCAATTCCTATCTTTTTCAGGGTGGGTCACACATGGGACCGTGTGACACGGAAGAGTCTCAATACGAAATGAAAAGCTCCACGCCATAAGGCGAGCGGCAGGAATAAACGTCCCAACCCGAAACGTAAGTGAGGGATTCATGTTCAGTCCCTCGCTTACGCTTCGGGTTA
>JAGQOY010000072.1 GCA_020427005.1 Planctomycetales bacterium
AATCCCTCACTTACGTTTCGGGTTGGGACGTTTATTCCTGCCGCTCGCCTAAAACGCTAGAAGGCTTCGGGTAGTCCTAAAACACCGCCACACGGTCAATTAGACAATTTTCCAATTCTTCAACCTATCTTCTTCGACCTTTGTGTCGCTACCATCTGGCGTTGCATCAGAATCTCGGTCAAACCAACTCTCTTCAAATTTGACAAAACCAGGTTCTCCACGAGCCCCTTTCGCCATTGCCACGTTGGTCGTTAAGGCAATCACCGCATCAGCCATGGCAACCTCAGGGTAACACTTAGGTTTGTTTTCTGGGGCGGGATGACGAATGCACCATGCCCAATGTTCGATCTCCTCGGTATATCCGCGGCTGACAGGTCCCTCTGCAGACGCCCTGGCCACGCTAGCGGCGAAGTTACCGCTGGCCTGGGTATCCAAGGCATAGGCTCCCCCTTCCTTTTTGACGCTCACCTTTGAGGAGGTATCTGAGTCCTTATACAACATGATTTCCTTTTCACGATCTAGGACGATGGTCCCTTTCGTACCCATGACGACTTCGCCATAGCCACCAAAGCCATTTCCATTGATCGAAGAGTAGGTCACGACCACTTTCTTATTGGGATCGGCATCGTAGGCGGGCACGCCTTTGTCTTTCGGAGGGTAGTTATCCGCTTCGCTGTAATAGCCGACGTCAAATTTGGGATCGTATTCAGGTCCAGGAAATTCAAACATACAGTAAACGTGGTCTTCCGCATCGCGATCCATCGGGAAAATGTGCCGTCCGCCAACCGCGTGAACCGTCAGCGGATGGGCTTTCGAACCATCTTTGCGGAGCGCCGAACAGAAAATCGAGGAAGCGTCCAGTTGGTGACTGCCCAGTTCAGCCATCAGGCCCCCGCCAGTACGCTCCCACAACCGCCAACGCACGAGCTCTTCCATTGCCGAACGCAACGAGCCGTTAGGCAACTTCAAATCTTCATATCCGTGTTTTTCCGCTTCAACCAATCGGTCCTCATTCCACGCGGTCCATTGCAGTACCTTCTTCTGCAAATTCTCAATCTCTGAAGGTTTACTTTCCTTTTCTAATGCGCGTTTGAAACTGTTAAGTTGATCTACGATTTTGTTGACCATCTTGCCGGTTGCGGTGGCTTTCTCGCCACCTGGCAGCGGCATTTGCCAACTGTCACGGCCCGGCAAATTTCCACGGTGCCATTGAGCGCGGATATGGTGCAGCTGTCCTAACAGTCCCATACGGATCAAATGCACAGCATTGTCGTAAAGCACGCTGTAATGGCGTTGGTGCCCTGTGGCCAAGTGCAAGCCCGTTTCTTTTGCATGCCGCGCCATGACCTTGCACTGCGCTACATTGTGCGCCATCAGTTTTTCGGTCAATACGTGCTTGCCTTTTTCCATGGCCTTGATGGCAATCGGAGCATGCAAAAACAGAGGAAGGGCTATGATCACGGCTTCGATTTCAGGATCGTCAAGCAGCGCCTGGATGCCACCATTTTTTTGATCATATACGGTCACATTTCGGCGGGCTTCATCATAGCTGCTGTAGCCGTATTGCTTGATCAGTCCTGGCCGTGCCTCTAGGGCTGCATCCGAGGACCAGTCTCCGTAGAATGCACGGTGAATACTGCTAGGGCGAATGTCCGCGATCGCTTTGACAGTCACGTAATCCGGCGTGCAACCACCCAACAATACGTTACCTTCGTCACCAACGCCAATGACACCCACGCGAACAGGGTCGCTAACTTTTCCATAGCCAAAGTACATGGCTCCCAGCCCGGCACCAGAAACAGCTCCAGCTGCCGCCACACCTTTGATAAAATCGCGACGGGTAACTCCCACCGCTTCGTAGTAATTGTCTTGACCAACCTGTTTCTGATCGGCTGTAAGGGCTTGCATGATGTATTTACCTCAAACAATTCGTATGGCAATGTATTGTGTTGTAGCGAGTCGAAATCAACGGTTAATTCAGCTTATTTACTAGCGGTGGCAAGCTGCTTTGCAGCACGACGATTGGCACTCCTTGCCCAAAAGATAAAGTCCAAACCAGCAAAGCGTCCTGCTCCGACAACCGCAATAAACAGGAGAGCTAAACATTCCACTGCCTGAAAATAAGTTGGCTGGGTTCCTGGATAACCAGGCATTTGAGACAGGACGACACTGAGCAGGAAAATCGCAGCAGCACCTGCCGCCAAACGTGTAAACAGCCCCACCATCAGCAGAATACCAATGACGAAATCAAAGTACGGCACGAATTGATCTGCCACACTTGCGCTCATCAGGCTTTCTCCTGGCCGGTTGATGCTGAACCAACCTGCTTGGCGCCGCTGCTCAACTGTTGCTATGGCATTTAGTCGACCCTCTAATTGTTTCCAAATGGCATCCACAGCAGCCAAAACGGGTTGGACACTTTTCATCCGATCCTGTTCAATTTTTTCTTTTTGCCCTCTCAGACTGGCAACGCGATTCCACATGTTGGATGATTCCATGTTGGCAAGGCGACCAATACTCTCCCAGTATTTATAAATATCTTCTTGAGATTCGTCGTAAACTTCGTTCAGTTTATCGATATAGGTTTTCTTAACTGTGGCCAATTCAGCCACCTGCTTTTCATTGAATTTGAAATGGCTGTTGGACGCGTTCACTGCATTTTCGAAAACCTTATTTACCGAATCCTTATTCAAGCGAAATCGCCCTTCGTTGTCCCAAATGAGCTGCTGGTAGTTTTTCGCTAACGGCCCCTTGGAAGCCTGCAAAAATCCAACCGTTGAAAAATCATGGCCGCGGATTTTGGCTGCACCTTCCTTGTAAAAGTGCCAACCAATGCAAACTCGCAGGGCGACGATTGCAAGAATCGACCAAAATCCTAGTTTCGCGTAATTTTGCATGAAATATCCGTTAGCCTGAGTCGTGTTGGGAAGAGAGCTCTTAGGCAAGGCATCTCGACGGGGAATTTCCCCAGATTTCTTAAGCTGTGGCATCTAAAATCCACCCTCCCACATTTGGAAGGTAGACCGCAAAGCGGCCAGGGAAGGCAGGGTAGGGCAGGAGACCCTTCGTGAGCCGCAAAGGGCCTAATGTAATTATTGTCGAAAAAGCCCCCCAAGCCAAGCCGCAAGGGAATGATGCAGACGCATCCCATTTTTTTACTGGACAACATAGACTTTCCCAACAAGGGGTAATGTTATAGGCCTTTGCCTAGGACGATTCAGAGGACTGGACCCTAGTTGACTCCCCCACAATCCTTGCACCGTCGGGTTGCTGACCTTGGGAGCACTTTGATCGAGTTTTTTGGCGCCATAACGATGTGCAAATAAGTAGAAAAAAAGACTGCCTTTCATCAACGCAGATTTTCAACGAACAGAGAGGACCTCGGTTACTATGTTACTGCATGATTCCCATACGACTGTTGATCAGCTAAAGAACATAATGGCGCAGTTTGTTGCCGAAAGGAGTTGGCAGCGATTCCATAACGCCAAGAATCTGAGTATGTCCCTAGCCATCGAAGCAGGCGAGCTTATGGAGCACTTTCAATGGCTTACAACGGACGAAACAGTTTGCGGGTCAGGGTTCGACATAAAATCAGTCGGGGAGGAGTTGGCGGATGTAGTTTGCTACGCTCTCTCACTGGCCAACGCCCTCGAAATCGATCTTTCATCGACGATCGGCGCCAAAATGGAAAAGAATCGCCAAAAATACCCCGCAGCCGCTGATTCGTAACAACACACGGCCTATGCCTACTGCGTGCTCATAAACACAGGCAAAGCCCTCGCAGCTTTCTACCCCAAGGCGTTGTCTCGGCAGGGATCTCACCCTCCCACTCGCGCATTGAGAGAGGGAATTGGGAGGGTGGAGCAAAACGAGAGGAGGGCCAATCGTGTTCGGCTGAAAAAAATGCGGCCTGGAACTACAGGATTTCGAATATCCCTTCGATTTCAACCGCAATCCCGCCAGGCAATGAATTCGTTCCAAGTGCGCTCCGAGCTCCAATTCCCTGATCCGGCCCGAAAACGTCTGCAAACAACTGACTGCAGCCATTGATCACTTGCGGTTGTTGATCAAATGCGTCAGTACAACGTACTAAACCTAGCAGCTTGACAACTCGAGTTACACGATCCAACGACCCCAGTGCGAACTTCAGCGTGGCCAACATTGCCATCCCTGTTTGACGTGCGGCGGCTTGGCCCCCTTCCAAGTCCAGGTCTTCCCCAACTCGCCCCAACATTAGGGTCCCATCTGATTTCAATGGACCGTGACCACTTAGATAGGCGACATTACCGACGACCACAATGGGCTTGTAGAGACCTATGGGCTTGGGGGCAGGAGGAAGTTGAATCCCCAGTTTTTCCAGTCGTGACTCTGCTGACATGATGATATTGCCTTCCTCTGAAAATCGAACTACTTGGTCACCGATCCCATTACGAACCTCCATATGCAAATCTAAAGTGCGATGGCGCTTTGATTCGTATGCATCATCATGCCCATTGCCGCTGCTCTGGCAAGTCACCGCGGAACAATTTGTGCCAGCATCCACAGATTGGTGAATTAACCTCCATTCGACACTTGCATCAGCATGCTCTTGATTGCTCCGAATTGAGGGCTCTCGCACGCCGACGCAACCTGGATTCTTCAAGTTCTTGGCAACTGTTGACTCAAATGCCCCTGTCATGAGCCATACCCCTTGAATAAATCGACCAATGTGTGGATGCTTTTACTTTTCTCTACGGGGTGTTCGATTATCTTTTGCCGCCCGTTGTTGGATCCTGAAATGTGCCATTTTCCTAGGAATATTGCTTATGGCTGGCGGAATATTCGATCTAGCTAACGAAACTGCCGTGATCATTGGAGGCACGGGAGGCTTGGGCGGAGCCATGGCCGATGCACTCGCAAGTTGCGGAGCCCAAGTGGTAGTCATTGGGCGTAGCGCCGATCGCGGTGCACAGCGTGTGGCTGCCATCGAGGCGGCAGGCGGTCGCGCCCTGTTTCAGTCGGCAGACGCACTCAGCAAAGAATCGCTGATTACGGCCCGCGAGACAATTGAAGCAGCCTGTGGACCGGTAACAGTTTTAGTGAATGCCGCAGGAGGCAATCGCCCGGAGGCCACCTTGCCGCCCGGAGCCGATTTTTGCAAGCTCCCCCTGGATGCTTGGCGTGACGTGTTTGACCTCAACCTGGTTGGAGGCGTGCTCCTTCCTTGCCAAGTTTTTGGGGAAACGATGGTGGCCAACGGCAAAGGGTCTATCATCAATATCGCATCCATGTCCGGAATGATACCGCTTTCGAGAGTCGTCGCGTATTCAGCCGCCAAAGCAGCAGTAATCAATTTGACGCAATTCCTAGCTCGCGAGTGGGCCACTACCGGGGTGCGCGTAAATGCCATCAGCCCTGGTTTTTTCCCCGCCGAACAAAATAGAGCCTTGCTTTACAATTCCGATGGCAGCTTATCTGCTCGAGGTAGCCAAATCATTGGCCATACTCCAATGGGTAGGTTTGGTGAGGCCAAGGAACTGGGTGGAGCAACCTGTTGGCTAGCCGCACAGGCCGCATCTTCGTTCGTTACAGGGCAAAATATCGTTGTCGATGGCGGGTTCTCCGCTGTTACCATCTAATGCCGTCTACCCTTGAATGCAGAGTTTATCCCCTCTGCCATACAACCCAAAAACCAAAGTTACATCGTACTTCTCAAACACAAGTGAAAAATCATGGCCAAACTTAGCGTCAAATCAGATGCAGCACTCGACTTTCTCTCATTAGGAGCACTCGTTCATCGCTTGGACCCAGGTACGATTCCATTTCGAAAGGCTCGATCGTTCGATGTGCATGTGTCCGGCGGGGAGTACAACGTAGCGGCCAACCTCTCGGATTGCTTTGGTCTGCGGACCGGTGTTACCACCGCTATGGTGAACTATCCTGTCGGCGAAATTGTACAACGTGTAGTCCGCGAGATGGGAGTAAAACCTTTCTACAAGTGGTTTGAACACGATGGAGTACGAGGACCAAACATCGCAACCGTCTATAGCGATCGGGGCCACGGCGTACGCGCTCCAGTCGTGTTCTACAATCGTGCCAACGAGGCCGGAGCTATGCTCAAGCCAGGTGATTTCGATTGGGCAAGCATTTTCGGCGCGGGAGTAAAGTGGTTTCACTCTGGAGGGATTTTTGCAGCCCTGTCACCGACCACAAGTGAACTGATCGTTGAGGGCATGCAAGCCGCCCGCGCTGCTGGCACCATCACATCCTTTGACCTCAATTATCGAGCCAAGCTCTGGAAGACGATTGGCAGTGAGGAGCGTGGGCAGGAAATGTGCCGCACCATCGCCTCCCATTGCGACGTGCTCATTGGCAACGAAGAGGACCTACAAAAAGGGCTTGGCGTTGCTGGACAGGATGTTGAAAAGAAATCCAAGTTGGACCCCGAACAGTTCTTTGGCATGATTGACCGTGTCGTTGAGAAGTTTCCCAATGTTAAACTCGTGGCTACAACACTGCGAGAAGTCCATTCGACAAACCGCCATGATTGGGCTGCCGTAATTTGGTATGACGGCCAACGGTATGTTAGTCCCACAATGCAACTGGATGTAGTCTGCCGTATCGGCGGTGGAGATGGCTTTGCGTCTGGCCTGATCTACGGCATGCTAGCCGGTAAAGATCCAGAACAAGCCTTGCGACTCGGCTGGGCCCATGGAGCTCTGCTAACAACCTTTACAGGTGATGTGACCATGGCAAAACTGCCTGAAGTTGAAGCTCTAGCCAGCGGAGGTTCCGCTCGGGTACAGCGATAAACCATGCCAATATCCAAAAGCGTCCTAGCTATTGCTGCACATCCTGACGACATCGAATTCGTCATGTCGGGCACAATGTTGCAGTTGGCGTCTCGTGGCTGGGAACTCCACTATTTCAACATTGCCGACGGTTGCTGTGGTTCGACATCCATGAATCGCGCGACCTGTCGAGCGGTGCGTCTCAAAGAAGCCCAAGCATCTGCCAACCTAATGCAGGCAGTGTTTTATCCACCCATCTGCCATGACCTAGAGATCTTCTATAACGAAGTCGCTCTGGCCCAGGTGTGCCAAATTGTCCGGAATGCGAAACCCTCCGTCATTTTGACCCACGCTTTGGCTGATTACATGGAAGATCATCAAAATGCAGCCAGGCTTGCAGTCACTGGAGCTTTTGCTCGTAGCGCTCCAAATTTCCCTGATCAGTCTCGGTTTGCTCAATGGTATGCAAACCCAATTGAGCATGAGGTTGCCATTTACCACGCGCAGCCGCATGGCAATCGCGATCCCATGGGTGAACCTGTAGAGCCTACACATTTTGTCAATGTGACGCCACACATTGGTCGCAAACGAGAGCTTTTGGCTTGCCACGCCAGTCAAGCGCAATGGCTCGACGCTTCGCAACGCATGGGATCCTACCTGAGCGCAATGGAACAATTAAATAGGGAAGTGGGTCTCATGAGTCAGCAATTCGAGTACTGCGAGGGTTGGCGACGACACTATCCTATGGGATTCTCAAGTCCAGATTTTGACCCCTTGAAATCCGAATTATCTGCCGATAGATCAATCGTGATTAGAAACGCCTAGCCAAACTTTCGACCAGCAGAATCAATGCCAAAGTCTTCACCAACCAGAATTGAAAAACTCAGGTTTTGGTTAATCAAAAGTGAACCAGACGTTTTCAGTATCGACGACCTCGCTGCCGCTGCGCAAAAAACCACTCATTGGGACGGAGTACGCAATTATCAAGCTCGCAACACGTTGCGCGACCAGATGAAAAATGGGGATTTGACTCTGTTCTATCATTCCAATGCGCTACCCGCCGGAGTTGCCGGCATCGCCAAGGTTGTGCGAGAAGGCTACCCAGACCATACAGCCTTCGACAAAACCGACCCCCACTACGATCCAAAAAGCAAACCTGATACCCCTACTTGGTACATGGTCGACGTAAAGCTAGTTGAAAAGTTTAAGAGATTGATCCCGCTAGAGGAACTTAAACGCCTGCCCGAACTTGAGGGCATGGTGTTATTGCAGCGAGGTTCGCGACTAAGCGTACAGCCGGTTGAACAGAAGCACTTCAAAATTATCGGAGACCTAGCAGGCAGTCGCGTTACGAGAACGCTTTAATGCAGCTACGTTATTACGGTTCTACATCTGGATTAGGAGGCTCGTAGTTGAATTCTTGCCATTTGACCGCGTGATCCATTGGCTCGATTCGCAATACGGTATCTCCATTTTGAAACAATCGAACCGTGCCGGTAGATTGGCTCACCACAATTCCCAGCGCCTTAGTAATTTGTGAAATAGCAGCACCGGCCCAATGCCGACTTCCCAGCCCCTTGCTTAATGTCAGATTCGCGTGGGCAACTTCGATGATTTGACGACTTTTCTCTACGTAACCATCGGCGGATATCACAAAGGCACCGTCCATCTGCGCGATTTCTTTGATATCTTCCCGAACTTTTGCGTCAAGGAGGTTACGCATTTTGCGACTATATCCCCGCAGCGGATCGAAACCACTATCTTTGCAGTGCTGAAGCACTCTTCGGGTGTCTCCGACCACGAACAGGGCTCCCACCTTTTTGCCTTCCCTACCTTCGCGACCGATCTGAGAGGCTAGATCAATCACTGTCTTAAGCGTCTTGAGTGAAACGCTGCTTTCCAATCGCTGCAAATCGCGAGTCGTCAAGCGACGCAAGCGATCATCCAGGCGAATGTGACTAATTGAATCCATTTTCTGGAATTCAAATCCGCTATAGACTGCAATCACATCGCAATTGCCTTTTAGCAAACCATCCGCCACTGCTTCCAACAAAGCGTGTTGCAGTCTTTCAAGTAACGGAGATTTCTCTTTGTTCAGCGGCAAAGCCATTAGGCCGGCAGCCTCGGCACCATCCAAATCCTCGGATAAATCCGCAGCCACAATAACCTGTTCAATCATTGGGGGAATAGACTGCCGAAGTTTTTCCCAATCCGTAGCACCCTCCAACAGCACCAATACCGCATCGGCTCCAGTTTGAATTGCCAGTGTGCCGGCTGCTTCAAGCATCGTGATCGAGTGTTTGGTTAACCTTTGCACTGCCATCTGAGCTACTTCGGCGATTTGGGATGGTATCAGTTTCGAATTTCATTGACGGTCACCGCACAGAGAGTGCGGGAAAAGCTGGCAATCCGGTGGTGCCTAACGGAGTGAAACAGCCAAAGAGTACCTCAGTAGTTTCAACCCAAAGTTGAACTTGCCTGGCTTCGATGCACGCCAAGCATTGAGGCATGCACAAAATCTAACTCATAAGCTAGGAACTGGCAATCACTGGCAGGGTGAAGCGATGAACTTCCAAGGCTGTCACCTGCGCACTGGCGTAGCCGATGAATTCGCAATGAATTTCTGCATCTGCCCAAACTCGGCTCCGTAGACTCGTTGGTTGTAAAGAGCCAGAGCTCGCAAAGCGTGTCCGCGCGGTCCGATGGGCCAATCGTACCCAGGGTTCTTTCCAATGGTCTGAAGGAGGAAATCGATAGATAACGTAATGCGAGGAGATTTTAGATGTTCGTCCGGAAGCGTAAATACGAGCCACTCAAGGATGTGACCGGTTGTCTGAACCTTGCGTTCCAGATCTCTTTCGGTAGCACGACCCTCAAACCATTCGGTACTAAAACTACCATCAGGATTTTGGAGGCTCATGGCATAGTTCACAAAGTCATTGACGTAATCCTCGGCACGCTTCCAATTACCTCCTCCAGGCAGCCCCGCCTCCTGGCGACGAATTAGCGCGTAGCTTAGCCCCATTAGCCGGTGCGTTCCGCCGCAAGCTGCCCCTATCACGGGCTGCTGCATTTCCTCAACCACAATCTTTTCTAGATTCCAGTTGATGCCACGGTTATCGCGCCAGCGAGCTTCCGGTGAAAGATAATAGGAAAGTCCTATTAGTTTAAACGTTAGCTCCGTATCCTCACGACAAGTTGCCATTTCATACCGAACCAAATCAGCAATCGTATATGAACGATCGCCGATCTTTAAGGGATAATCAGACCGCACGCGAGATTGAGCTAGAATGGCCAAAAACTGACCTTCGTGCCCCTGGACCCCTGGCCCGGAATTCGTCCTAAATCCCGTTCGCGTAGGCTGAAACATGCGTTGCTTGGCTGCCACCCCGTTGTAACACAACCAGCCAATGGCATTTACGGATCGACCTCCGGCATCAACGTTGGCTTCTACTCCATAAGGTAGGATCGTATGCATCAATGCCCAGGGCCCGCGCCGAGTGACCGTTTCCTGGTGTGTCAAAAAGTAATTCAAGCACTGATTGATCCCCTGACGGCGCGCCAAGTCTTCGCTTGACAAAGATGAACCCGGGCTGGGCACGCTCTCGCTCAACCGAGCCGGTTTTGGAATGACCTTTACTTCAGGAGTGTTGAATGGATGCTCGTCCTGTACCAACGGAATGTCATCCGGCTGACTTTCGGGTTGCTTCGGCTCCCCGTCGGGCGCACCTGGGCAATTTGTATTCTCAGCACCTGGCACGTCAGATTTTGCAATCGGGAGGTCGCTTGGTGGCAAATCCAGGTCGTCTGCATCTCCCCGTCGGGGTTGCAATTCAATACTGACTGACCCCTCAATGGATGCATTCTGGTTGGCAGGCCGCTCTGAGTCTACTTGGTCTTCGGGTTGGATATCGAGTGGTGCACTCTCTTTCATGGAAGACACCGAATTACTTGTAGTCGCCAGCCTTGGTGTATCGAGCACAGGAAACGGCTCAGCCTTTGCCTGTGGCTGGATCTCTTTTGCGGGCTCCCGCCTACGCAATGTCATTTGCACGCTACCAACTCGAAAATCGCGGAGCACAACTCGCGTTTGCTCCCATGAGAGCATTCCGGGCTTCCGGCCATGCGCCGGCCTATTACCTGTACTTTGATCCTCCCGAACGACATTCGCACCAGTAGCTACCAATAGCGCCCTGGGAGCCGCTTCATGTAATTTACTTTCGGATTCAATTGTTTCTGTTACGATCGGGGAGGGATCCGAATCTTGCCCATCATGCCCAATTCGGAAATCAGACATCTCGACAGGCGGCAGAACAGCTCCAAATGCTTCGACTTCGCCATGGATCTGATTCGACGAAGAGCTTTTTATCTCCTCAATCGGCGGCGGTTTCGACACAGACATCTTGATGCGAACACTTCCCGACTGTTCAGCCGACTGAGCCTGGACAGTAGCCATACCCAAAAGCATCCCTAGCGGGAACGCCAATGTCGCCAAGTGAAACCGAACCAGTAATAGCTTGCTGTGCATCAGTTTTCGCGCGTCGTGTTCAGGGCCAGTCAGTGAGGTTGAGCTGCGGAACTCAACTTTGGAACGCGAATCAGAATTTGCTCACCATTTTGAAAACCACATAAACGGGACATTTATTCATGGTCCCACGTTAGTGCGCAAAACGGCATGTTCAATGCTAGCTAATACTGACTCGCGCATAGTTCTATTTTCAGTCTATGGTCGGCAGAACAGGTACAGACTCTGCAGGCGGGGTCGAGAAAATCGCAAACTGCGATTCATCTAGCAGGGTGATGAAAAGTCGATTTGCAAAATCTTGTAGAGGATTAGTAACCCAAAACGATTACCGTCAAGAACAATACTAAACTCAATCATCTGGCTCTGCCCCATCCTTAATTACAAACCTAGCTTGCAATCTGGCAATTACTTCGGCTAACCCCGCTTGTCGTACACTCGCCAGGACTTCGTTGAAATTTTTGTAAACTGCGGGTGATTCATCCTTGGGGTATTTGTGGCAATTACTGATGATGTCGTGGTCTAGCAACTCGCAATCCACTGAGTGCTGGTCAAGGGTGGCCTTCGCTTTGCGACGTGACATGACTCGTCCAGCACCGTGATTGACACTGAACAGACTACGCTGTGCACCCGGGAGAGCCACCATAACAGCCGATCCATCACGTGGGTTGCCCGGCAACAAGATTGGATGACCGGTCGATTCAAATTCCGTTCGCATCAATTCCGGATGTCCCGCGGGCAACGCGCGTGTGGCACCTTTGCGGTGCACCCACTGGGTTCGCCCATCCACTTGTTCGTGTCGAACGATATTATGACTGATGAAGTAGATCAATTCACCGACGGTTCCAGGCACAACCTGCTGGAAGGCCTCAAGGACAAGCTGATTGATGAGTAAGTGATTTACAGTTGCAAAGTTGGCGGCTAATGCCATGTCATTGAGATAATCCACCGCTTCATCAGAACCGTGCTCGGCGAATACCAACTCGCTGTCTCCTCCAGGAAACCCGCGTCCCGTTTTCTTGAAACGACTTTTCAAATATTTGAACTGTCTACTGGCCAAGGTATGGCCAAACCCGCGCGAGCCGCAATGAGACAAAAAAGCTATGTGCCCATCTTTAAGACCCCAATGCCGCGCGATCTCCTGACAACCGGCTTTGTCGGAAACCTGTACTACCTCGCATTCGCCAAAATGATTCCCTCCGCCATAAGATCCAAGTTGATTCATTTGTGCTGGAAAACGACTCATCTTATAGTCGCGAAGCAGTCTTTGGAGTCTCGCTTCTAAAGTGCCCAACGAACCATCCCAAGCGCGATGAGATACATCTTCACATCGGTGACTCCACGTGTGCGGGATTCCTAGCTTTCTCAAAACATTTTTTGACGCACCTTGCGTACAGAGCTCAAAACCCAGCCACTCGTCGACGTGCCGCGATTTTGGCACGCTCTTACTTCCACGTCCTGCTCCTGTCGGAATGCGTTGACAAATTGATTTGATGACCGCACGGCGCGTCTTGATGTCACCCAGCGCATCTGACGGCAGGTTTGTTTGTAACAAGCTCATGGAACACTTGATATCGACGCCTACCGGACCCGGATAAATGTGAGTGGGAGAAGCAAGCACACTTCCAACCGGAACTCCATATCCTAAGTGCGCATCTGGATTCAGCACGACATGGCTAATCCCCGGCGCCAGCCTCGCCGTCATAGCCTGCGCCAGGCATTGTTCATCAAGCTGTTCCCGAATCGTTCGATTTGCCACTACAACAATCGGAGACATGTCGCAATTCACACTTAGTGTCGACAGGCCGTCATTTTCTTCTACCAGCAAGTCTTTGAATATTGTTGTGTTTTTCTCAACCATGATTTCACGCATAATACTTCAGAGACTGACGGTTACGCTCAATTCTCTCTTGCTCTGTGCACGCCTGGCCTTTGCTAACTATATGTTCAACCCGTTCGGCCACGCGAATCCTCCACTTGATGCCTCACTCATCAGTCTGCTTTACTCCTTGGGAAAGCAGGCATACCAGTTGCAAAAGTACTCTCGCCAAATTTCCATCTATGTGACCTGGGTAATCTGATGATTGTCCAAGGAATCGCGATTCGTCCAATTTTCTTGGTTTGCCGAATTGCGTTATTGTTCGACAGACAGACGATAGCATATTGAGGTTCGGTACTTCGTATGTGTTTTCGTAACGCAAAACTACCCGATGCATTCTCCTTGGGGACACCCTTTCATTGGACTGTTTACACTACCAAAAGATGCTTATGGAGATATACTGGGCCTGACGGAAGTGCTCAAATAAGTAACTGAACCGGGGAACCATGAACGTCCGGCCCATCGCCATTCGCAAAGTTGATCCTTCAATCATTGAGATCCAATGGGACAACGGATCCATTCAGCAATTTAGCACTCGGTCTTTGCGAGACCGTTGTCCGTGTGCCACTTGTCGAGAAAAGGCAACGAACATCTCAACTGCGGCCGACCCACGAGCACCATTGCCGGTGTTGTCACGAGCAGAAACACAACCGCTAGTTATCCTTTCAATGCAGCCAATCGGGAACTATGCATACAACATCGCGTTTTCGGATGGACACGATTCGGGTATATATACGCTGGACTACTTATTTGAATTAGGCCAAGCACTACCTGAAAAACCCAACTCTGAGCGACACGATGTTCCACAATGACGCTCAATCTACTTCGCCCAGAGAGGGTCCCCACAATCTGAAACAGCTAGTGGGCTGGCAGGAATGGGTTAGTCTCCCGCAACTTGGGTTGCAAAATATCAAGGCCAAGGTCGATACCGGAGCTCGATCTTGTTGCCTGCACGCTTGGAATATCCAATTCGTAGTCCAGGACGGGACCGATTGGGTATTCTTTGAGTTTCCCCAAGATGATGGGGTCAACTCAATCCCTGTGCGAGCACGCCTCTTGGAGCGCCGTACTGTACGGTCGTCTTCTGGGCACGAGGAACTTCGACCAGTAATTCGTACTCAGGCCAAATTGGGTTCGCGGCACTGGAAGATCGACTTGACGTTGACCAACCGAGAACAGATGGGCTTTCGCATGTTGCTTGGACGTCGAGCACTTATCAAAAACTTTGTAGTTGACCCAAGCCACACTTTCCTAGCCTCGACCATCCACAACTCAAGCACCGAGGATCGGAGGCAGCCTTGAACCCAATTGATCACGCCGGCTCGGTTCAACCAAAGCCTTCCCACTGGTCAATAGTGCCACTTTGCTTCTTTTTTGCATTCGCCAGTTTTTGGGCCTGGCGGCATCATAACCTTGCTACTGCGATTGGGGTCGGTTTAACGGGACTATTTACCATGGTGGTCCTCCTGATTTCGAAGCCCGCCAGGAATCTGTGGGAGCGAACACTGGCCCTATTAACCTTGTCTCTCACTTGGCTCGTTACATGGATTACTCTAGGAACCTTTTATTTTCTAGTAATCACTCCCTTAGGCATCCTGCTACGACTGTTTAAATACGATCCGCTAGGGCTAAGTTCAACCACTCGAGACATTCCCAGTTCTGCTTGCGAAGGGGAATCAAAAAGCTATTTTCAACCCGCTACTCCCGTGGCACAAGAAAATCCACTTCGTCCATTCTGAGGTCGCAAGGATTTTGGCTACGACGACAAACCACCGTTTTTCGTTATTTCTGCCGAATTCAGTTTAGCAATGGTCGCAGGTCAGGCTACTTGCATGGCTTTGATTGCAGCTTCCTGTTCAATTCCATTCACTAGTTCAACCTGCCCCATTCTTGACGGCAGTATGAACCGCAGCTTCCCATGTTCTACCTTCTTGTCATGCTGCATGACCTTCCACAGTTGTTCCACGGACAGCCCACCTGGACAGGCCACCGGCAATTGCAGTTTCTTTAGCAACGATTCCTGACGCTCGACCAGTTCACTTGAAATCCTCCCCAGACTTAGTGCCAAGCGTGCTGCCATTTGCATTCCGATTGCGACAGCCTCGCCATGCAGCAGCTTCCCGTATCCACAAACACTTTCCAGCGCGTGGGCAAAAGTGTGTCCGTAGTTCAGGATGGCTCGTCTACCGGTAGTTTCACGTTCATCTTCGGCAACTACCAGAGCTTTGGCACGACAGGATTCTGCAATGATGTGGGATAACGCAGCAGGTTGCTTGTCCAAAATAGACTGGGCGTTTGTATCTAAGTATTCGAACAATTCAGGCAGCAAAATGACTCCGTATTTCACAACTTCTGCTAACCCGGACACGAACTCACGATGAGGTAACGAATTTAGTGTCTGCAAATCAATCACCACCATTCTCGGCTGCCAAAATGCGCCCACGATATTTTTAGCGCCAGGCAGATTTATCCCGGTTTTCCCCCCAACACTCGAATCAACCTGACTCAACAACGTCGTAGGAATTTGCAGCAAGGGTAATCCTCGAGCAAATGTAGCAGCCGCAAATCCCGCTAGATCGCCGACCACGCCACCTCCCAAGGCAATTACGGTAGAACCTCGGTCAGTGTTTGAGTCAAGCATCTGTTGCCAAAGTCGGGAAGCTTGTTCCACCGATTTGCTGCCCTCGCCACTGGGTATATAACAGGTTGAAACTCTCCATCCGCTCGATTCTAATCCGCTCGATACAATTTGTGACAATTGCGGTATTTGGCTATCGGCTACCAACACAGCGTGCTTCGAATTCCATCCAGCCTCTGCCATCAGATCACTCAAACGCTCAAGCAATCTGTTACCAATTTGAATTCCATAGCTTCGATCACCTAGAAACACGTCAACCGTTTCCAGCCTCTCGTCAAGCTCCGAATTATTGACTTCTTTCATTCCTACAAACGCTTTCTCAAATGTCAAAATTTCTTGGTTTCAGCTACCTTGTAGCAAAAGCCTTTCTTCCAACCATCGACCGTTCGGCAACGACTCCATCAATCGTATCTATCTCGTGAACACTACGCCATCCCAGCCCAGTGAAGAACTAAAAGTTCGTTTTCTCGTCGACACCGGAGTGCTCCTACATCGGTTTGGCACGCCATCGCATCGCTTGGAACGAGTCATGAGCGAAATTTCGCGAGCCGTGGGATTGGAGGCCGTGTTCCTCTATACACCAACCGCACTCGTCATCTCACTGGGATTGTCGGCAGGGGAACAGACGTTTTTACGTCGAGTTGAATCGGGGGCTGTGGATGTCGATAAGCTAATTCGCTTTGACGAAACCCTCGAACATGTAGTTGATGGCAGATTGGATCTGGAAACAGCCCTTACTAGATTACATGCTATCGCCGCTGCTCCTCCCCCTTTCCCAAATTGGGTAACATCTCTAACGTGTGCGATCTGTTGCGGAGCCGTAGCTACTCTGTTTCGTGGTTCGATAGTTGAAATTATTTCTGCAGCATCCGTCGGCCTGATCGTAGCGTCACTGGAATACTTGCATGCGAGTATGAAGTGGGAACAAGGTTGGTTAGAACCGATGTCTGGCTTTGTGGCCGCCATACTCTCCCTATGTATAGCTCAATTTGTATGCCCAATCGATGATCGCCTTGTGACGTTGGCAGGGCTCATCGTTTTGCTTCCAGGCCTGCGATTGACTGTTGCTCTGACGGAACTGGCCGTTGGCCATCTGTCGTCAGGCGTCGCTAGATTGGCCGGTGCGGGCGTAACTTTGCTCACGATTTTCATCGGGGTTGCCTTGGGGTGGCGAACAGCTGGTAACTGGCGATCGTTACCAGTCGAAACTTATTTGCCAGCTCCACCTTGGGCATTTTGGGTGGCCATGCTCATTTCTCCATTAGCGTTCGCGATTGTCTTTCGGGCTCGACCAGCTCAATGGTTGACCATCTTCTTGGTTTGCAGCTCAGGCTTTTTGGCTAGCACGCTTCTCGGCGAACGTGCGGGCATGGAAGTAGGCGCGTTTAGCGGTGCATTAATCGTAGGGTTGGGAAGCAACTTGTATGCCAGACTTCGCAATCGACCTGCTCTGGTTGCTTTAACTCCCAGTATCATTATTCTGGTTCCCGGTTCTCTAGGATATCGATCACTTTCCGCCTTGTTGGACCACGAAACGACGGCCGGTATAGACTTTGCCTTCTCCATGGCGATGGTTGGCATAAGTCTAGTGGGAGGCATATTGACCGCCAACGTCATCTTGCCCCCAAAGCGAATCTTGTGAACAGGAGTGCGACATCCATCCCTGCAATAGACGTTGAGGCTATGGGCTCTTCAAGTCACAATAACCCTTCTCGTGCCTTCTTGTAACAGAAATGAGCCATGAATACGTTGTCAGACACAATTCCTAATTATGAGTTTTTCTCGCGCCTGGCTCGCATCATCAATTCAGGGCAAGCCCGTTCCGTAATTGTCACGGGCAACGTAAATGACCTCTTTTTTGACTCCCACTCGTATGTACCGCTTGTCCCTTTCCTGTTGAAAAAAACGGCCGTAGCCGGACTAATTCAGGTTGTCTACGAATTGAATGGGCCCATCCGATTGCGAGACGAAGATCGAACTCGATTGCGGGAGGCCTGGGCTGGCTGGAAAACCGGTATTGAGACAGCCTCGATTCCAATTAAGGAGTTGGGACCGGAAAGCAGTAAGATTGAGCTCAGGCGTAGAGAGTTTGATCAATACTTGCGAGATGCTATTGGCAACGCCACCCAAGCCTTGGAATTCCTGCGTCAACTGACGATTTGTGCTCGCGCAAATTTGCGTGACAGACTGCTGATCTTTATTGAAGCGGCCGACATGTTGCTGCCTGCTGGCGATGGTGACGTCTCGAAACTGAATGATGCCCAGATGCGCCGCGTCTCAATAATCACGGATTGGTTTAGCGATCCAGAATTCTTCGCTGGGAAGGATACCGTCTGCCTACTAGCTGAGTCTGCCAGTCAAATCCATCCGAGGGTTTCTAGACTTCCCCAGGTTCTGTCCGTGGCTTCCAGTGCACCTGACACTAATACGAGACGACATTTTCTTAAATGGCATGAGCAACTTCCCGACACGTCAGAAATTCCGGTTCCAGACAGCGATACAAAATCAACGAATTTTCCTATCGGCAGTGAAACGCTTGACAGTTTGGCTGATGCGACAGCCGGCCTAAGCATTCACGCGTTGCGGCAGTTAGCACTTGCGTCGCAGTACAGCCGCAGCGCGATTTCACGTGAGGACGTCATTCGACAAGTCGAGCAGTTCATCCAAACGCAGCTTGGTGAGGACGTTGTAGAATTCAAAAAGCCAGTACACACTTTGGAAGATGTAATCGGTTCAACCAAGCTGAAATCATTCCTTCAAAATTACATGATTCCGCGCTTACGCCTATCCGATGATCGCGCACTTCCCGGTGCCGCTGTGGCCGGCCCAATCGGTAGCGGTAAGACGTTTATCTTCGAAGCCCTAGCTGCAGAGCTAGACATGCCGGTACTGGTACTCAAAAGTATTCGCAGCCAATGGTACGGACAAACCGACGTCATTTTTGAGCGCTTGCGTCGAGTATTGGAGGCCTTGGAAAAAGTAGTGATTTTTGTAGATGAGGCAGATACACAATTTGGTGGTGTTGGTGAAGGTGCGCATGAAACTGAACGGCGACTAACAGGTAAGATCCAGGCTATGATGAGCGACCCCAAATTGCGAGGTAAAGTTATTTGGCTGCTTATGACCGCTCGCATTCACCTGCTTTCACCCGACATTCGACGTCCCGGTCGAGTAGGGGATCTGATCATTCCGGTGCTGGACCCTGAAGGCCAAGACCGTCAGGATTTTATTCGCTGGATGCTCAAACCTACTGGCGCGATCGGGCAATCCGACTCAATGCTAGACTGGTTAGATGACGAGGGTTTACCGAATGATTTTTCTGCAGCTGGTTTCGCAGCCCTCCGAAGCCAGCTTAAGGCTATTCCGCCGCAATCGGAGTTTGAACTTCGAGCCTCCATTGGTGATTTTTTGCAGCCCGCAATAAAACAAACTCGGCGTTATCAGACGCTGCAAGCCCTACTCAATTGTACGCGACGCAGCCTACTTCCAGATCCACAAGTCACCGAAGAACAACGTGCGCTGTGGGAACAGGAAATCCATCAGTTAGAAACTCAAGGAATTCGCTAACACTGCGAATAACACTGGAAAGCCATCGGAGCATCCAATGTGCTGCAAAAGAGCGAGATTACTCCTCGATCGACAGCCAACTCTGGCTCCCGATCTAACACATAGCCCCTGGATGGTCACGTAACAGGAAGGTCGCAAGCCGCCTAAACATGCTGCAGTTTGTGACGTACAATGCCTTCCAGGGCCGATGGAATAGTGACAATAACCTGGATTACCCAGCATTTGAAGTAAGGGGCTGTTGATGTTTAAGGCCGTTGGAAAGTATTTTCGGGCAGTCTGGTACTTGATGACCTTTCGGGTCACCAAGGCGAGCGATACCCTGCGTATGAACCCGGGCGTAGTGTCAGCGAATTACGATCGTGTGATCGAGGAAAAGAGAACTCGTCTAAATCAATATAAAGATGCCGTTAGTGCCATGATTGCTCAGGAAGAGAGCAAGAAAGAGCGACTACGAACCCTGACCGAAGAAATAGAAAAACTTGAAAAGCTGAGAGCAGGAGCTGCTGCTAAAGCCAAGAAGCTCGTCGAGCAATATTCGGGCAACATCGAATCCGTCAAAGCCGACCCAGACTACGCTAAGTGCCAAGCCGCCTTCAAGGATTTCTCTAGCACACTGGCAGAGAAACAACAGCGAGCAAGTGAAATCGAAGAAGATCTGAAACAGCTAGTTGCCAACGTCAGCGGACACAAGACGCAGATCCAAGGTCTGATGCGAGAGCTAGATCGTTTGAAGGAAGAAAAACACGATGCTGTAGCGGATATCCTTAGCGCCAGCGAAGAGAAACAAATTGCTGACATGATGACTGGCTTGTCGAACGATCGTACAAGTGAAGAATTGCGAGAGCTGAGGGAAATGCGTCAGAAGGCATCAGCCAACGCCAAGATCAGTCGTGAACTGGCAGGCATGGAAACTCAACGTGCTGAGGCTGAATTCATGGAGTACGCTCAAGCCAGCGAAGCAGACAACGAATTCGACGCCCTAATTGGATTGACCTCCAAGGAGTCGAGCGAAAAATCCGGCGGTCAGCGCGATGCTCAAATCCCAGAAGCCTGATTGCTCCTAGGCCTTGCAATGCCTTTTTGGGTCGGCATGCACTTTTGGGTAGGCATGCCAGCTCGGCATGTGGAGCAAAGCTGTCTTAATCTAATTTGTCGGACCACGATTTTTCGGTGGGAGTTTGCTCGACAGGCAACTCCCACTCCAACCGACTCGACGCTTGAAACCACAGCAACAGTTGAACGTAGGTGGCCGTTAACATGCCTCCAAACGCTACCAATGTGAACCTCATACCCTCCGAAATCAAGAATCTCGTCGGTTCACTAGGCTGCCCTATAGTCCCAGACCAGGCATAGTTGAATTCCCAGTAGTAGATGAATGCAGAGGCAACAGACAAAATAAAAAGGTTAAATAGGGCGCCAATCGCATAGGCGCGGATTATGGATCGGTTCCAAACAATCATGCATACCAACAACCCCCAAATCGATGGACTCAAGCCCCATACGATTGATGCAAACAACCACTCCATAGCCAGCAGATTGGAGATGAGCAAAAACGCCCAGATCAAAACTACCATCAGCAAATTGATAACTAGCAGCAATCGATAACTGTGCCAATCCACTGGCTGACTTATCACTTGGCTTGGTTTCGCTTCAGGTTGGTTTCCCGCAGTTACGCCAGCCGGCATTTGCACCTTCCTCGCATTGCTTGCCCATCGGCCGACAGGCATAAAAAGCCGTTGCAGATTTTCAAATTGATAGGCCAATAAGATACCGGAAAATCCAGCCAGCAGAAAAAATAGTGAAACACGATTTACCGCACTAGCAGCCCTGCCAAACGCTAACTCTGGCTCAGAATTTCCGGCGGCCACCCCCGACAAAAACGCAACTACGGCGGCTATCGCAAGCAGAACTAAACTAAATCGCAAAATACCTTGCTGCGTTCCACGCGGCCTACTCGGAGCTCTTTCTCCTGCAACATTCTCGTCGTCGTCGGCTCTGTCGAGCGGATGTGTATCCATAAGGTTCTTGCTCAGAAGTTATAAGTCTTTGGGTTTATTATATCGGGTTCAAGCCTCTGTTTAATACTAGATAGAGTCAGCGATAGACGTTGCGCAGACAAGCTTCCAAACTTGCCCAAAATGCTCGGATTGGGGCAAGGCTCTAATGTCTGCATAGCCCAGTCCGAAGGTCTGGGTACTACCAAGCCTGAAAAGCTTGAGGGCCAACGGCGCCAACGGCCCGGCAATTTGCCGGCGCGATTCAAATGTTAGGAAAACCGTGAACGGTTACGCACCGTGAACGGTTACGCACCATGGAGATTCTGGGCCAATCGCAAGATATTTCGCGAACACTGAAGAAAAAACTTTCCCAAGAAGAGTCTACTTTTCTAGTTTGGCAGACTCTCTGACTCGTATGTACTGGACGAGACACTTGTTTATTCGTGGTCTTGATACTTCGAAACCAACCGTCCGCCGCACGACGTCCCATTCGGGGCTCTCGGGACGTACTTTTGATTTGATCCTGCACATCCTGCTGCTACTATTGAACACGAAATGCAACATCGTAAATGCTGGATTCCTATCAAGCTGAAGCGTTTCTGAGAATTGCTGGAAGTAACATGAGCCGAGGTTTCTATTGGCTGTCTCTTTTCATTTAACGAGCGGTGCAGCAAACTCCTTGCAGTGCCTGATCTGCAATTGCCGAACGCAAAAACCAACGTTTCACAAGTTTTCCTTGGGCTTGAATTGCACGGCAAGTTGCCGGGCCCTTGGCCAACACCGTAGCGGATTATTCTTTGGAAATGAGGTTTTCGCGTAACTTGGATAAATGAGAAAAAGCCAGATTCCCCAGCATCATTCTGGCTGCCGTCCTTTTCTGTTTTCAGTTTCATTGTCGGCTATGACGCTTTAGGTGGATTCCGCCGTCGTTTCGTTGTAATATTCATTCAATTCTTCGACGGTCGAGATATGCCGGGTGTTTGGTAACTCGTCACCCGGCGCAGGAATAACGCGGACCGGGAAACGGTGTAAATAGTCGGGGAACCACGGTATATTGCCAATGACAACCAGTTCCCACTGAAATTCCGTCGTCAGATACCAGCCGGTCGCACGCAGTCCCGCAGGAATTGTCAATTGGCCATGCAGATCAAAGAATTCTTCGCTGGCGATATGCACGTGATGCGCTTCGGCGACGAGTTGATCGTAAACGATCCTATCGAGATGCCGGACAATGTTTGTTCTTTCTCCATCCTTTTCCCGTTGCGTGAATTGTTCACGCTCAGTCTGCTCGCAACGCAGGTAAACTTTCAGTGCATTGAGATGCAATGGACCTTTTTGTCGCACACAAAACGCGACTTCCTCGCCGACTTGCCAACCATCACGATCAATTTCCACGATGACTTGGTGAATGCGCAATCCGATAATGCCCAGGACGCATCCCACGAGCATGACGATTCCAAGCCCACCGATGACGGCAGCGACCGCTCCTAACCCAATGGCCTGACCGAGTTGATCTGCTTGTCCGCTGTAGACTGCCCAACCCAATAGAGCTGCAACGGCGGTCAAGCACGTTCCGACAAGGAACCCGGTGATGATTCGCGTACCTCTCCTCATGTTTCCCGTCAGCCGCACGGGCAATACTAAATCAGTGTGGTCACGTGCAATGCTTTTGGCCAGATGAGCATGAGCGTCACTAAGTTCTCGTCGAGTCCGCCAGGGAAGAGCCAACAGAACCACGAATGCGCCGACAGCGCTTAACATAATCCCAAAGAACAGCGGACCAACATTTCCCCAGCCAAGTCCGGGCCTAAGCACCGCAACCGAAGGGTCCGTCGGAGAGTGGAATACCGTGACTTCGCTTCCAGTTGGATAACGCTCCGTGATTTCAGTAGCTTCGTTTTTGTCAGCCCAGCTGTAGTCTCGCATCGCGACGCGATCGCTGCTGTATTGCCGACCAGCAACCGTGTACTGATAGCCGATTCGTGCGTAGTACGTGTCCGTCACTTCGCGTCGTCCGTCGGCGTCCCTTTGCTTGGTAACTTCATGCTCGACCAACGACGTTTTAACGACCCCGATTGCCGTAGGCCAATTCGTGGATTGCACAGCGAGGAGCAGGTCACGGTAACCCGTCCAGAGTATCGCGACACCAATGGCAATAATTCCAACCCCGAGCAGTATGGGCCAGTATTGTTTCATAGTTTTCTCCGCCTTTGAGATCAACCCACGCTCGCCGACCGAAATGCATGTCAGCTATGCCTTGTACCAACACATGCCAGACACGAGAAAAAACGAAACAAGAAAATCGATGGAATTGGAAATCGCCTCCACTAAAATGTCGTACCTGCAGGAAAATACCCGCTGCGAGAACACTACAGGAATTCGTTTATCACACCATTCTCGCTTCCACGGCGGCGCAACCAACTGAGTTTGACTCTCAATACGCCGGCATCCAGAGCAAATTGTCTCGCGAACTCAGCCGTCGTGTAGCCTTCTGAACGCATCTCGATCAGCCGCGTCTCTGTTTCATCGAGCCCTAAAAGGACAGGCAATGCAATTGAATGGATAGAATTGAATGCAGGAGTCATCTTGGACCCCGGATATCCAGCCTGGTCGACGTCGCTGAAACTGCACCTAGCCAAAAGAATCGACCTACAAATTCGATGACAATCTCGCACTAAGAACGCCCAAAACCCAGGGATTCAGCCCCCCTCAAATTGTCATCCTTTTTCGCCCTGCGGAAATTGGCGTTGAATGAAAAGAGACAGCCAAGATAAACCTCGGCTGTCTCATGATTATCGAGCCAAACTCATCGAGCCAAACTCATGGAACAATCGGATTTTTGAGGCGCTGACCTGACGCGGCAGAACTTCAAAAGGGCAAACTCCCGTTACTAAGTTGAGGCCTGATTTTTTTTGGACGCTGTTTAGCCGTCCGATTCCGACTGGGCGGCAGTGTTCATGGCTCCAGTTTCACCAACATTGTCGGCCGGAGGCCGAGGTGCGAAATTCTCAGGTGCAACCGCATCGGAGCTGGTGCTTCCCGAGCAACCGAACATGAAAACCACCACCAATAGGAATGGCGCCCATCGCATCCGACAAGTACGCAAATTATCAAACATAGACTTTACTCCAAACGCTAGGTAAGTTTCTTAGTTGCTAAACTCTTCGACGATTTCGCCATCGGCAATTCCATTTGCACGCAACCAGACGGTGCCATCAAGCGACGAACTTACCGTTCGTACGGAACCGTCCCCTAGAGTAAAGTTCATAATACCCGAGTGGTTACTGGAAAATTCATACCAATTGTCTTCTCCGAGAAGCCACGAAGTTGACGCTGGCAGACTAACAGCAGAGATCCACAAATAGGTTGCCTGTTCCGTCGAGGAGGCCGAACCTCCTCGGTTTTCACCAAACGCCAAGGTATTGCTCAAACCATCCGGCAGGCTTCCGAATTTGGTCTTAGAACGATTGCGAAAAACACCTTGCCATTTGCCTCCTTCGACATCAGGCCGACCATGACAGGCTGCATAATTGGTTCTACCCAGTGACTCAACAGGCCAACCTGAACTTGCAAGACCAACAAATCTCTCTGCAGTAACACCCGTACTCGTGGGAGAACTGCCCCGAATGTGACACCGTGTCCAAACTGCCGCAGGACTCTTGGCATCCGACGGACACATCAGCATCGGCAGCTTGTACTGGGCTAGGTCCCAGGGATCAGTGGCTCCCTGCAGTAGCCCCAACGAGGTATTGAACCACCGCAAGTCTTCGCCAGACTGAACGACACGTTGAACGCGCACTAGGTCGGAGGGAAATTGACTATAGAGTGCATTCTGTTCCATGAAGGGAAGCAAATAGACAAATACGCTGTAATACTGCTGATTGCCAGCGGTTGACATAGTCATATAAGGATCGGTACGCGGTGGACCAAGGTATCCAGGAGGCAATTGCTTATAGGCACTTTCAAAGTTGTGCATTGCCAACCCCAATTGCTTCAAATTGTTTTGGCAACTCATCCGCCTGGCCGCCTCACGAGCAGCCTGCACCGCCGGTAAAAGCAACCCAACTAAGATGCCAATAATGGCGATCACCACCAGCAGCTCAACGAGCGTAAAACCTCGAAATCGTCTTGTCACACGCATTACAGTGTCTCCAAGCAGAAACTGAAAGAAACTAGAAAAACATAACTACAAGCCTTCAATCGACTTGGGCTGAACAACCTTGCCACCGGCAGATTCCAATTCAAAATCCAATTCATTACTGCCAGCTTTAACTGTCACCACAAGCTCTGAGTTTGCGTTGTAACGAGCGGGGACTTTTTCAGGCACATGAACCTCCTTACCACCATCATCCAAAACGTCGTGCGTAGTAATGCGCACTACATTTTCACCAACCGAAGCTCCCTTCACGGTTCGAGAATACATCAGGAAGTACTCGCCATTTTCGTCGGTCCTCCCGCTGGCAACACTACCTTCAGCCTGAGGCGAAAACTCGACAAAGGCATTCGGAAGTGGCTTGCCGTCAAGTGTTACTGTGCCGCTGACTAATCCTAAATCACTGCGACCGCTGCAGCCCGCGGCTACCAATAGCGTTACGATAGCGCAAACACTCACTCGTTTGGAAATTAAGACACACATAGCTAGCTCTGGAAATGGTGGCTAAATGAGCAGGGAAAAACTGTGCGCACATCAGGAGCTCTGGCGCGCCAGCAATCGTCGGTTTTGAAAGCAATTATTGAGTTCTTCCACAAATTGAAATTTGTTGAAGCCAGTCGCGATTGGAGAGGCGACCAAAGGAAGAAAATGAAAATGGTAGGTGGGATGACCGGAAGGTATACCTGTACGGAAACCGTCAAATTGTAACGAAACGCGTCGAGACTCCAAGGAAATAACGATAATGTAATATTCATCATTACTGTTGAGCGGGGCTCATGCCGTCATTCTTCAGGAAGTGATGCCGTCATGCCATCCGAGCAAGTTTTCCTATGATGGGTCGAATGCTGTCCCAACCGTCTCAATATGTTTGCCGACCACAATCATCACACAGGTGCAATTCCATGCTCGTAGCAATGCAGGAACTATTCTCAATGACTCGCGTAGCCGCCACAGACGCTGTGCCACGCGAGAAAACAAAAAGTGTGTCTTCGACAGAATGTCCGCAGTTTCCAGCAAGCTGTTCGCTCGCCGTTCGCAGGCTAGCCGGATTGCTAATAGCATTCGTTGCATTCTCTCATCTACGTCTTGCCAATGCGCAGGATTGGAGCAAGTCGCCGGGAATCGCCTCGAGATATCTGCAGGATGTTGGTATTGGCTCGGACGCGGCCGTTGTGTTTGCTGAAGAATTCGAGGGCGACTTGGAAGAAATTGAATCTCACTGGGACACCGTTCGCGACAAGGGGATCATGAGTCTCAGTAACGAGATTCCGCCGGACAGCTCGGGCAAACATTCTCTGCTGATGAGCCAAGTGGCTGAGAAAGGTACCGGTGGTGATCTGTACCGCGTCCTGAAGGGTGGGCACGACCGGCTGTTCACACGGATGTACGTGCGGATTGCCGACGACTGCGAGCCGATTCATCATTTTGGTACATGTGTCGGTGGCAACTACCCTGCAACGCCTTGGCCCACAGTCAAGGCTGGACAACCGACGGACGGCAGCAAGGCGTTTTGGCTGGGCATCGAGCCCTTCGGGTCCAAGTGGCAGTGGGACTACTACACCTATTGGTGCGATATGCGCGGTAGTCCGCCACGTGGCCAGACCTGGGGCAATTCGTTCATTCACAACCCAGAATTGGTGGTGCGGCGTGGAGCGTGGACGTGCATCGAAGTCATGGTGCTGATGAACGACGTGGGAAAATCCAATGGCGAATTAGCGCTGTGGATCGACGGCACAATGGTCAGCCACTTGGGCGCTGGGTTTCCGCGCGGCAAGTGGGAATTCGACAAATTCAAGCCAGGAGTTGCTGGCGAGGCAGTCGTCTGGGACCAGACAGCAGGTCGACGAGAACACTATCAGACAGCTCCACAAGGCGATCCCTTCGAAGGCTTCCGCTTTCGCACCGACGAGCGGCTCAACGTCAACTTCATCTGGTTGTACACTTACATCACCAAGGGCACGCGGGGACATGCAAATCGCGTCTGGTTTGACGATGTAGTTGTAGCCACAGAGTACATTGGCCCACTGTCGCCCCAGAAACCCTTGGCCTCAGAGAAGAGCAAGCCATAGGCCATAAGAACAAGTCGCAATTTCTCGCCGTCTTGCTCGTTAACGTCTTCATATCGCCAGTCAATTCACCACCAGCACGAGGCAATGGGGGTTGGAGGTGCAGCGATCAATCGCAAGGTTAGCAGCTGATCGATCATCGTACACCGACATAGGGCCAACGGAGACGTATCCGCGTCGCGCATTTTGATCCGAACTCCTGACGTCGGTTGACAACGGCAAGTCAACGTCACCTTGATGTTCAGAGCAATTCTGTTCCAACTCCGTTCGCAGTTGACGAAGGACAGCGGCGCAGATGCGCCCCCCAAACCCGCGGTTACGACTACTCGTGACGAAGCGCCGTAATTGGGTTTAGCGATGCAGCTCGCTGCGCAGGGTACCATCCGAATATGACGCCGACGCCGACCGAAATGGCGAAGGATAATACTACAGACCACCAGCTGATTACCGTGTCCAAGTCGGTCAGCAAGCTGACAACCGTAGGAATCGTCACTCCCAAGAGTACGCCCAGTACACCACCTGTCGAACTTAGCAAAACAGTTTCAACCAAGAATTGAATGGAAATGGCTCGCTTGGTTGCACCTAACGCGCGGCGTATGCCAATCTCTTTGGTGCGTTCGGTCACACTGGCCAACATGATGTTCATGATGCCGATTCCGCCGACCAGCAGCGATATTCCGGCGATCGACCCCAGCACCATGTTCCACATGCGTTTCTCTTCCATGGCTTGAGCCAGCAGTTCTAATGGAACTTGGATGCTAAAGTCCTTCGCGTCCGGATGATTGCGCAGCAATAGTTCTCGAGCCATTTCTGCGGTCTGGCTGACGTACCGCTCTTCGCGAACTGTCAAAGTGATTTCACTTAGTTCGCTTTGTTCATAGCTGCGACCGCCGCTGGCCTGGACGGCTTGCATTTCCCCCAATCGTCGCTGAACGCAACTGATCGGGACATAGATATCGTTGTTCAGGTCCTTTTGCCCGACCGCTCCCGGCGTGTTATTCCCACTGTTTTGCGATTCCAGAATGCCCACCACGCGATAGACATCGTTGCTGATCAAAACATGTTGACCGATTGGATCTTCAAACTTGAACAACTCCTTGGCGGCCCCATCTGCCAGAACTGCTATGTTCCAAGCGTTCTCGATGTCGACGGTACTGATGAATCTTCCTCGCTGTATTCCCAGTTTCTTGATTTCCAGGAATTCTGAGGTGGTACCCAGCACTCGAGCATTTGGCATACGATTGCGTTGGCGGCTGACGTTTGTATTGGTCAGCGCCACTGGAACAGCTCGCGATATCGTTGGCAATGTCGCTTTCAGCCGCTCCAAATCGGAATGCTTAAGGCCATACTGCAGGACGCTTATAGGGATGTTACCGTTTTCATCGCGGCTGGGTTGCCGTCCATCGTTTTCGTCTTCTGTGTTTGGTCTGACACTGCGCAGGATAACGTTGTCAGCGCCCAGATTACGAATGCGTTCCAAAGCCTCTTTCTTGGAGCCTTCACCGACGGCCAACATAGCGATGACCGAACCAACTCCCAGAATTACACCCAACAGTGTGAGCAAACTCCGCAACTTGTGCAGCAGCAGGTTCTTGAAGCCGACTTTGATAACATCGAAGTTCATGTTGACACCGGTCTTGTCGAGCTATGATGCTGTCGTCAGACACAGAGAGTATTGGGCCCTGATTCCCATGCGAGAATGGAAGCCAACTGCGGCAGAACACCCTAAGTAGCGTTATCGTTGGGCTCTCTGTCCGATACCTGGACTTTGACCAAGGCGGCAGCTTCTCCATCGTCATCAACTGGTGGCTTTGAACCAGCGTCTGGAGAGATTTGGTTTTCGCGGTTGCGATTTTCCAAACTGGCGATCACTAACGGGTTAAGCACTACGCGATCCGCCTCGGATACACCGTCGATGATCTCCACAAATTTGTCATTGTTGCGGCCAAGCTCGATGAGCTTCTTTTCTACGCCGGGGCCATTGTTACTGCTAACGTAACACCAAGTCTCTTGCTCCAGCTGCACAACGGCCTGAACCGGCACACTGATGACATCGCGCAAACGATCGATGTGGATCTCGGCAACCGCAGTCATTCCGGGCTTCAATTTGTCGACAGTGCCTGGAATTAGCACGATGCATTCGTACGTCTTGACCGTTCTCGAAGTTGAGGTCGGTACAACCGCCACGTGCTCCACGATACCCTGATAGGAAGTATTGGGAAAAGCGTCAACACTGATCGACACAGGCAGACCCCGGTGGACTTGATCCAACACTGCTTCATGGATCTGAAGGCGAACTTGCATCCTCGAAAGGTCAGGCAGCGTTACTAATTCTTGCCGTGTTCGAACGTCTTGGCCGACGCCGACGCTGGTAGAACCGCGGCTGTCCTGTGCGTAGACGACCATGCCGTCGTGAGGAGCTTGTATTGTGCAGAATCGCAGCTGCTGTTCGTAATGTGCAATGCGCGATTCTTGACGGTCCACTCGTTCTTTTGCTTCGAACAGCTGTGCTTCAACCTGAGCCAATTCCGACTCGTTCGTGACCTGGACTTGTTTCAAGTTTCGTCGAGCCGTTTCCACTTCACCATCCAGCTTCATTAGCTCCATCTGGCGGGTGTAGGTTTCGAGCTGTTTCTTGGAGGCCTCGATGTTGGCCAATTTGTTGACTGCAGCAGCCAAGGCGGCTTCCGACTTCAGAAAGGCGTAGCGGCTCTGCTCCAAATCACTACGCCCTTTGTATCCCAGCCTAAACAATTGCTCGATACCGTCTTTCTCGGTCTCCTGCAACTTGAGAGCTGCCTGGGCCTCTAGAATTGCATTGCGGGATTCGTCGACCTGCCGCTCTATTTCACTTAACGAAAGCTTAAAAGCACCGCTCTCCTCGTCGACGTACATTTTGCGATTCAGCTCGGCCAATTCCAATTCAAGTTTTGCATGGGCGAGGGCAGTTTCGTTTTGAGTAATACGATTTTTCTTTCGCGCTTCCGCTTGCCTCAAGCTGGACCGGTCGCTTTCAAGTTCCAAAGCCTCTGAATCGAGATAGTCTCTAATCGAGGCGGAATCGAGCTCAATAAGGATATCGCCCTTCTGAACCAAGCTGCCGTTGGGAACAATCGAAATTATGCTAGTACCACTGGTGCCGCTACTACGGTCATAGGTGTCCACCATGCAGCGAATCGACGTCTGTTCTTGGCTTTCCAAATGGCCTCTCTCGGTGACCACAATTGGCAAATCAGCTCGATTGACTTGGTAATAAACCAACTCTTGAGTGGACGTCGCCGAATTTTGGAAACTGAGAATATAGACTCCGCTGGCAATCGCAAATCCTAGAAACAGGATCGCTGCAATGAAACGTTTCATAGGTTTTTCCTGGAACACGGCGAATTCGGAGGGCAAAAAAACAGGGATGGCTCCCTGGTTTTT
>JAGQOY010000073.1:0-18418 GCA_020427005.1 Planctomycetales bacterium
ATGTACGTTGCACTTCTTTTAGCCCTTCCGCACCCGTATCTTGACTCATTTTGTCAATGAGAGCATAAAACTCGTCCTTTCGACGATCAAAGGCGGTTTCTTTTTGCGTAAGTGCTATGCGTTCAGCGTTTAATTGCTCAGCCTGCATATTTATGGATCGCTCTCGCATTTCGAGCGTTCGGCTTTGGGCGGCTCGCTCCCGGACAATGTCCTCATACTCAGGAGGGGGTGTTTTAGTGGCGTCATCAAACATTTGCTGCAGCTTGTCACCAGTAATATCGATTCCGTTCAATAAGGCAGTGACCTTAAAGATGGATTCGCTATTCAAGTTGCCCTTGGCGAAGACAAGCCCCAAGATAGAAAGTTCTGCCAACACAGTCGCCACGCAGAAGGCTATGCCGAGTCGAAAAATCATGCCCATATTGTTACCCTGACCTTTTAGCGTCCGAGCCAATTCTTACGGATGTGAATAGTCGTCGAGGTGAGACTGGCTGACACGCAACCAGTGTTGGAATCCAGCCCACGCATCCAAGGCCTCTTGCTCACGTCGGAGTTGAGTATGATTCCAAGCTTCGAGTTCGCGAGCTTTGAGCCGTTCGAGGGTCTGAACCTCCTGCTCCTTTGAAACCAATGTTTTTCGACGACGTTCTACCTCAGCTTCGACCATTTGAATCTGTGATTTGAGGCCTGCTACTTGTTGCATGAGGTGCAATTGATAGCGTTGTGACTCAAGCAGTCTTTGGGCATCGACATGTCCTTGAAGCGCGGAATTTTGAACTGCATGCTGTTGTCGGTGCTCGGCCAACAAATCTTCCACCTGAGCCGCTAACATGCGCCTCGCCAAATCCGCTTGCTCAAACGCTTTGGCTGCTTGATCTCGGCTTCGCCGACGAACCATCTCCACACTCTGAAACCGAAACTGATAGTTGCTCATCAAATTCTCTAGCTCATTGAATCTTGACTTGGACGCTATTCAGGCCGGCGTTTCCACGGTGGTCAAATGCTCGACAACAAAGCTACTGGATATTACGGTGAGGCCGGTTGTGACGGCCCTGCAGACGGGGTAACTCGTTGCACACTATTAGCCGACGGAGAGGATTGTTGAATGGACTTCGCCAGTGACAATAGTTCTTTTAGAGATTGCTTCCAGGGCACGATCTGGTCGGCCGATTGCGCTAGAAACGCTTCCACTTGTGGACGAAATTGAATGGCTCGATCAACGTCTGGATTACTTCCGCGAGCATATGCCCCGATTGTGATTAGATCTTCATTTTCTTTATAAGTAGCTAACACGTTTCGGATCGACTGCACACAGGCACGATGATCGCTATCTACCAAATGGTGTTGTAATCGACTGAGACTAGCCAGTACGTCTATGGCTGGATATCGCCCACGATGAGCAATGTTGCGCGATAATACGAAATGACCGTCGAGTAAGCCACGCAAAGTGTCACTGATTGGTTCGTTCGTATCGTCACCTTCCACAAGGACTGTGTAAATCCCGGTAATGCTACCTGTCGGGCTGGTCCCTGATCGTTCAACTAACCGAGGTAACATAGAAAAAACGCTGGGCGGATATCCACGGGTGGTCGGAGCTTCACCGGCGGCCAAGCCTATTTCACGTTGCGCCATAGCGAATCGAGTCACAGAGTCCATCATTAACAGCACATTCTTGCCAGTATCCCGGAAATACTCAGCGATCGAAGTGGCCGTCAATGCAGCTTGTACGCGACGCAATGCAGGCTGATCACTGGTAGCAACGACCGTAACACATTTTTTTCTAGCCTTCGGGTCCAATTCTCGTTGCAAGTATTCCTGTACCTCACGCCCCCGTTCCCCCACTAGCGCAATGACCACAACGTCTGCATCAGTGCCTCGAGCCATCATGCCCAAGAGTGTGCTTTTCCCAACACCTGATCCAGCAAAGATGCCGATGCGCTGCCCACGCCCGAGTGTTAAGACGGAGTCTATCGTCCGCACTCCCGTCGTCAGAATCGAATCAATAGTTGGCCTGTGCAATGCCAGCACAGGCTCTGCGTCCAACGGCAACTTGGCGACGGACGGTGGTGCAGGAGCATCGTCAATGACCCGCCCAGCTGCATCAATGACTCTGCCCAATAGTTCGGGTCCGACACCAACTGTGGCTAACGAATCGACCAATACGACTTGATCGCCAGGGCTTATCCCTTCGGAGCCATCTAGTGGGGCCAATAGGGTTTTTGTACCCTCAAATCCAATCACTTCAGCCGTAATCTTACGAAACCCTCGCGAGCGTACTTCGCAGATTGCCCCCATCGGCACAGGTAAACAAATAGCCTCCATCGCGTTGCGGCCTACCGACCAAACCGTACCTTCCACACTGCTTGAAACCGAACTATGCAACATGTGCCGTACTCGATCTTTGTCATACAGTGTTGGTAGGGCAGGTAATTTGATGACCATTCGACGTCCTTGATTTCTTCTATGGGACAAAACACAGTTAGGTCAATTGAGCCACCAAACGTTGTAACTGCGTCTCCAGTTGTTGATCGATTTGGCCATTCGTACACCGCACAATGCACCCCCCGAGCTTGACTTCTGGATCAGGAATTACTTCCGCGGATGCGGCCTGGGGAACGATCTTGGCTAAGTGTTGTAGGAAACGACCCGCCACCGCAAAATCGTCCGGATGGACCAGTATGCGAATATCGCGAGCATCTCTCATGGCTACCAAAGCTTCCTCCATCCATACTCGCAAGATTTCATCTCGATCTTGAAGCTCGCGTCTGACTAGTTTTTCTGCAATCTGGATAGCGATTTCGATGGTCTGATTGCGCCACAAATTCAGCCAAGCGACAGTTTCATTGGCTAACTCATTGACCGAAGCTTCACAGGCGGTGATGGCGGTCTTGCAGCGTTGATCACTGAGCCGTTGGGCTGTTTCCTGTATTCGTTTGTCTGTTGCTGTAACCGCTTCAGCCAGACCTTTATCATATGCTTCTTGGAAAATACTATCTGCTTTCGCCGTGGCAGCAGCGATTAAAGCCTCCGCCTTAGCCTGGGCTTCTTCGATAACCCGCTCAGCTCGCGATTGAACATCTTGAACATTGAACTCGACAAAGGACAGCGAAGTGCTACTTGAAGAGATCTCTGCCTGTTTTAATACTGCAGCCATAAGTGTAGGAACATTTCGTTGCTCGAAGTAAGTTATGTCGGTGCGATGGCGAGCACATCATGCAGCACGAAGGGAAGTATTCGTTGGCATTCGCCGGGCCTTGTCACGTCGCGACTTCATTAGCTTGTCGGCCAATTCAATGATCCGACGTTGGGCTTCATCAATGTCGCTGAGTTTTAGGGCACCAATGGTCTGTAGCCTGGCACTGAGAACCTTGGCGTCACGTTTCTCTAACATAGCCGTGAATCGGGTCATAAAGGTTTTTGAGGCACCAGCTAAAGCCAACAACACCAAATCCGATGAGACATGACTCATTAGACCTGCCAATAACGCCGGTGGCAGGTCCAGGAGACCTTCGAATTGCAGTTGCAGTAAGGAGCGATCGATGTGGGTCCACTCATTCCTGTCGGATTTGGGAAAAGGAATGATGTGAGCAGCGTCTGCTGACTCGGTTGGAGGACCTGCTTCCGTATCGCCTGGCTCTGGAGAAACGCCCATTGGCACCACCTGCTTGGCCGCCACCTTTGGGATACTGGCTGCTTGCGGAGCACTCTGAGAGTCAACTTCTTGAGAAATCTCAATGGGTTTTGTAACTTGACGTTGGGTCGCAGTTTTGTTTGGCTCTACCAATTCAAGCTCCATGACACTTCCCCAGATTTTCCGCAAATCCTCGGGAGCTGCTGATAGGATCGCTTGCAAACGCTGTGAATTCTGCGATTCCTGCTTGAGCCTATGTGCCATTTCTTGCAACCGCACTTCGATGTGTTGTTCAATGGCTTGAAATGCTTCGGGATCAATATCCTGTAAATGCTTTAGTCTTGCCAAAACATCTTGGCAGGTCTCAGCGGGTAAGCACTGAAGCACTTGGACGGCTACCTGGGGTGGAAGCTGACTAATAACGACAGCTATGACAGGTGGACGTTCCTCTCTCGCAAAACGCTTTAACGCTTCTACATCGTAGGACGAAGAACTCTCAAACTCCTTACTCTGCACCACTCGCTCTCGAATTCCGCTGGTCTCCACATGTGTTGGCATTGTCTCCAGCGAAACTGGCTTTGGCGGAGTCAATCGCATTGGCTCGGCTGATTCGGTATTCCCGAGGCTATGAGAAACGGACGTCACGGAGCTCGCGGCAGACGTAGACCTTTGAAATTCGGCAATTACTTGTTGTCGTTCGGAAGGTTCAATGTGTGTTAAAGAATTGGCGAGATGACGCACCTGTTTTGCAATTGCCGTTGGGAGATGCAGTAACAACTGGCGTGCTGTGGCAGGCTCCACGCTAGCTACCAGTATCGCTATACGGCGAAGTTTGTCGGAGGAATGAGTGCTGGCTTGCATTATGCAAATCTGGCCCAGGATTATGAACAAATGTTGGAATAGATCCTGTATTTAGAATTCGTCCTTGCTCGTTTGCACAATTTTCGAAATTCGGGCCTAACGGCCAATGCAAACTTCCAAGGCCTGATTCCAAGGTAGTTTCTTTGCTGTGATAGACAACAAATAGCCTCTCAACCTGCTTGATGTCGAGAGTAAATTCTGCACCTCGCTCCGAAAATGCCTCACCGGAAGCACGAATCCACGGCATGCAATTCTCAGCTACCCTACGCGTGACAAATTGCCCTTGGACTTCGAGCCTGGCTAAAAAGCTAAAACGACACACATTGAATCAGTAGAGTCAACAGAAACGCAAGTCTCTGTTCAACATGAAGCTGCTGTCTAGCTGCTCATGAGATGATGGAGTGTCGAAATTAAGGTCCGTTTACCCCTGAGCCGAGGGGAAACGCAGGCAATGGCTTGTTTCGGCCGAGATATCTATCGACAAGGATTTGATGTTCAGCATTTCGGATGAAGCAAATGCCGGAGGATTACCGGCATTGCCCCTTGCTGTTTATTGCAATGCTGTGTTGTAACCTAGCCGCAGACGCTCTGTGTAGAACGCAACTCACCTCCAGGTGGTTAGGCGGTTTTTGCGAAGCCCACGCTGTTAGCCTGATGGCGGGCAGCTGGCTTAGGTTCCAAATTCTGTTCTGCGGCGACCAAGCTGCTCCTGAAGACGTGCGACAATGCTCGAGTGCATTTGACTGACGCGGCTCTCGCTTAGGTCAAGCGTCGCGCCGATTTCCTTCATTGTCAGTTCTTCATAGTAATACAGAATGATGATTAGGCGTTCGTTTCGATTGAGCCCTTTGGTCACCAATCGCATCAAATCACTCTTTTGAACTCGCCGCGTGGGATCTTCTCCCTTTTTGTCTTCTAGGATGTCAATCTCGCGCACATCTTTATAACTGTCTGTTTCGTACCACTTTTTATTCAGACTGACCAAATTGACTGCGCTCGACTCAGATTGCATTTTTTCCAATTCGGCGAGACTGATCTCCATATGCTCGGCTAATTCTGTATCCGTTGGAGCACGACCATAGCGAGCTTCCAATTTCTTCTTGGCTTCACCGAGTTTGCTGGCCTTACTGCGAACTAACCTGGGAACCCAATCCATTGACCGTAGTTCATCTAACATAGCGCCTCGAATCCGGGGCACACAATAAGTTTCAAACTTGACGCCACGGCTAGTGTCAAAGGCGTCGATGGCATCCATCAAGCCAAAGATACCTGCACTAATCAAGTCATCAAGTTCGACACCATCAGGCAAGCGTTGCCAGATGCGGTCACCGTTGTAGCGAACCAAAGGCATGTACTGCTCAATCAGCCGATTGCGCAGATCAATATTATCGGAATCAAGTTTGTAAAGCTTCCAAACTTCTTGAATGTCTTCATTCGGCGCGGTAGTCGTTGCCATCCAATCCTCCGTGAGCTGACTGGCAGAGTCGGCGCAATAAACTACAAAGAATGTTGACGCCAGGTGTGCTCTACCCTTTACATTGAGCTTCCATGCTCGTTGTTGTGCACGTTTGGCCGCCCTGAATGTCTCGTGCCACCGAGACCTCAGGTTTAGGGCACTTGTGCCGCATGCGCATATTTAGCGAGATACCGACTAAATTTCCATCCCAACTTTTGCCTTTTAGGAGGCCGTCTCGGATTCTTGTTTTTCCGCTTTCGTCCGAAGTCGTCCCATTTCGGTACGAAAACGATTTTCCACAGATTCGCAAACAGTTTGATCCGCTAAAAAGCCGATGCAGTAACCGATCACTGAGAATCCGAAGAAAATCCACAAGCCCTGAGACAATATTTGTTCTGGGAAGGAACTAGTAAAAATCCCACGACATATTACAAGACTTAAAGCAATAGACCCAAGCACGCCAGAATATGCGCGGGCCATTGGCTAGTCTCCATCGCTACGACCACTTGCTTATCAACTTCCTTACACAGTTGGAAGAAAGTGCCATGTTTAGACACTCTTTCCCGGTAAAGCAAGTATCGACCAGCGATGGAAAAAAGTTTAGACAATTGTTTGCGTCCAATATCATTTAACTAGCTTGCCTAGAGTCGGTTCGTATCGAAATTCGAAGCAAGCATTCGTTAATTGACCTAGCAATTTTGGCCATCCGACGCTGAGCAATCAGGTTGGTGGTGGAAAAATCACTGGCTGGCCAACGCAAGCGAAAACTCTCTGCGCCGAACGCTTGATCGGAATCTCGGCGGATGCGCCGCATCCAACTGCGTGGCAGAACACCCAACCGATCGACAACTTTTTCTAGGAACAATATCCGCTGATAACTTGCGCGAGAGGCAAGCCGGTTCGCTAACGTCAACTCCCCCTGGACCCGCCAACTATGCGACTCCGGAAAAAGCATCAGAACTTCATCTGCAATCTGCCAGCAACAACCGTCAAGCGGTATGCCTGAACCCGGACTGATCATGACAATACTTTGCCAAATACAATCCTTTGAAATTCTGCGAATCAATTGCTCGTAGATGCGCTGCATTTGCTCGGCAGTCGGGGCATTGGTATCCGTTTGGGCCACCACGTCTAGGGAAAGATTGCGATTTGGCTCGCTCGCAGGATTCCAATCTGCCAGGTGTGGTCCATGTGGCGATGCCTGCCACAATGGCCATAGGTCTCGATGTGCGATACCAAGCGAATCAGGAAGTCGGCTACCAACCGGCGATAGATCGATCAATAAAGTACGGAATTGACTTTGCCCATCAGGGCTGGCCATCCATTTGGCGAGCGAGAAGCCACCGACCACTGCAGGAAACTCGCTGAGCATCACTACACGCGGAGACACAGAAGCCATTCTGGAACTCGTCGGCTGGGCAAGTTGCCGTAATTGCTGTGCTTGATCTGGGGGAGGCTGACGAGGGCTCACGGGCATCCACTTTTCCAATACACAATCCGATTGTTTCGAACTTAGGCAGTATTCTCGTTGTTAACGATCCCTTGTGTTAGGCAAACAAGAGCAGCCGATATGGACTGATGTCGTTCACTTATTGAATCGTCGCAGTCTGAAACCTACTTGTTTATTTTGTTTACGACTCTCCCACGGAGAGTAAGCCTGATTGCGGGGCCTTAACTTGGGTCGTATCGCCCCGGGACCCCAGCAACATACTCGCTAATTTCCGCGGATTAGCCACAGCAATATCCTGAGGTACGTTTTGCCCAGCCGTTACATAGCTGATGGGTAGATTGATAGCTTGAAGCAGTCCCAACCAAGCTCCAAACTGTACAGCTTCATCCAGTTTTGTTATCAGTACATGAGTGGGGCTCACGGTACTGAATTTTTCAAATGTTTCTCGGGCATGACCGACCGAACTGGTGGCGCTGAGTACTAGATGCACCGCTTCGGGACGTGCAACGGCCAAACATTCCTTCAACTTTCTTATCTGGTCTGCATCACTAGGAGCTCTGCCGGCAGTATCGAGCAAAATCAATTCACATTGACTAAGTCTCTGAATGGCTGATTGGATTTGTGCGCTCGATTCCACAACTTCCAGCGGCGCCGAAATCAGCTCTGCATATTGACTGAGTTGGTCTACCGCACCCAATCGAAATGTGTCCAAAGTAATGAGCCCCACGGATGCTTGGTGATCGTATTTAGCACCGGCTGCGATTTTGGCTAAGGTAGTTGTTTTGCCGACGCCGGTAGGACCAACCAGCGCGATTACTCGGCTTGGCGGTGCAGCTACATCCGGAGTAATCGGAGCTAATTCCTGCACACCACTAACGAGAAGACGTTTGGATATCAAGTGGCAGACTCGCCCCTTGAGAAGCCACAAATCTTCGAGTTCCGCTTCCTGGCTCTGCTGGCACGCTTGACCAATTAATTCCCGGGCAAGTGAAGGTTCGAAACCACTATCGATCATCTCAGACAACAATTCATAATAGATCGGATCGTGCGAACGGTTTACGACAGAGTAGCCTCGATTCTCCTGCCTACTCACCACAGGCTGTGAGCTGATCGGAGTGTTGGCCACGGCGTCGCGGTATCGTTCTCCCATGTTTGAATTTGAACCAGCTAGTGATTGAACGACAGCACGCTCTTGCGACTTACTCAGGTCCAAACTTGCTGGTCGCTCACCCGAGTTCAGTGGTACATCCATGCCTGAAACCTGTTTTGGCCTGGGTTCGGTGTCCGGAGAGACCACTGGAGTTGAAGTATGAGTTTCGGACGTACGCAGCTGAGATTCAAACCGGCTGACAACATCCACATCTGCGGTGGCGTCGACTTCAATTATCTTTCGCCCTAGCCATCGAAATCCACTTCGCCGCTGACGGGTTTGTAGCACGGAAGCTTGTGGACCCAAGCGTTGACGGACTAATTGCAATGCCTCCTGAAGGCTGTCTGCGCGAAAAGTATGCACTTCCATCAAACGCCTACACTTTCTTGACGGGATCGGTAACCAGTCCGACCGAGACTGGATGTGTCTGAGTTGTTATTTCGGAGTGACTTAGAATTCGCAGGTCGGGTAAATGAACTTGCGTAATTTGACGCAAGGCGGCCCGAATGCGGGGATTCACTAGCAAAATGGGGCGATGACCTGATTTTTTCAAATTCGCCAACTGGGCTGCGATCTGTTGGCAAGTTATTTCGATTGCCTGGGGTGACATGCGGATCACAAGGCCGCGATCGGTGTATTCAAAGCCAGCCGCGATGCGATCCTCTACGGCAGCATCCATAGTAACGACATGCAAACGTCCAGCAGCGTCAGAAAATCTCTGGCAAATTGTTCTTGCCAAGCGATTTCGCACGTACTCGGTTAAGAAGATCGGATCTTTGATTCGAGGCGCATAATCACCTAGAGTCTCGAAGATGATTCCCAGCTGCCTTATCGGAATATCTTCTCGCAACAAGGATTGTAGAACGGACTGTACTTCCGCCAATTTCAATCCACTTGGGATCAACTCGTCGACAACAGTGGGGCTCACTGATTTGAGCTGATCAACGAGTTGCTTTGTCGCTTCTCGGGTCAACAGCTCATCCGCATGCTTGCGGGCAATTTCTTGGAGATGCGTGGAGATGACAGTCGTCGGATCAGCGATTTGATAGCCGTATAGTTCGGCTTGAAGTTTTTGGTCTGGAGTAATCCAGACAGCTGGTCGTCCTGCAGCAGGTTCTCGCGTCTCAAACCCTTGCATCATTCCCGTACAGTTACCGATGTCGATCGCCAGTAGGCGATCAGGGTGAACGTCACCACGCGCGACGAAATTGCCACTGATTTGAATTTCATATCCTACTTCCGACAAACTAAGCTTGTCTTTAAGCCGTACTTTGGGCAGAAGTATGCCCATCTCGCTTGCCAATATGGAGCGCACTCCCGTGATCTTCTCCATGAGATCTCCGCCGCGGCGAGGATCAGCCAAGGAAAGCAACTTCGCCCCAATTTCAATTTTCATGGGGTCGACTTCGAGAAAATCTTCGGGACGTTTCTCGGCTGGTCTGTGTTTGGCTTGCTCTGCCTCTTTCTTTATTTGGTCCTCTCGAGCTGCTTTGGCGGACTGCTGCTTGTTGATCATCACTGCCAGACCTACACAGCTACTTCCTAGGGCGATTAGCGGTATTGTGGGCAATTGCGTAAAAACCAATAGTCCAAGAAACCCGCCGGCCACAGCCAGAGCCTGTGGACGTGCGAGCACTTGGTTAAGCAATTCGATAGGCAAGTTGGTTTTTTGAGTACTGCGTGTTACTAATAAGGCTGCCGCTAATGAAATCAAAAAAGCCGGCAACTGGCTAACTAGCCCATCGCCTATTGTTAGCTTGGTGAAGAGCTCCAAAGATTCATTTAGACTCATTCCTGCGTAGTACATACCCACATAAAGGCCTCCGATGATATTGATAAGCGTTATCAATATCCCGGCGATAGCATCACCTCGAACGAACTTACTGGCACCATCCATGGCACCGTAGAAGTCTGCCTGAGTTGTTAAGGCCTCTCGCCTACGCTGCGCTTCAGCCTCATCGATAGCTCCGGAGTTTAGATCGGCATCAATAGCCATTTGTCGCCCAGGCATGCCATCCAGGGCAAATCGCGCGGCAACTTCACTAACCCGAGTTGCGCCCTTGGTAATTACCAAAAACTGAATTAACACGATGATCACGAACAGAATGATCCCAACGGCAAGACGATCTCCGGCAACAAATTCACCAAAGGCTTGAATTACCCCTCCAGCCGCTGCGTTAAGATCTGTATCCGCTCGCGTAAGAATGAGTCGCGTCGTGGCAATGTTGAGGACCAATCGCCCTAAAGTGGTGGCCACTAACAGAGAAGGGAAAACATTGAATTCAAGCGGTGTTCGAATGTAAATCGTTGTTAAAAGCACAATCACCGAGACCGTGATATTTGCCGCTAGCAACACATCCATGATACCGGGCGGAAGTGGTACCAGGATCACCCCTACACATGCTATGATGGAGAGAGGAAGTATTAGATCTCGGTACTTAGCTAGAGCTGCAAATGAATTCATCAGTTTCGATTCGGGGTAAACATATGAAATAGGCTAGAGTTGTTGTCTATCTACCAGTCTCACAAGTCAAACTCAACGGATAAAAGACTAGGGAACATTGGAATCGTTCCGAATGATAGCCTAATATGGTGAATTCACATGCCTTAACGGGTGGCTCCTTAGCCGTAGTGCGAATTGAAATCCCATATCGTGGCTCTTGCGGAATTAGGGCCACAATTCTTACTTTCAACCTTGGTGGTCAGATTAGTGAAAATGGAATAAGCATGTCCAGTGCGATTGCCGATTCCTGTAAAGTGTTTCAACCACAAACCAATAGCCAGTAACCACGAATTCTTCCTACTTAGACATTGCATTTCAGAACAGAAATTCCATTTGGATCTTGTCGAAGACGTGCGGTCTCAATTTTGGCAAAAGAAATTGGTTCCGCATCGATTTGATAGCTTTTTCGCGGTAGACGTTCCGAAAGGTGTGACAATTTCGCAACTTGATATGAAGTCTTGTTTTTGGATGGGATACATTCCCAAGAGATGGGATACATTCCACTGACATAGAGCGTCCATTTCCAATCCTGAGAGATCCGTGCCGCACCCATCGCATAACGAAGCCCCAATCAATAGCTATCCTGCCTGGAGTCCCCGATTTTGGCATGGGATGCGCACTTGGGATTGGTGGAAGTTAATCACCCGCAACGGTTTCCGGATTTCTCCCCGTCGTTTACCCATCGCTTGCGGTGTTAGCCTGTTCACTCCTTGCAATGATTTGCTAGCTCTAATCCAGTCAAGCCTGTATGGCAAACAGATCGCCAAAACGGAAATTTCCCGAGCACCCGTTTTTGTTCTCGGCCATTGGCGCAGTGGCACGACCTTCTTGCATGAACTGTTGGTCACCGATCCTCAGTTCGCTTCGCCAACAACTTACCAATGCTTTGCACCCTGGCATTTCCTGCTAACACAAAAGCCCATGATTCGCATGGGAGGATTCTTGCTGCCTGAGAAACGCCCCATGGACAACATGTCCGCCGGATGGGAATTACCTCAAGAAGATGAGTTCGCCCTGATGAATCTCGGCGTCCCGAGCACATACCTGCGCATAGCATTTCCGCAAACCGAGCCTCAAAGGCTAGAGTATTTGGAATTGCAACCTCTTTCAGAACAGGAGCTTGCGGCTTGGCGAAACCGTTTTCGAAATTTCTTGCAATGCCTAACCTTCCATTATTCTGGGAAGCAGTTGGTTCTAAAAAGTCCTCCGCATACGGGTCGTCTGCGTGAACTGATACGCATGTTTCCAAACGCGAAGTTTATTCATTTGACCCGTGACCCACGACAGCTGTTTTCTTCGACGGTGCGACTTTGGAGGTCGTTGGATGAAGTACAGGGCCTGCACGCTACGCTTCCAGAAGAAGAACTGCAGGAGTACGTGCTAACTTGCCTAGAACGCATGTACGCTGCCTTTCAACGGGATCGGCCTACGATTTCCTCTAGTCAAATCGTGGATCTACGATACGAAGATTTGGTAGCCGAACCAATGGAAAAAATGCAATGGATCTATGAAACCCTGGATCTTGGGGATTTCGAGGCTTTAAGGCCTGGATTGACAGAGCGACTTACCGGTCACGCTGGATACAGACCCAATCGCCACATACTTGAGGCTGAATTAGAGGATACAATTCGTCGGCGATGGAATAGCTACTTTGAAGCTTATGGCTATGAGTAGTACGCTCAAGTTGGAAGGCGTTTGCAGCTATTAGGCGGCTTCCCCGATCCAGGACTTGATTACATTAACGGCAGCTTCTGGATTCTCTTTGATCAGCGAGGACAGATCTCCCTTGAGCTCGACGCCCGACATCTCAAATCCAGGTTTTTCACGCGGCTGCTCGCTATCCCCCGAAAAGTCGGCTTCATCAATGATGCTCATGGGGACTTCCAAGCCAAAGCCCTCTGCAAACTTGCGATCAACGGCTACTTCTCCTTGCGATTTGACCCAACTGGACATCATGAACAAGCTAAAGATTACCAAGCCCATCAGCGCAAGGGTACTCCAGGATTCCTTTAGCCAAGCCAAACCAGTCTCCGCCATGCTTGGAGCTGGTATTTCCGCTGCTGGAATGTCGGGAAACGGATAGACGTTGATATTTGGCTTGCGGTCATCGCCAGCCCGACCAACCAACACAATGGGCTCAATAGCCGATCGAATATTCTTTTCCGTCTCCTCCATGAGCTTTGCCTTGGCCACGTCATCAAACTCAGGCGCCGGATCGTCATCACGAGTCCGAAAAGCCCACACTTTCTCATAATACGACTCGGGAATCCCCACGCTCACGGTAACCTCTTGTGGGACCATGCCCACGGTTTGTTTAACCAAGGCCTCATGCCCCGCTACATTGCGCTGGCTCTCCTCAGTTTCCTTAGAGGTTGAATTCGAAGTTGGAGTCGACAGAGCGACGCTTTGATTGGAATAGGCGTTTTCATTAGTCCCTGGGCGACCACCAGGCGGCTGCTTACTGTTTTCTGTATCCCGCCGTGAGGTCGTCGATTCCAAGGCTACGGAAGAATTGGGATCAAAGATCAGCTGTTCGCTTTTTTCGTACATGGTTCTATCAAGCTGAACATTGACCTCCAATTTGTAATTGCCATAGTGATCCAATACTTGGCTCAACTGTTCGTGGTACTTGCGCTCGTACTCTTTCTGAGATTGCAGATAAAGATTCTCGTCCGTACCATTGGGATCATCCGACGGCCGATAGATGTTACCGCTTCCCAGATCCAGGACGCTTATGTTCTTTTTTTGCAGCCCTGCAAAATGAGTGGATGCGGCTTCGTTAATTGATTTCAAAACTGAAAAGTCAATCGCTTGCCGGCCGCGCACGTGGATAGCGCATACTTGTTCGGGCGATTGACCAAAACCACGTCGTTTTTCGTTGTAAGAAACGTAGCAGTCCTGAACGCCTGGTAGCATTTTTATCGCGCGCTCGAATTCCCTCTCACGAGCTGTCTGGTATCTTCGTTCTATGTTATCGGCAGCCTCAAATGGATTGGTGCTACTGAGGGCGGCGGCAATGTCACTGCCGAAACTTCTTGGCAATCCATCGTTTTCGCTTAGCGCCTTCATGTAAAGATCTTTTTGATCAAGTGGTACTTGAATACGGTTTCCAACTACCTCGTAATCACGCAGTTGAGCCAGTCCAAAGGCCTCCTCTGCACGACGAATTTCCTCGTCGGAAAGCAGTTGCCGACCAAGCAAATAGTAACTAGACTCTTCCTGAGAAACGGCCATGATCCAGCCCAAACTAACAACGATCACGCCCAGCATCAGGCCTGCCATGATTCTGGCGCCGGGAGTCATGGAGGCAAACAAATCAGTGACTTGCTTGCCAATGGCATTGAGAGTGTTCATTCCTTTGTCCCAGTGTCTCTACTAGCTCACCTAGTTCTGCGGCCTAAGAGGGAAACAAAACCAATTTCTTAAGAAGTCGTTCAACCATTAACAGCATTTCAGTAGCATAGGCTTCCAACCTGTCAGCTTTCTGTAGGATAGGCTTCCAGCCTGTCAGTTTTCAGTAGGATAGGCTTCCAGCCTGTCAGTTTTCAGTAGGATAGGCTTCCAGCCTGTCAGGATTCTGTAGCAAGCGTCCAGCCTGTCAGCTTTCTGTAGGATAGGCTTCTAGCCTGTCAGGTTTCTGTAGGATAGGCTTCTAGCCTGTCAACAAAATGACCGACTAGAAACCTAGCCTACATTTACCAATGCGGACTCCTATTTTCGTGCGAATCATCATTTGTTCCAAAAAATCTATCGCTGTCCAAATTGGCTATGTGAAAGCGTTGTAAGTGGTGCCATTACACGCGAATCGCATTTAACTCCTCATATGCGGCCAAAAGTTTGTTGCGGATCTGTACAAGTAATCGAAATGCCATATCGGCCTTTTGAACTGCGGTAAAGACTTCGACCTCGGACACATCTCCGCCGGTCAGTAATTGGTTGATCTGTTGGTTGGCTTGCGATTGCATGCCATTTACGTTGGAGACGCCACTGGACAGCAAATCCACAAAATCTTGTGGCCCCTGCGCCGATTGCTGGAGCTCCTTCATTTGCCAGGCGGAATTCTGACTAACTTGCTTCAGCCTATTGGACAGTGGCAAGTCAACTGTGGGTGGCAATCGTTGGGAAATCGAGCTCACGCGGCGTCACCCCTTAGCGAACTACTTCCATCTGGTTCAGTTGGATACTTCCAGTGAAATCTAGTATTGGATCGTGTAACAGAGCCTTTGAAGGATGGCTGTTTGTAGGGGCGAAGCAACATATTGACCGTTCACAGTTTGGCAAGCTGACTAGTCGCTAAGCTAGGATCGAAAGTGACTGTCGAGCGATATTTTTGCTAATCTCCATGACTCCAATGTTGGCTTCGTAGCTACGAGTGGCTTCTAGCGCGTCGACGAATTGTTCGTTTAAATTGATATTTGGATATGCAACGTACCCCTTCCACTTTCCTTCTTTTATGGCCAGGGGGTGCTCAGGTTGATAACGATAGGCTGGCTCCTTGTCTTCGACTTCAATCGAGGCCACTCGCACTCCTGCCGCTCCATCCTGAGTCGCGATTTCGTCATCGGTCTGGAAGATCGTAAATCGAGGTTGATAGGGTTGTGGCTTGCCATTCTCATCTTGCAAACTGGTCATATTCGCCAGATTGCCCGATATTGCGTTAAGCCGAACACGTTGCGCCACCAAGGCGCTGGTACTAATATCCAGTGCACTAAGCATCGAATTCCCTTTTTTGAGAAGCTGCCAACAACTAAGCATGTTGTACAACTATGCTTTTGCCCGGCCTCTTTCGCAGGCAATCTTTCCCCCGGCACTGTCCATCACGGGATTCCGCGCCGTGGCGTCCGTTCGTCGTGGGAGAGTAAGTTGCGTTTCAATTATTGGTGGTATTTGCCTAGAAGTGTCCATTTTCCTTCAAGTTTCAACACTAGGGAATTCGCGCCCCAAAGGGAAGGCCGGTTTACAGCCGACATCACACGCCCCCGACAACTTCTCATTGATCAACTTGAATGTTTTTTGAATTGCTAGCAACCATGAGCGTAGTCGGAAAAAAGTTACCGTCGGGGGCCTTAACGCGCCCGAATTTGAAAGCATTCGATTTGCTGGTGAAATTCTGAATGCAAAACTTTGTTACAGTCGGGCTTAGAGTGAGGTGAAAGTTATCGCCGCATGGAGAATGCACCGCATCATCAGCCTATTGAGCGTTGTTCTACTAAAGCCGTAGCCCCTAGATGCCCCTCAAACTTTCCGCAACGCGCATGCCACCCATCAGAAGGTAGAACGTATGCACATGCCATTTACTAGCATATTGATCGGACTGATCACCTTGGTGCAACTCACTCTAGGATACATGCAGTCAATTCAAGCTCAATCATCTGAAATATTCGTTCCCAATCCAACAGATTTGAATTACCAATCGCTTGATGGCCTAAGTAGTCAGAACATCGAGGAGATTCCAGCACCAAGTACTTCAACCGATCCTTCCTACCTGATTCCGAGTTCCGATACGATTTTGGCAAACTGCGACAATCTATACCTTCAATTGCTCAATACTGCTGACAGCGCCCTGCAGTTGTATAACTTCCGAGATGCCGCCCGACTTTATGCGGAATTAACTGTGCGATACGGCCCGAGCGATTTGCTATTTGGCCGCCGCTTCGTTGCCCAAGTAATGTGTGGCGATTTCGAGCAAGCCGAGATTGTCTTGGAGTCTGCCCAATTGGCCGGATTCCAAATCCACGAATTTGAATTACCCAATGGTTCCATTGCTACTCTCATTTCCGATCTGGATCTCGTTTCCGAGCGGAGCGAGGCTCTTGCGGCCCACGCGATAAGCAAAGGCAATCCGGATTTGTCGCTCAAGGTTGTTGGCACATGGCTGGAGTTGTGCGGAGACGCCCAGCGAGGAGCTATATTCATTGGTCCACCGCAACCATAGACCCTCTATACGGTCCACATTTTGCGTTTCCAATGAGAGACCCTCACTGCTAGTTAGAATTGAGACGCAACTTCGATTGCCAATCTAATTTCCACTAGAATAAATTATTCTCATGCGCAGGCGAACCAAGAGGTGTCGTCTGTCCCGCCGAAAGAATACCTTCCAATCGTTTTCAGGAGCTTACTCCAATGCCCTACCTTCGACTCGCGGTACTAGCGTGCTTTCTTCAAGGTTACATGCTCGGCCTTGTCTCAGCTCAAGCGGAGGAGGCAGATTCATCGGCGGAGGCTAAGTTATCTATTCCAGGTGAACTAATAGACTTTCTGGCGGACGTGAGACCCATCCTAGATGCCAAATGTCTGGAATGCCACGGACCGCAGAAGGCCAAGAATGACTTTCGCGTTGACGATCAAGAGTCGATGTTCTCGTATCTGGAAGCCGGAGATCTGGAATCAAGTGCCATATGGACAGACTACCTGGTCACTGACGACCCAGAGATGCGAATGCCACCCACAAAGAGCCCAGCATTGACTGGCGCCGAACTAGCTACTCTCAAATTGTGGATCGAAGAAGGAGCCAAATGGGCAGATGCGACAGCATCAACCGATACAACGGCCGCCTCCGCTCCAGTGGATGAAGACCCAGCCACTTGGTCCGAGAATTATAAGTATTGGATGTTGTTTGGTTTGGCACACCCGGCATCCGTACATTTCCCAATCGCCCTACTCACGATTTCAACGTTTTTCCTGTTACTTTCCTTTGTAAGCAAAGAAAAATTTGAGCCGGCTGCATTCCATTGCTTGTGGATCGGCACGCTATCAGCCTGCGTCGCCTCAGCCGCCGGATGGTCCTACGCTATACATGAGGGGCGTGGAAATACTATTGCGGACTTCTCAACCGCAATCGATCGGCATCGCTGGTTGGGAATTGGGGCATCGGTAATTGGTTTAGTGCTCATTCCTATGGCCATGAATGTCCGTAGCAAAGGCAGTTTAGGGCTAAAATTCGTGTGGTTTTTGGGCGGTATCTTGCTCGTAGGAGTAGTCTCTATTGCGGGTTATCAAGGCGGGGAACTGACTTACGGTGAAGACCATTACTTTAGAGAGTATCAGAGGCTTTTTCCCGCCGAGAATTTACCGCTGGAAGATGCCGCTGAAGAAAGCCAAGGCGAGACGGAGGCGAGTTCAACGGAACCCAATGAGGCAAGTGAACTGAAAGAGACTACTGAGGAGGGTGGTCCTGCAGACTCTACTGAGACCGCTTCGTCACCCGAGTCAAACACTACTCCCGAATCAACTGCACCGTCAGAGACAACTGCACCGTCAGAGACAACTGCACCGTCAGAGACAACTGCACCGTCAGAGACAACTGCTCCGTCAGAGACAACTGCTCCGTCAGAGACAACTGCTCCGTCAGAGACAACTGCTCCGTC
>JAGQOY010000073.1:18518-30781 GCA_020427005.1 Planctomycetales bacterium
GACAACTGCTCCGTCAGAGACAACTGCTCCGTCAGAGACAACTGCTCCGTCAGAGACAACTGCTCCGTCAGAGACAAACTTGACAACCGAGCCCGAACCCGCTGAATCGACCGGGAATGTACCGTCGTCACCAGAAAACAGTGACTCACCCAATTCAGGCGGCGATACGCAGGAGACAACGCAGCCCGTAGAGCCGTAGTGGTCCTTTCCAGTTGAGACTTTGAGCAAACTTTACTTAAGAGTAGCCTGTTTTCGCCCGTTTGATCACTATGCATCTGACGCTGCGGGTGGCCGTTCTTGTTAGGATTCTGGTCGCGCCGCACTGGGCGAAAGGGCCCCTAGAGCAATCTGCATCGCCTCGCGCACAACGGGCAAAACCTGAGCTTGAACTTCTTTGAGAGTACCTTGAACAAACGCACCCGCAGCCGCTTTGTGCCCGCCTCCACCAAACTCACCAGCCACTTTATTGCAATCGACGCCGCAGCGACTTCGGAAGCTGAGTTTGAATCCGCCCTTGAGTTGTTCGACAAAGATCACGGCAACCTTGGTGCCCGCAATCGCTAGCGTGAGGTTGATTGCATCTTCGGTATCGCTCGCAATGGCTCCAGTTTCACTAAAATCCTCCTTTAGCACATGCGTGTAAACCAACGTCCCTCCAAGCTCGTCTTGCGTCCGAGATAGTATTCGGCCACGAAGCCGAACGCGCCCGATGGTATCTCGTTCATACAAGTCACCATAAATCTCCGACGGCACAGCCCCCGCTTCAACCAGTTCAGCCACCAACCGATAAGTTTCGCTGGTCGTAGAACCAAAACGAAACCACCCAGTGTCGGTCGCAATCGCCGCGTACAAGGACTTCGCCATGGTTCGCGTCATCGTGACCTGTAGTTGCTTTGCGAGTTTGGCAACTAAGTGCCCGGTTGCTTCGGCGCTTGTATCCTTGAAAAACTCGGTCCCCAACTCATCCTCGCCCATGTGATGGTCAATACACAATTTTACTCCCTTAAAATTCCGCAGGACCTCTCCCATGGGTCCAAGTTGTGCCCACGCGCTTGTGTCAAGAACAATGATGCAGTCCCCATTGACCTCCTCAGGACGAACCGATTCTCCAATAACCTCTATTTTTTGAGCCGGGTCAATAAACGATAAAGAAGGCGGGGTCGGGTGACCATTGATGATGCGAACCTTTTTTCCCAGTTGCTGCAGTATTCCGGCCATGCCCAATTCGCTTCCCAGCGCATCGCAGTCTGGTCGAATATGACTACACAGGACAAAGCTCTGGCACCTCTGTATGCGTTCCGACAGCAAATTCCAATCCAACGACATGCATTAAACTTTCTATTCTGGTAACCCATCAGCCAAGTGAAGCGACCGACGACTGCCCGGCAGTATGCGAGTGACACCTGGAGTAGGTAGCATCATAACAGAAATGGTCCAAGTGGTCCCAGCGGATGGATCGAATCGTAAACTATGCTTCCAAAGCCGACTTAATAAAACGCTGGTTGTTGGCTGCAAATGGAAATGTCCATGCGCAACTGCTGCACCAATTGGTCAATAGAGTGAAACTTCTGTACCTCTCGAATCTTCCGATTGAAGGACAAAGCAATGCATTGGCCATATAGCTCCTGTCCCTGGAAATCAATTAAGTGGGCCTCAACTTTGGGAGGTCCATCGGGATTAAACGTCGGATTGGGTCCAACGTGAATCGCCGCTCGATAAGCCCGGCTGGCGACATATCCCGTGCCTGCATAAACGCCGGTGCCTGGAACCAGCGATTCGATTTCCGCTAAGTTAGCCGTGGGAAACCCCAAACGTCGCCCACGCTGTTCGCCCGGAACAACGGCTCCTTCAATTTGATAATCCTCCGTCAACATGCGGTTGGCCTCGGTTAAGTCGCCAGCCAGAATCGCTGCACGAATCCGGGTGCTGGCGATCATTTCGCCCGCATCACATTCCGCTCGTGCAACTTCCAATTGCACATTCTCAGCTTGGCAGAGTTCTTGAAGCAGGTTCACGTCACCTTTGCGATCTTTGCCGAAGAAAAAATTTGGTCCTTCTACCATCCCCGTCACCCCAATTGCGTCCACGGCACAATTTTGGAAAAACGCCTGTGGACTACTGTCTAACAATTCGGGCGTTGTTCGGCACACGACCGTGCAATCTACGCCCAGCTGGCCAAGCAATTTGGCTCGCCGGAGCACCGTTGTCAGGGGTGGTTGTTTCGGCAATTTTGGGGCCAAGATAAATCTGGGGGCCGGGTCAAACGTCAGTACGATGGCGGGTCCTCCCAGGGAACGAGCCATGTTGAGCAATTGCTCTATCAATCTAGCGTGTCCACGATGCACGCCATCAAAATTGCCAATTGCCAGCGCCCCACCCCGCAAACTAGGTGGAAATGCATCAAGTCCCCATACGATTTGTGTCATTCGTCCGGCAACGCCCTACGTGGTTCCTATGAGGGTCAAGTCTCACTAACGATTCGAAAGCAACTGCATCCAGCCTGGCAGCATCCCAAGGACTGTCAACTTTGGCTGAAAACAGCCTATCTGACAAGGGGCCGACGCCTGTTAAACGAGAACGTCAATCAGCGTCGTTTTATCCGAATAACGGCCAACCAAAATCATTTCAGGGGCCGCTAAGGCTCTGCAGTGCTGCGGGAATCGAGTCTATCAATTCAGTGGGCAAAACCACATGTGCTCCCCTTGAATCCGCGGAAATCTCGGCAGCTTGTCCATGAAGGAATACTGCCAGGTGAGCGGCATCCCGCGGCACCAATCCCTGACAGACGAGGGCCGTAATCATACCTGTCAAAACATCACCACTACCTCCGGTGGCCATGGCAGGTGTACCTGTCGAGTTAACCACTAGACTTTGCCCATCAGTGACTACTGTCCCTTGGCCTTTGAGCACAACGGTAAGTTCACCGCCGGGTATTCGTTGCCGATGCAAACTCGCGGCCGATATTGCCTTTTTGATTTGAGCATGGCGATCACTGGCGGAGGCCATTGCGAGCCGCTCCCACTCTCCGGGATGAGGCGTCAGAATCACTTGGCGCGGCAACATGGACGGCCAATTCATACCACACTCAGCCAGACAATTGAGTCCATCGGCGTCAACGACGACTGGACAGGAGATGCGCTTCAAAAGACTCGCCACCAGCTCAACTAATTCGGTGGACTTACCCATTCCAGGCCCGATGGCAATGCAACTGGCCTGGGCGATCCACGGGTGAATCTCGTTCCATGCCTGCCGTCCCAACCGCCCAGCCTCGTCTTCTGCCAGAGGAATAGTCATGTAACACGGCGAAAATGATGCCACGGTTGGCAGCACGGCCCTTGGCACGGCCAGCCTAACGAGTCCGGCTCCCAGCCGAAGTGCCGCTAAGCCTGCTAATGAAATAGCGCCAGCCATGCCACAACTTCCACCTATCAGAAGCGCTCTTCCAAACACCCCCTTATGAGCATCGGGTAATCGTGCGGCTAGCTGCGGCAACTCGGGGCAGGGAAGGTCTGGCAGATTCATCCTAAGATCTCCCGCTTGCGATCAACGTAATCCCACACTACGAAGCGATCGAGGTCCTTACCAGCGGTGAAAACGACTCGTCCTTGCGTCTGTTCGGCAAGGCGATATGCAAAGCGAATGTCCTCTTCTGACTGTGACCAGCTAGGAACCAGAAACAGATTGATCACAATGCCCTCGCGTTGACAAAGACTACCTTCCCGTAAGGTGGCCTGTTCTGTGGCAGGATCAGGTGGATAGAGCATATACAACATGGATTCCTCAAAGTGAGCTGTCGGCAAGCCATCGGTAATCAAGACGATCTGCTTGTTAGGTGTGTCGATAGTGGCCAAGTTTTGTCTTGCAAGCCGAAGAGCGTGCTGGATGTTAGTAAAGTGTGGGTGAATCTGACTCTCGCTCAAATCGTCACGACTCATGTCGGCTCGCAGCCTGACCCAAGGATCGTAAATCGTAACCGGCTTGGGCATCAATTCGACTATTTCGCCAGCCCTACACATTTTTGCGAAGGTATACATTTCAATGAAACGCAGAAAATCACCTGGATACTCGCTTGTAATTAGCCCCTGTAAGGCGAGCGCCATCCGCTTGACATTGATGTACTGTCCGTCATATCGCATCGAGCCACTCATATCCATGATGACCACCGTTGCGCACTTAGGAGAATTTCGTGTACGGTGAATTTCGATATCCCGACTTTCGATGCGCAAGGAACCTCTCGCCTGGCCTCGTAGAATTGCATTAATCATCGTTTGCGTGATGTCCATGTTGGCCAGGCTATCACCAAACTCATATGGTTTTGTCTGGGGTATTTCGACGCTACCCTCACCAACAATTCTCCCACTGTGTCTTCCGCTACGTCCTGCCTGTAAATTGCTGAAAATGCGATCTAGCAACTTGCCTTGAAAAACTCGATATGCTTGAGGAGTTAAACGATATCCACCTGTTGTGCGGTCGTGTTCTAATCCTTGTCTCTGAGCCTGTTCACGTAGCAAGTTTTCGATCTGCTGGCGAACCTCATCCAATGACCCCATATCCTCGGGGCTCGCAAACTGCGACAGCTTGGCCATGTCAATGATTGCAATTTGAGCCGTCTTGGCTGCTTCATCAAGTTGCTTTAGGAGCTCATCAATGGCCTCCAATTCCTCCTTTACTTGCAAGGCACGCACGACGCTCATCGGTTCCCGGCCAGTAAACTCGTACTTAGAGATCAATTCATCCACTTGGTACTTATCGCTCAATCGTTCAATGACCTTTACCAAGTCATTGGCAAATGGAGATGTATCATCTTTCAAACTATAATAGATGCGTTCCAGTAGAAAGATTTGCTCTTCGTCAACGGCGCGTTTGAACAATCCCCGCAATTGCTTCGTTGGCACGCTTTGGTGTGCTGCCTGTTGATAGGCTTTAGTCCCCTCCTTCTTTGCCGCAGATGTCTCATATTTCTCCAGAATCTTTCGTTTTCGCTCTTCGAGTAGGGCCCGCAGATGCTCAATACTTGGCCCCAGTCCGGCAATTTGGCTTGGGTCTAGTTCAATAGCCCTGGCTAGTTCTTCATCCGTAAGTTCCCGATAGTGACCATACATGAGCGCGTGCTCAAAAGCGGCGGAAACTAAATCTGGAGGGGGCTCTGAGGGACTTGGAAAACGCACGGGATCATATTTTTGGTAGACGTGAACAACTCCACCCATGCGTGATTTGAAAGACATGATAATGTTGCCGATTCCTGAGGTTATTGACTAATTATCGGTTCCATGAACGATCAGAATTCATAGTGTACTTTTCCAAATTCCTGGGCCCGACTTATCCGATCCATGGCATAAAGACCGGCCAATACAAATTCAACACAAGCCGCTCGTACTCCAAGTTGTTCACTAGCATTGACCTCAAAGGCTTTTTCCCAAGCAGGAGGCACCAGCTGCAGTCGCTCAGCATAGATTTGGCTGGGCAACAGGTCACCTACCTCGATTCGTATACCACGTTTAAAGATATCTGCGATCTCGGCTAGTCCATATTCATCGACATATTGCTTGAATACGTTTTGAACGGCCTGTGAAATGAGGGCATCTAATATCTGGCGCTCGGACATTTGGTGACTACCCATGAGATCCAATTCAAGTTTCCCCAAAGAGGACGAGTAAAGGTGCCCCAGATCGCTTATACGAGGCACGGCAGGTTTTTCGCCCAGTAGGATACCCCGTCGCCTAGCGCTTGAGACCATGGTCCGATAATTCGCCAGACTAAACCGAGCCGAAACCCCCGATGCCTGGTCGATGAATTTGCTCCGCCGCGCCTGTTGAGTTATCTCTTCAATGATTTCTGCCATGAAATATGGCACTTGAACAGGATATTCTCCTAGCAACTCAACGCCGGCTTCTTGTTGCATAATCTCAATGCCCAATTCTCGATCCCTGGGGTAATGCGTCTGAATGATGGAACCTATCCTATCTTTCAATTGAGGTATTACTTTTCCACTCCGGTTATAAGTACTCGGATTGGCGGAAAATAGGATAACCATATCCAAGTCAAATCTAATTGGATAACCTCGGATTTGCACATCCCGTTCCTCGAGAATATTGAACAATCCAACCTGCACCAGTTCATCCAATTCCGGTAGCTCATTCATAGCAAAAATTCCACGATGCATGCGGGGAATTAATCCAAAATGCAACGCCTCTTCGGTACCCATACTTACGCCACCGGTCAGCTTAGCCGGGTCAATCTCACCAATGATGTCCGCAAATTTTGTTCCCGGACTCAGTCGCTCCGCGTAGCGCACTTTTCTTGGCCACCAAGCAATGGGGATTTCTTCGTCTGCATGGCTACTCATGAAATTCTTGGCAGCCTGCGTAATGGGTCGCAATGGATCCTCGTGTACTGGCAACTCCGGCAAGCCCAAATAAGGTATTTCTGGATCCAGAAAACGAACCAGAGATCGCATCAATCGACTTTTGGCTTGCCCCTTCTCACCTAGGAATAGCATGTCGTGTCCGGACAACAACCCAAGGCTGATCTCTGGAATGACTGTATCGTCGTAACCAACAATACCAGGAAAAAGGGGTTCGTCCTGCTGCAACATTCTCACGAAATTAGAGAACAGTTCTTCTTTGACAGTGCGCGACCGCCATCCGGACGACTTCAGCTCTGCAAGATTGCTTGGACGAGCATTCGAAAGACTATTCATTCCCGTGTAACTTTCAAAATTCCAGACCATAGTCGTTTTACTTGTAGCGATCTTAAAAGCCAAATAGCGATAAGGAGTCGCTCAACATTTTGTTAACCGCATTTCAGTAGGACAGACTTCCAGTCTGTCATATTTCAGTAGGATAGACTTCCAGCCTGTCAAATTTCTGTAGGACAGACTTCCAGTCTGTCAAATCGCAGTAGGATAGACATCCGGCGCTTCCAGCTGTCTCAAAAAAACAGGCTAGAAGCGCCGGAAGCTTTTCCTACTTTTTACCAATGCAGACTCCTATTATTGAGCGACTCCTAAGGCCCTCACAATTGGCCGTCTGGCTGTTGGCGTGTGTTGTTAACGGATTCAGAGTGGCGTCGGACAGTCTGCTTGGGGCAAAATCGGGCACCGTTGCCGCCCCCCAATGCTCCATCGTTGGCACTGCTTCAATGACGTAACACTACTTGGGTAAGCTCTGCCGAAGCTTAAAAAATCCACTGATCGTTTTCATCAGCAATAACACATTACTGCACCAAATAGTTAGCCAAACCAAATTGGATGCTCCCAGCAATTCGATAGGTATTGCGCCAAAAAAGAAAAAACGTGGGCGCACCAGCCAAGAGTACGGCGTGTGCAGTGCATTGCGCACCATGGCGATCGCTAAAACGCTTACATACAGCAATATAAACAAACTTCCTCCCCAAATGTCTAACCAAGGTGGCGACTGGCTCATGAGTGTAATTGTGACGATGGAGACAACTACCTGATCACAAAAGGAATCTGTAAAACTCCCCCGCTGAGAATCGACCCCTTGAAAGCGAGCTAGGGGACCATCCAATCCATCAAGCAAAACATGCAGCAATAAAAAGAAAATTGCCCACCAAGGATGACTCAACAGCCAACAAGGAACAAACAGAACTCCGCTAATTAATGAAACCAAAGTAATGTGATCAGGGATAAAACGAGTTCTGGTTAAAAATCGCAGTACAGGGTCCAACCACTCCCCTCTTAGTCGCTGCCCAAACTCCATCCAGGGCCGTTCGCCTGCAGAATAGCAGTCGGCCTTCGTCTGATTTTCCGAATGCAAATCACGCTCCGATCTCTGAAAGTCAATTCCTCTGGCGAGACATGATTGAGGGAAAACGCACTCAGGCAAATTGGATCAAGTCCGAGGCCCTTAAAAGCCTCAACCCCCAAGTGCGTCTAATCTTTTACCCAACCTACTAGCCTGGATAATCTTCAAAAACTGCCATCAGTTGACCTGCCACATAGCCAACCGTTAGCAAGCAAACACATAAAAGTAGAATCGACATGTCAGAACCCTGCGCGTTTTGCATCCAAGATATGAGCAGAGCCACGGCACCAGCGACAATGTATCCCCCAAGGCCTCCCAGCAGGTAATTACTTGGACGCCATAATCTTAGCAAGCCAACCACCACGAAGACTCCTCCAATTGCAGACACCGCCAGCGTTCCAATGAGCCCTTCAAGCCCCATCAGCACGGCCAGAAAGGTCAGTGTAAAAATGACTTCGGCCAAAGATAGTTGGTGCCATGGAAGCACCGTCCGCACTCCGGCAATTGAGCTAATTCCCGTCCTTTTCAGTTCTGTTTTTTCTTGCTCCACAATTTGACTCCCAACACGTTGCGAACGAACAGGGAAGGGCACCATGATTTCATGAAGTCGGAATCATCCTATGGCATTCATGGGACGTCAGGCCCAAGAAAATACTGAGTCGGTGCAGTAACGCAAGCTAATTAACATCCAGGCTCGGGAGACTCCTGGCCGAATTCAAACTCGTTGGTCTCGCGCGTGCCCGGAATTCCAGCTTGCGGACGATCCAACGTAGGATCGTTTGGCGCATCCAGTACACATGGCAAGTCGTCGATCGTTAGCTCATCCTCTCGACTTTTGATCGCCTCCCTGGGGCATTCCCCAACGTGACTCCGCTTGCCCTGACTATCGTCGGGAATATCGATGATAGCAGCTAACGACCACTCGGTGTCATGCAGATCGATAGGACGGCACCAATTCGATTGTGGCCCATACAAATCACTCCCGCATATTGGGCACTTGGGGTCGACTGGATCAGCAAACTTTATATCCCCGTCGGTAGCGGGAGTAATCCACAACGCCTCGCACTCATCACACATAGCAAATAGATGCTGGCCATGTTGGGGATCTGTACAGCACCTGACCCGAGCCAATCCGTTAACGCAAATCGGACAATCTCCAATGTGGACCCATGGCAACGGCGGTTCAGCAGAGGAAGAGTTGCTACTATTCATTCAATCTCTTTCGTGGGTCAATCCCGAGAATCAAAACGGGTAGGCAGTAATCACGTGCTTTCCTTCCAGGACCAATTGCAGGCTCATCGCATCTGGATGCCCATCTCGAGCTCCGTCGCGTCCACCTACAAAACCAATGGGCTTTTCAAACTTAACGGCGATCACCATACGATCACCTTGAGGCCTTGCGCTAGTGCCCCTTTCTTTCCGTTGTGCCTTCTCGTAGGCCAAATCAATCCATCGCAGCACCTGAGTCATATCTCCATCAAATACTCCATGTCGACCAGGCCGATCATTTTGATCGCTCAGATGACGCAAGATATGATTCAAACGATGTTGCTCTGGTCCAGCCATAGGAAGATAGCGTAGACCAGCGGGACTCTCGTAGATCTCGTCACCGACTAAATGTAGCAAACCATACTTTAGGGAGTCGGATTCAATCGCAGGCTCAACAGCGGTGGTATGAGCAAGAGTGCCGGTTCCATCGCCCTCAACGTCTTGGGTGTCCTGCGTTAGATTCGGCTCACTATTTTTTCTAGCGTCGCCGGCCGTCGCATGTCCAGAATTGTCGTGTTCGCCTTCATGGCCGAAATTGGCCTGTTGCTCGCCCAGCAAATCGGTCAGGGCAGGCAGATTCAGACCCCAGCGCGCATTTATTTGCGGCTGAGCCCAAGCGTAAACCAATACTGCAAGGACAAATACAATCACCCACTTGGCAGGCAAACGACGTAACGAATTTGCACTGACCCGAGTATTTTGCATAACAAGTTCTCTGCACCAGAAAAGACGGCAAGACTGCGTGCCCAATGCCGAGCATTACAGCACCCCACCAGTCTAGTACATTCCACGAACTTTTGCACTCAATTGAATGCTTACATATCGGTACAGAACCCGTATGTGGGTGTTAGTTTATGGCTAGCAGCAAGCGACTTGGTGCCTCCAAGTAAGCGATCACATCATTTAGAAAACGCGCCGCTGTTCCGCCATCGACTAACCGATGATCATAAGACAGGCTAAGAGGCATCATGAGACGAGGTCGAATAGAATCGTCCTCCATAACCACAGGCAGCTTACGTGTTCGACCTACGAGCAGGATGGCCACTTCGGGCACATTAACTATTGGTGTGCTATACGTGCCTCCGATTGCACCCAAGTTACTAATGGTGAAAGTACCACCGCGTAACTCATTTACACCAAAATCACCAGTCCTAACACGAGCTGCCAAATCTGCCAGAGCTCGCGCGATATCTGGTACACCCAAACGATCCGCATGTCGTATATTAGGCACTACCAGTCCACGGTCCGTATCCACCGCGATCCCTACATTGACATAATCACGGTAGGTAATCGATTCCTTCTCCAGATCAATAACTGCATTCATCGCGGGATGATGACGAAGTGCAGTGGCCACGGCTTTGATCAAAAACGGCATCGTCGTTAGCTTGATGCCTTCCGCTGCATAGTCATCCTTACTGGATGCGCGAAATGCCTCCAAATCGGTGACATCGGCATCGTCAAAATTTGTTACTCGCGGCACCGTACTCCATGACTTGTGCATCTGGGCGGCAATGGTTTTGCGAATCTTCGACAATCGTTCTACCCGGACAGCACCATAGTCATCCGCGCCGGGATCTCCGGGAAGAACCATGGGCTTGTTGCCACCAACTTTTGCCGCGACCGGTGGTGACACTGGCGCCAAGGATGTGGAGTGCGATTCAGCCACTGCAGCCGGTGTGCCGGCCGAGGTTCGTGACACATTGGACTCGCGCACCGCACGCAGCACATCGTCTCGAGTGATGCGACCGCCTTCGCCCGTGCCAGAGACATGCGTGAGATCCACGCCAACTTCACGCGCGAATCTGCGGACGGCCGGACCTGCGGCCACATCCGTGCTTTCTGAGCTAGCTTGAGCCAGTAATGGGCTGGCAAGTTGCGGTGGCGCTGGCGTCTCGGGCCCAGCTTGAATTGGTGTCGGCAGTGGCGGAACTGTTGGTTGCGTAACGACAGGCTTAGCTTCTGGCACCACCGGTGCCGATGCCACCGGCTGCGCGGCAGCATTCATTTCAGCTGGTGCTGGGGCAGGCTGCGAGGGCGTCTGCGCGGTCGAAGGTGCGGTTGCAGCACCGTCCGCTTCCAATTGCGCAATAACGCTCCCGATAGCCACTGTCTGGCCAGCCGTAACAGTTATCTTGACAATTTTTCCAGCCGACGGACTTGGTACAGTGACCGTTGCTTTGTCCGTCTCAAGTTCCAACAGGCCCTGGTCCTTCTTAACCGAATCTCCCTCTTTAACCAGGATCTCAAGAACATCGCCGGACTCGATACCATCACCCAAGTCCGGAAGCTTTACATCAATTGCCATAGCACTATCTCTTGCCTGATTTCTTAGGGCACCTAGTTTGCTGACGTGGTCTGATCACAAAAAGATAAACAGTTGAGGCCCAATTCAGAAACCTCAATTTATGGAACTCATGACCTAGGCGTAAAGTGGGTTTACTTTTTCGGGATCGTAATTCAAATCCTTTATCGCCTTCTGAACATCCGCCGCTGTCATAACGCCCTGTTTCATCAAACGATAAAGCGATGCAATGGCGATACTCTCACCATCGACTTCAAAGTGCCTTCGAAGTGTCTCTCGCATTTCACTTCGGCCCATGCCATCAGTTCCTAACACAAAAAAATCACCTGGGATATAGCGCGTTAATTGCTCAGGGACGGCACGCACATGGTCGCTAGCAGCGATGAACGGGCCCTCAACCCCACTCAGCACTTTTTCAATGTAACTTTGCATGGGAGTTTCATTGGGATGGAGCATGTTCCAGCGTTCGCAAGTTTGAGCGTCGCGACGCAATTGGGTATAGCTTGTTACACTCCAAACGTCACTTGCAACCTTGAATTTGTCTGCCAATAGCTCCTGGGCGGCTAGCGCCGAACGTAGTATCGGCCCCGTCCCAAACAATTGCACTCGAGCTTTCGCATTCTTGACTTCACGACTCGAGAACTTGTAAATGCCCTGCACAATTCCTTCTTCGCAGCCTTCGGGCATGGCTGGCATCTGATAATTCTCATTTTCAACCGAGATATAGTAGATGGCAGTTTCGTCTTCCTGATAAAGTCGTCGCATGCCATCCAAAACGATGACTAAGGTCTCGTATGCAAAGGCAGGATCGTACGCTCGGATAAGCGGAAACGCGATCGCGTTCAGCTGACTCTGACCATCTTGATGCTGTAAGCCTTCACCATTGAGAGTTGTGCGTCCGGAGGTACCTCCAATCAAGAATCCCT
>JAGQOY010000074.1 GCA_020427005.1 Planctomycetales bacterium
AGCCTTGTTGTTTTGGATAGTTTGTTGGTGCACGGGGTTGGATTTTTGTTGCCCCGTTAATGTAAGGGTTTCAATCCTTGTTGTGTTGGATCGTTGGCTGAGGCTTGTTTGGCGATACGGCCGCTGGTCTGGATGTAACGGTTTCAATCCTTGTTGTGTTGGATCGTTGGCTGAGGCAAGAATGAATTTCTGGAAAGCAGTTTGCCGCAATTTGAGTTTCAATCCTTGTTGTGTTGGATCGTTGGCTGAGGCCATTGATGCGATTCGCGGCAGTGGAATTATTGGATAGTTTCAATCCTTGTTGTGTTGGATCGTTGGCTGAGGCGGTAAATAGACGAGCTCAGCGTCTGGCTGGCGTTGGGTTTCAATCCTTGTTGTGTTGGATCGTTGGATGAGTTTTATTGCTCCCCCTCAAATCACCTTGGTCAATATCTCATCAGCCACCAATCGATCATCAAAGCCGGGACCGATGATTCGAGCTGCGTTCAAGTCGTCGCGGTGGATGGGAATGACGTAGAATTGATCGTCTTCCTCCAAGGTGTCAGCCGCGTAAAGTGCCAATTCGTCGATGCGGTTGTTGTCAAGGTTGCCAAGGAAAACACTTTTCTGAACGCGAATTAGTCCAGCGTCCAGTAGGCGGTCGGACAGCTTTTTGCGAATTGAATTTGAGCTGACGTCGTAGATGGCAGTGACGATCATCGTTTGACTGTCCTTCTGTTGCGGTGCAAGTACTTGATAACAACAGTGTGGTTTCACTGTTGCGAGCCTTCAACCATCATCGTTTTCAAATAGAGAATCGCTATCGACGATGCGAGGTAAGTCACATCTCCCTAATAGCTGGTTGGCCAGCGCGTGAGCTTCGTATTGGATGGTGACGCGCAGTTTGATCCGCCGAGTTTTCTTGCCGCCCGGGCGCTTCGGTTGCTGGATTGGATATTTGACCGCCTTGTCCAACCGCTCGTTCAAGTTTGCAATCAACGCCGCGCGACCTTCTGGGGCAAGTTCTATCCCGCCGGGAACCTCTCGAAAGAACTCGCGTTTCACTCGCCGCCCAGTGAAGAGCAACACTGTTGACTTTTCCGCGATGATTCGAAACGGCTCAATCATGTCGAACACTAGCGACCGCTTGTTGTAGTTGTCCGTGTGCAGAAAGCCGATTTGGGGATCCAGACCGGCCAGGATCTGAGCTCGCTCGACTTGCGAATACAGGACTCCGTAGGCATAGTTGAGCATTGCATTAAACGGATCTACTGCGGGGCGTCGGCTGCGGCCACTGAATGGGTACTCTGACGGCATTAGCTTGGACAGGCATTCAAAGTAAACTCTGCCGGCCGCCCCTTCGAGTCCCATAATGGATGCGCGCTTTTCCGTAACCGTGCCAGACAGTTGAAGGAGTTTTTGTACCGTATCTGGTAATAAACGCAGTGCAGTGTCAAATGCGTCGGTTCCTTGCGGCCGTTTAGACTGTAATTGAGTCAAAAAGCGTTGTTGATTTTCGAGTTTCTTGGCGATCCATTGAGAAACTGTTGCGGCTCCCACATCATCGTCCGCAGCGCACAATTGCGCGCGACGAATGGCGGCCGTACTACCCAGCCTCGATTGCCAGACTCTTGAGTACGGTTGACCATCTTTCGAAAGAAAGCAAATGTCGATGTCGTGCTGCGCAGCAAGCTCAATCACACCCGAAGTCAAATGGATGCTGCTGGCGATGACAACACTCTGCACCTTCGAAGCGGCCAATTCAATCGGTTGTGGCCGGCTCCGGTGGCTGATCACAAATCGTTCACCGCGTCGTCGCAAGCTCGTACCATATGTGTTGATTACCAGTTGCATCAATAGCCTCATCAATTCATTAGCGGCTAAAATGTATAAGGAAGATGAAGTACAAGGAACTCCTGGAGTCATCCGGAATGCTGTCCAGCACATTTCAAGTTTGCAGGCCCGCTGAGTTCACCGACCATTTTATAGTTGTTGTTTGAGGGCAATAAGTTGTCACGCACCATTGCTATTGGTGATATCCACGGTTGTTCGCTTGCGCTGAAAGCCATACTCAAGGCGATCGAGCCTGGTGTAGATGATACGATCGTGACGTTGGGGGATTACGTGGATCGGGGGATCGATTCAAAGGGAGTGCTGGATCACCTGATTGCACTGGAAAAGAAAGGCTGCTTGGTGCCGATTCTGGGTAATCACGACCAGATGATGTTGTATGCGTTCGACGGCAAGGATAACTTTCGCTTTTGGCTTAACTGCGGTGGCGACTCGGCGCTAGATTCATATGGATCGACCAGCAGTTTGAGTCTGATTCCGCACGAGCATGTGAGATTCTTGCGGACGTGCCGTTTGTGCTTCGAGACGGAAACTCATATCTTCATGCATGCCAACTACCGCCCTGAAGTGCTGCTCGATCAACTAGACGACCATACTTTATGCTGGCTGTCGCAACATGAATTTCGGCCGCCGAAGATTCAATGTTCTGGTAAGACGGCTGTCGCTGGACATTCTCAGCACGGAGAGGTGCTGGATTTGGGATACTTGTTGTGTATCGATACGTCGGCTTGGAATGGCGGTTGGCTTACGGCGCTCGATGTTAATTCTAGACAACTCTGGCAAGCCAATGAGCAGGGCGAATTGCGATCGCCGGGGTGAACCAATTCGCTGAATCTCGACATCCGATAGACGACAGCGATTGAACGAGCAAGCTACCGATCTTCATGGCAAACGATCGTTTAGCATATCTTAACTTGGCAGACCAAAGGCTACCGTACGCTAGGTGCAGTCACGACGGAGAGAGGGAGACTCAGGCTAGCACGCGATCGTAACAACGTGCTACGCGTTGACACATGCGTTGAGCGCTGAATTGTTCACGATGTCGGCTAAGGGCACGTTTGCTCATTCCGACCCATCGGTTACGACTTGAAATGAACTGCTCGATGGCCAAAGCCAGGCTTTGTGGGTCACCTGGCTCGGCCAAAATTCCTTCTACACCGTTGCGAACAACTTCAGGTGTTCCTTCCACAGCAGTCGCCACGACTGGTACTGCCGCCGACAGTGCTTCTAGTACGACCATTGGCATACCTTCGCCGAAAAGGCTTGGTAAAAGCAAGCCATCCAGTTCTCGAATGGCAGTTGGAACATCGTCCGTAAACCCAGTCCAAACAACATGTTCGCTCAGTCCCTGATTGCGAATCTTGGCCAGTATTTGTTCCTGGTAGGCCAGATTTTCAAAGCCTCCGATTAGTCGAAGCTGAATCGGCATTTGCCGATCTTTAAGTATTTGCCATGTATCCAAGGCCACCTCAACGCCCTTTCGAGGACGCATGAGAGCTACTAATCCCATTTGCCAAGTTGGGCAATCTTCTCGAAACGAAGTCTCAATGGGGTCAATCGCAGGGACGCCATTTGGTACGACGCTCAGTTTGTGCCGTGACACTCCACGGCTGAGCATTTCCCGGCGCAAACTTCGACTGACCGTAATCAATCGAGCGCAATTGCGAATCGAAAACGATTCGATGGCTGCATTGATTCGATTGACAAATCCACGCGTACTATCTCTAGCAGTTGGACTATGGACGTGATAGATCCACGGCGTACGTGTACGTGCCGCTACGATCGACGCCACGAGTGCAGTACGAGGCGTGTGAGCATGCAGCAATTTGACCTGCTCGCTACGAACATGTGCCACTAACTCGGTTACCACTTTCAAGTCAACGCGACTGCGCATTGGTGTCTGCAGTACTTGACCTGCTCGCAGATTGCAGAAAGTCGGAAATTTTCCAGGCTTTACGCAGGCAAAGGTTGCGTTGTAGCCATATGGCCCTAAGCCCCTACCCAAAAGCTGTTGTACTCGCTCTGCTCCCGAGAAGTATTCTCCGTTAATAATATGTAACACATTGCACAGCTTGGCAGCGTTACGCTGTTCCGTAAGTGGCGGTGATACTACGAAAGGTACGGTATCTGGTTCGGTTTGCCAAAGGGTTGATGTAGTTCCCTGGATTTGCATTGCGTTCTCGCGGCATTTGAAACTTCATCGAGGGGGCAAACTCGATATGAACGTTGGAAATTCCTGTTGTAGCCAGGATGTTCTTAGTGAAACCTAGTCTGGGCTGCCACAACAGGAAGAAAAAACGAAGAGCGAAAGGTCGAACTCAACAACTGCTTTTTCCGCTCGTATCAAATGTGATGGTTGGGCCGCGGTACGCACTTTCTGCAAGAGTTAGCACAACCATTGATTTTGCGTCATATCCCATCACTCGATAGATGGCTGCACTGAAGTGGTTTCGTTGGTATCGCAATCCGACCATTGGCAAAGAGATGCCGCAGACAAAGGCGTAAATTGTGTCTTTTGCATGACAAGAGACCGCAATTTCGGGGAATTCGATTCTCACACCGGAAACGCATAGCGTCGGTAAGTTGTGATATCCTAATAACTTGCGCGCCATCGATGATTTGCCTTCAGTTTGCCCAACAAGAGATTCGCGCGCGCTGCCCAACTTCTATAAACACGAACATTTTGCCGCGAATAATTTCACGTAAATCTAATTTTCGGACTCGCTTCCTTTTCAGAATCCTATATTTCAGGGCAGCAGTTGCGATCCCGTAAGGGCGGTACCCCAAGGATTTTTAACGGTTTGTGCGCCTTGAGAAAAAGAAATCACGGCCTGAAATTGTACGCTCACGGATCTTTCGCTTCGGCCCGGCGCTGCACATAGCCAATAGGATTCAATGTAATGGAAGCTCTAAATGCACTTGTGATCGGTCCAGTTTTGCCTGCGACACTGGCCTTGGGTTTCCTACTGCTGTGGTGCTCGTTCGGCCTATTGGGAGCCATAGACTTAGATCTACCAGGCAATGACTTGGATTTAGATATTGATATTGATGTTAGCGCACCAAGCGGTCCAGAAACGGTTACCGGATTTTCGATCGTGTTGATGCGGTGGCTAAATATCCATGCAGTACCTTTGATCATTTGGATGGGGGTCTTTATCGTGGTGTGGTGGCTCCTGTCAGCCACATCATGGACGTTACTTGATTCGCATTTATTTTCTGCCAATTGGATTTGGAGCACTTTGCTAGTTATCCGCAATCTGTTTATCGCGGGCCTAATCACGAAATTTGCGACTGCCCCCATGCGACCTTGGTTCCTGATAGAAAAGCACACATCCTTAGACTTAATTGGTAAGGAGTGTGAGATTTCCTCCAGTACTGCATCACCGGATTTTGGCCAAGTCAAATTTCCGACGGACGGTGCTCCTTTACTACTGAATGTCCGCACCGATGGCGTGCATCTGGCTCGCGGAGCCCGTGTTTGGATTACGCATTACGATCCCAAACGTCGCGTGTACATCGTTTCGCCGACACAACAAATGCCTGCGCACGTTGATATATCAGAAACTAAGAAAGCAAACTAACTCTACTTTTTACTCAAGGACCAGAATCCTATGTTGAATCTATTGCTCTTGGGTGCATGGACTGACGTCCTGCTCTACGTTGCAATTGCGGTTGGAGCATTCATCCTATTCAGTATTTTCGTAGCCGCGGGTGCCAGCAAATTCTACGTCAAGGTAGGTCCGGATGAAGCCGTGGTGCGTACCGGTTGGGGAGGCATGGAGGTCGTGACTGCCGGTGGAACTTTTGTGTTTCCAGTGGTACATCGTTACGAAAAAATGGATCTGACCCTCAAGAGTTTTGAAATCGCTCGGGAGGGATCGGAAGGCTTGATTTGCAAGGACAACATTCGCGCGGATATTCGCGTGGCATTCTTCATACGCATCGACAAGACTCAAGAAGAGATGCGCGAGGTTGCCCAGTCCATCGGATGCCGTCGTGCAAGTCAAGTTGAGACCATGCGAGAACTCTTTGATGCCAAGTTCTCAGAGGCGCTCAAGACAGTAGGCAAGCAGTTTGAATTCGTAGAGCTGTACGATAAACGTGAACAATTCAAGGAGCAGATCCTTCGCGTTATCGGTACCGACTTGAATGGTTACAAACTTGACGATGCAGCGATTGATTTTCTGGAACAGACCCGTTTGGAATTGCTGAATCCCAACAATATTCTAGATGCCGAAGGTATCAAGAAAATTACTGAACTGACTAGCCAAGAAAAGATCAAGGAAAACCACTTTACTCGTGAACGCGAAAAGACGCTCAAAAAGCAGGACGTCGAAGCGGCTGAGGCCATAATGGAATTGGAGCGACAACGGGTCGAAGCGGTCGAAAAGCAAAAGCGGGAAATATGTGAGATCGAGGCACGTGAACGAGCTGCTGCCAAAAAGGTAGAGGAAGAAAACCGATTGGCCGCCGAGCGAGCTCGGATCGCTACCGATGAAGATCTTGGCGTAGCAGAGGAAAACAAAAGTCGTCAAATTCTGGTGGCCCAACGCAACAAAGAACGTACTGACGCCGTGGAACTTGAACGCGTGGAACGCGATCGATCCCTAGAGGCCACGGAACGCATGCGAGTTGTTGGTGTGGCTGAAGTGGAAAAGGAAAAGGCGATCGAAATTGAACGCCGCAATATTCAAGAGGTTATTCGCGAACGCGTGGTAGTCGAAAGAGCGGTTGTAGAAGAAGAGCAAAAGATCAAAGATACTGAGGAATTCGCAGCGGCAGATCGACGCAAAAAGGTTGAAGTTACAGCGGCTGAAATGGCTGCAGAACAATCGCTCGTAAAAGAGATTAAGGCTGCGGAAGCGGCTCGCAAGGCAGCGGAACTGCATGCCGAACAGGTTCGCATCGAAGCCGAGGCAGAACGTGACCAGGCTGAAAAGCGTTCGATTGCCAAGAAATTGCTCGCCGAAGCTGCCACGGCTGATCATGCTGCCAAGGGGTTGGCTGAAGCGCAGGTGCAGGAAGCTCAAGCAATCGCTACTGAAAAGCAAGGTATGGCCGAGGCCAAAATCCTCAAGGAACGCTATTTGAGTGAAGCTCAAGGCATAACCGAAAAAGCCTCTGCCATGAAGCAGTTGGATGGTGTCGGCAAGGAGCACGAGGAATTCAAGTTGCGACTGGACAAGGAAAAGGCGATCGAGATCGCTGCCATTACAGCCCAGCAAGAAATTGCCGCCCAACAGGCCGTGGTGCTCGGAGAAGCATTGAAAGCGGCCAAGATCGATATCGTCGGAGGTGACGGCGAGTTCTTCGAACAGATTTCTTCGGCCGTAAAGGGAGGTAAAGCCATCGATCGCTTCGTTTACAATTCACAAGTAGCCACGGACATCAAGAACACGTTTTTCACTGGCGATCCAGACCAGTTTCGTCAAAGACTTGGGGACTTGATTGGGCAATTCAATCTATCCTCTGGCGAAATCAAGGACTTGAGCGTGGCGGCTCTTATTGCCCAAATGATGTCTAGCGGTGGCTCTGACAGCCTGCGCTCGCAACTAGTCAACCTGCTCGGCATGGCAGGTACGTTGAACTTGACGGACCAACCCGTGGGCAAACTCCTGACCGCCAAGGCTGCCAGCAATAAAGCAAAGGCATAGTGCAAACCATTTCACTGTAGCCTTTCCTTTCTTATGATTCCTGATGCGCTAGCGTTCACTAATGAACCTAGCGCGACAAGCAATCAGATTTTTGGCAACTTATGGATTTTGAGATGACAGAATCTCTAGCTTCAGGCACCTACGAAGTTTTGCGGAATCGACTTACGGAAGCCGCGAATACGCTACGAGAGCGCTTTCAACAACTGAATGCTGCCCGGTCCGCGGTGTTTGGGAACATTGAAACGCGTTTACTAACGACGGCCCACGTAGCAACTGACAACAACTGCGTACCACGCGATCTACTCGCCATTGGGAATCGGGTTTTGCTCGGCTACAACGTTCAGTTTGGCCTGAAGTCCGATATTTCTACTCGCGACGTCTTCAGCCTCTACCGATTAGAGGGAGAGGTCGCCCATATGTTGGATATTCAACAGGTATTCGACGATCGCTTTCAACGCGATTTTGCTGAGCTCTATCGCTATTATAAGAACACGACGTTTCAACGCTTCTTTACTTCAGGACCGTTGGCTTACTTTGTCTTTCAAGTAGGCAAAACTACGCAGGATGTTAAAGCTTTCAAATGGGCAATCGAAGAAGACTCCATTCGTTATATTGACAATCGTAGCGATCAGGAAGTCCGATTTCCTGAGCAGCATGCCTTTCGTTGGTTGCGAGCCAATCGAGACATGCATCGAACTGGAAAGCATCCGCACATCTCCATCCAGGATATAGTTTTTGTCGAATGCGTTGGCGGTGACCTGACGATCAAAATAGAGGACAACACGGAAGATGGAAGTGGTATTTATGCCGAGCCAGTCGAACATGTTGATCAAACTCTCGACGACGCCGAGGTCTACTACTGTGTACTGGGTAACATCGTACTGCTCAAGATGCGACCCTACCAAGAACGTGAGTTCCGTTATCTAGTATTCAGTACTAAACGGCAACAAGTAACGAGGTTGGATGCTCTAGCACACAGCTGCCAACTTTTGCCCGATGACCACGGGCTTATATTTGCAGACGGTTTCTTTCTACAGACCGGTGACTTTAAGCTGTTCGACCATGGCATGAATAACCTGCTGTTCGAACGCATGATTGCTGCGCCTAACGGAGAAGACTATCTCTATATCTTCACCGATTTGGAGTCAGGCACATACTTACACCTGAGATACAATCTGATTCGCCAAGAAGTGGACACGCCGCTCGTTTGCCACGGACAAGCCCTGTTTGAAGACGGGCAGATGGTGACATTTCGTTCGCAGGAGAATGCTCAAAAACATCATGCGCTGCAGGTTTGGCAGACTCCCATGGTAGGAGCCGATTACAAGCTGCACGTTGAAACGGATTCGCTACTATACAAAATTGGTAATCGCGAATTGGTTCGGGGAATGGCAGAATGTCAAGAACTGTTACTGTTACTGGATCGTGACGATTCCTATGCGGATCTCTATCTGGATGTGGTGAAACGAGCCACGGACCTACTGGATAACTATTTTTGGATTGATCGCGAGGAAACTCAGCGACTGGCTGAACCGCTAAGGAGTATTCGCGACGCGGCTGCCGCAGCAGTCGAAGAGTTCGACAAAGTGGTTCGAGTGCGACGCGAAACGGAAGCCGCGCTTAATAACACCACAAAAGCTACTGAAGAGTTGTTAAAGGAAATACAACGTTCACAATTCACTTCCGTCATCGATTTCGTTCAAAAATTATCCGCCGTCCGCACACAACGGGGGCATGTAATCGGCCTACGCGAACGTAGGTACATTGATCTCGAGGCTGTCGAAAAAATAGAACAGTCTCTGATAGAGACAGCCGAACGCGTAGGACACCGCTGCGTCCAATTTTTGTTAGATGACAAATCGCTCGTTCCTTATCACGATCGAATTAGCAAAACTCAAAACGCCATCGATCAAGTAAACTCCGCCAACGATGGACGCAAGCTCTCTGAGCAATGCGATCAGATCGGTGACGATTTGGAACTTTTGATCGCCACGGTCTCGCAACTAAAGATCGAAGATCTAACTCAACGCACGGCTATTGTCGATCGGACCGGCGACTTGTTGGCAGAACTCAATCGAGTTCGTTCAACGTTGAAAGCAAAAGTTCGAGAACTGCTTTCGGGCGAAATGGAAGCGGACTTTGCTTCGCAAACGAAGTTGATCGACCAAGCCGTGGCTGGTGCGCTGGAAACAGCGGACACGCCGGAAAAGGTTGACGATGCGCTCACGCGACTGATGTTGCAACTGGAAGAATTGGAGGGGCGATTCGCTGAATTCGACGAACTCCTTATTCGGTTAACTGAGAAACGCGAAACGCTCTATGAAGCATTTGAAGCCAGGCGACAACAGCTCACCGAAGCTCGATCCCGTCGGGCAGATGGGCTTGGAAATGCGGCCGATCGTATTCTTCAAGGAATTGCGTCGCGAAGTCAACGAATCGATGACGCTGACCAGTTGCGAAGCTATTTTGCATCCGATCCGATGGTCGATAAGGTCCGGCAAATCGCGGATCAATTAAAGGAATTGGGTGATTCAGTCCGCATGGAGGACGTGCTGACTCGGCTCAAGACACTAAACGACGATGCCATTCGGCAATTGCGAGATCGGAAGGATTTGTATACTGCCGGTGAAGGACTAATTCAACTGGGAAGACACGCCTTCAGTGTCAACCGGCAACCTATCGAGTTAACAACGGTCACTCGCGGTGATACCTGCCAACTGCATTTGACCGGTACTCAATTCTATCAACCGCTTCATGATCCAGCTTTAGACGAAGCTCAAGATCTTTGGAATCAACACTTACCCAGTGAATCTACTGCGGTCTATCGCGCCGAGTTCCTTGCACATCATTTACTGCAAACTTGGACAGAAAATGAAAAACAGGATTTTCTAAAGCGTGAATTGCAAAGTCAAACCGATCACATTCGGGCTTTAATGCAACCTCGCCATGATGAAGGTTACTCTCGCGGTGTACATGATCGCGATACTGCTGCGATCCTTGGGGCGGTTCTGGACATTGAGTCCAAATTGCATCTGCTACGTTTTAGTCCGGCCATTCGCTCTCGAGCCCTTTATGTATGGCTGCTTCTAGTTCCAGTCAAAACGCGAGAAAAACTCGGGTTGTGGATGGAACAACTGCGCACCTTAATCAGTTGTGCACCAGAGACTCAGCCAGGTACTGCCTATAAAGCAACACTGCAAAAGGTCTTGTCACGTTACGGTCGGCGATTCCTGCAGACATCTCAGTTATCGCATGCTGCGGATTATCTGTTTCGGCAGTTACTACAAGCTCCTACTCAGTTCATCGGTAGCCAGCGCAGCGCCAAAGTCGTGGAAGAATTGCTCGATCATTTGCCGGTTGAGAACCGGCAAAAACTTCTTGCCAGCATAAGCGTTTCGACACTTGGGCCATTACGTGCGTGGGCATTAGCAACTGACGTAGTAGACAGCTTTGTCACACGACGAGCTAGTGGCGAACAAGAAAACTTGGACTCGCTAACCGATTATCTAGATGAATGCGCCCTGCGATTAGTATTGCAGGATGTAGAATTAGAAAACATTTCTCAGGTCACTCCGGCTAGAAAAGTGAGTGGATTGGTTGGTGATCACACCCGAATTTCGCATGGCGAAATTGCTATCAACTACCACGAATTCCAATCGCGCTTGGGGCAATTCAGGTCAGACAACTTGCCTCGATTTCAGCGATTACGGGAAACCAAACATCGGCTGCTGCAGCAAGCTGAAAAACGACTTCGCATTGAGGATTTTAAACCTAAGGTGCTCACGAGCTTTGTCAGAAATCGATTAATTGACGAAGTCTATTTACCATTGGTCGGAGACAATTTGGCCAAACAAATTGGGGCGTCGGGTGAGGGAAAGCGTACAGATCGGATGGGACTTTTGCTGTTGATTAGTCCCCCTGGCTACGGAAAAACGACACTCATGGAGTACATCGCTAGCCGCCTGGGACTGGTCTTTGTAAAGATCAATGGACCTGCCTTGGGACATCAGATTACTTCGCTCGATCCTGCTGAAGCAACAAATGCTGCTGCTCGTGAAGAGGTCCAACGAATCAACATGGCACTGGAGATGAGCGACAATGTTATGCTGTACTTGGACGACATTCAACATTGCAATCCAGAACTGTTGCAAAAGTTCATTCCCCTTTGCGATGCTACGCGACGTATAGAAGGTGTATGGGAGGGGCAGCCCAAGTCTTACGATCTGCGCGGCAAACGCATCGCTGTTGTTATGGCTGGGAATCCGTACACGGAAAGTGGTGAGAGGTTTCAAATCCCTGACATGTTGAGCAATCGGGCCGACATTTATAACTTGGGTGAAATCATCGGCGAGTCGCGAGAAGCATTTGAACTTAGTTACATTGAAAACTGCCTGACCAGCAATCCAGTATTGCAGCCTTTAGCGCGTTGCTCCAGTCACGACCAAAGAGCAGTTATTCGAGCTGCAGAACGAGGCTCGGCGGCAGGAATAGAATTAGAATCGACTCTGTCACCCGATCAAGTTTCCGATTGCATTTCGGTGCTGCAGAAACTGTTGACTGTTCGTGACGTTGTATTACGCGTCAATCGCGCCTATATTCGCAGTGCCGCACAGGCAGATGCTTACCGCACAGAGCCTCCTTTTAAACTGCAGGGCAGCTACCGCAATATGAATCGCATTGCCGAGCGCGTGGTGCCGGTTATGAATTCTAACGAGTTGCTAGGGCTGGTAATCGCAAATTACGAACAGGATGCACAGACATTGACTCGCGATGGAGAATCTAATCTACTGAAATTCAAGGAGCTGATTGATCGACTAACTAAAGAAGAAACGGAACGCTGGGAACAAATCAAATTCGCGTACGTCGAGAGCGTTCGGCTGCAGGGAATTAGCGGAGAGGATAGCACGGCGCAGGTTTTGCGCACCATGGCTGGCTTGCGAGATGGCCTGGAATCAATCCGTCGCACATTGGCTCAAGCAATTGCTAGGACCGACAACGATTCCCAATTGACGGTCATGCAAGAAGGACTCGCTCATCTAAATGCTAATCTTACCAATCTGGGGCAGCAGGTTGCCGAGTCTATTTCCAATTCTGCTCAACGCGTGGAGAAGGCAAATCAACAGTTGCCAGAACAAAAAGTACTTGTGCAACACTCCGTTCCTCGAGTTATGACAGATCTGATAAAGACTCAATTTCAGCTACTTTATGACGGGCTCCGTCCAGTACTGGAAGCAAGCGCTCTTTCGTCCAACCAGCTCGAAGGGCTTAAGCGATCAGTGGATACATGCTTGGAGCAATACCGAGCTGTCCAGGCGGAGATCAATCGAGCTGGCACCGAAGAGTAACTACAGCCATCTGTTAATCACTCGCGGTCGAAACGACTCACCGATAAATTTGGCGACGCTTTCCGGCATGTTCATATGCACGGTTCGGATTGTCGATTTCATTGAGGTACATCATTAACGATTGATCGTGCCAATCCCGGATCGCTGGTGTTGGCGATTCAATCGGACGAAGCGGTTGCTCACCACTTAATTGCATTTGTGGACGTTGCGTTTCCAATTCCCAGTACATGACATCATTGGCAAACACTGCGTCATGTTGGTCTGCAAACCCTAATTGATGTCCGAACTCGTGGACGAGCACGTCGAGCAGATCAACGCTTAGATTATCTGCTAACTGTTCGTCATCGGCAAATGACCAACCCCAACCGGCCGCATCATTATCGATAACAATATGGTCGTCGAAGCTAATTCCCAAGTAGGGAGAATTGCCGAGGTCCATGATGATAATGGGAACCGATAGCAATTTAGATTTTTCTTCTTCTCCGATGCCCTTTCCCATCCAAGTCTCAATGGCTTGGCTGGTGACCTTCTGTAGATCTTCGCTCGTCAATGAATTGACGCTGGCTGATAGGCCAACAGAGTTGAACCCTCGGGAGCTTATCAAAGGTTCTCCACCGCGTGGTGGCGGAGGTATCGTAGGAGTGGCGTTAGGTAAAACTACGGTGCCCAACGAGCGAACAAAGTTGACGTCGCCTGGATTGATCTGATTATTGGCCGTTACGTCTAACCAATAATTAGTTGGTCCTGGAAATGCGGTCCCAATACTCCGCAATAGATTCACGTCGCCTGGGTTTGTTTGGCCATTGCGAGTGACATCACCCGGCAAATACCGGAACAGAAAATTCAGATCGCCACCTGCAAGGCTATCTCCGGCTGTTTCATAGAAGCTACCGGATGTGAGCCATTCACCATCCAAAGGCATTGAGCCGCCATCTTTAATCATGGCGGATTCAAGCGATATTAGATACTTGCCGGCGGTTAGTGCGTTTGCCAGTGTCCAGCGTGCGGTGTGCGATCCAACATCGTAGCTGAATCCGAGTGTAGCCAACGGCAGATCTTGATTCAGTCCATTCAATACGCGAAGTGCATTCGGATCAATCTCCGCAGGTTCGTCAAACGTGACAGATATCTGATTTATTGTTTGCCAGGTAATCAAGCTTGAGTTTGCCAACTGATTGGGCCCATCAGGCAAGCGAAAACCTCCGAGGGTGGATCCTAGACCGTTGGCGGCCAACATGGCAAGGTAGGAGTTGTTCCAACCACTGCCTCGGACGTAGATTCCGGTGACACGTATTGGCGTGTTGAGTATTTGGATAGTCAGGATCTTTTCGAAACTATCGCCTGAATTATCCGTGGTTCGAACACGGATGGAGAAACTATCTTGCGTCTCATAGTCAAAAACTTGACTGGAAAACAGTTGATCGCCAGTAATCGTAAATTTCGAGTTGTCGGCATCCCCGGCTCCAACAACCAAACTGTACGTGAAAGGGTCCGATGAATCGATGTCTGAAGTGAGGAACTGCCCAACCAAAGATCCTGCGGGAAGTTTTTCCTTCAGAGAACTATTCGTAAGGTTCAGATCGTAAGGTGCGTCGTTGACTGCCAGTATGCTAATCGATGAGGATTTGATTTCATTTCCAACAGCATGTACTTGTGACGTGAGAGTCGTCGCGATCGAACCAGAGGGAAGTGAATCTGCCTGATCCCAAGCACGATACTCGATGTGCGCTGTTCCGGCATAGTCTAGATTTGGGAGGAATCGAATACGTGTCGTTGCATCGGCTGCCAGTAACAACAATTGGTTCCCGCTTAGCAACGGCGCTATGGAAGCAAAGTTTATTCCATCCAGCGAATACTCCCAGTCGCCGTGATCGTTCTCAATTGCTGTTATCGCTAAACCAGCGGCAGGTCCATCTTGATCACTAAATATGCCGGCCAGCATGTGCGTTACAAGATCACCTGGATTCTGAGAATCGGGCAAATCCTCCAAGATTTCTTGGCACTCGTATGCACCTACTAGTTCAGGCCTTTGATTGTTGTTCACAATGGTGAATCCGGAATCACTGAAGTCGAGCAAGCCCGATGCATCCATGCGCAGAACTCTAATTGAGTAGTCAGCGCCTGTCACTAAATTGGAAGGTATGTGCCATGTTAAGTTGCCAGTATCCGGCACACCACTAGCAATGGATTGAGCGAAGTTCCCTCCCTGGAAGAGTTCGATGCGGTAAGTAGTATTGTTGGAGTTCAGGTCATCTGCATTCCAAAGGATTTGCACGTCTACTCCAGTGCTCCAAATCTCGCCTCCATTTGGGCTGAGCACGCTCAGAAAAGGAACGTGACTCAGCGATGCTTGCTGCGTGCCTCCAAATGCGCCAAGGTTCACGCGGTTTCCATTCGGTGCAGGTTCTTGCCCCACCGTCTCATTTGGGGCTCCTGCATCGATTGCCAGTGAATGAAATGCACTGGTCGTCCATGCGCCAAGCAATGGCTGTGGTAATCCGATTCCATTGTCGCTTGCAACCGGAGCTAAGGCACCTGCTTGATATACTCCTGAGCTGCTGGCAAGATGAAAATCATCATCGCGTCCATCCTGAATGGAATCGTAATATCCTAAGAAATTGTCTAAGCCAGTTGGATCTAGGAAATTCGGATCAAATGTATAGCTGTTGTAGTCCGTATTCGCCAAAGCTTGCCAGTTGGGCAAAGAAACAAAAGTATCGCCGCCCCACAATGCGAGTGTTCCAACTCCAGTTACATAGAAATCGTTGTAGTCGCTTTGCGTTCCATTCCAGGCGGTTGCTGGTGTCGAAATGGCTACGCCTCCTTCAGCCCATAGTAGGTTATTTCGCAAATGAGCCAAGGGTTGCGTGCCAGTTAGCTGCAGCACAACTCCGTTGGATTGGTGCAAAGTATTGTTCACGAGGTCAGTTCCGATCGATCCTTCCAATTCTACTGCAGTCTGGCTGTTGGCATAAATCAAGTTGTGTTTCAACATGCTTTGATTTACGTGTGCACCAATCGCGTTGGAATAGATGATATTTCCTGTGGCAATTCCTTGGCCTATTTCTAGGCCAAATTGATTATCATAAATTCGATTGTTCAACACTTGGGAATTGTCTGATGCAATCCCATTTGTGTTTCCATGAACTACGTTTTCTGCAGCAATTGCGTTATCCGCTAATCGAATGCCAAAGGCGTCGGTGGCGACGTGCCCCCAGATCGTATTGCCAGCTACAACCACGTTTCCAATAGCGTGGATCCCATCTCCACCATTATTGCTTACTAAGTTACCAAACTCATCCGACAAATCTTGAGTACCGATTTGCAACGTGCCCGGTAAACTATTCGACGCATAAAGGCCATGACTGGAATTGCCCGTAAACGAATTGTTTCTGACGGTCGTCGCTCCGGAGTCGATCAGTACAAATCCGCTTTGTGCGTTATTGTTAAACTGACTGTGCGCTATGCTGACAACATTTCCAAGTGCGAACAAGCCATTTCCTTGGTTGCCCAATACCAGGATTTGGTCGATTGAAATGGCTTGTGAGCTACCTTCCAAGTGAATTCCGTCCGCAGAATTAGCCGAGGATTGAACTCTTTGCAAATTGATTCCAGAACTGTCGCCGGTTATCAGCAATCCATGAGATCCGCCCGTCAGTACGATGTCCGTCAGAGTCATGTCGTCCGCATCAGAAAATGTCAACACAGGAGCTACGGTAAACGGATTAGCATGCGACAGAACGGTATGCGGACCACCAAAAACACCTTGGAGAAGAAAACCTTGATCGTCTCCCAAACCAAGGGTACTGGAAACCACCAGCGGCGACAACAGACCGTAATCACCAGTGTCGATGGAAAGAGTGTCACCGTTTTGTAGTGAATAGATTCTGAGAATATTATTTGGGTAGGGCTTTGGGGCACTGGCTATGCGCCCCGTGTTTCGATTACTGCCTACTGCGCTCGTGTAATCATCGCCAATCGTAGAATTATCATTGACGAAGTAGCTGGTGGTATTCTCTGGAATCGCAAAGGCTTCGGAACTGCGACTTAAAACAGTCCGGTTATCGGCTAGGGAAACTTGAATTCGCAGGCCATACGTGCCGTAATCAATGAAATCATCTGCTGCTGTCCATAGGAAGATTCCGTTGTCAGGTACCGCAGTCGCAATGTTGGTAAGGAACACTGGTCCGGCCGGGGAATCTTGAAAAAGATCAATATTAACTGGTGAATTTGCCACATTGCCGATCGAATCCCAGCGAATCGGGATTGCCTCGTCACGCAGCCAATCTTGATACAAATCTGGGCTCCGCAATGCCAGATGCGATGCTTGCTTCACATCGAAGTTATTCGTTGAATGCGCACCGATATCGGGGGCAGTTTCAATCGATTGCACATATACGAATGCCCCATCTAAAAAGGCATTAACTGACTCTGAACTGTTGCTGGTAGCGCTGAATTCATAAGTTACCGATCGGGTGCCCACTGGCAATGCCACTCGATTACCAATCAGTTCCCAGCGATTCGTAACTCCGTTGGTTTCTACCTGGAAAGTTTGTATGGCCGAATCGTTCTCATCCCAAAGAGTCACTGAGAGGCTAGCAGATTGCCCAAGAATGTCGCTTGCAAATCGAACTCGACCGCCAAAAACAACGACTTGTTTGCCGCTGTCCAGCTCTTCTGCACCCAAACCTTGCTCGATGAAATCAATGTGCTGCGAGACTTGCGCAACGGAATTACTGCCAGTTGAAAAATATAGATTATCGTCGAAGGCAGTTGGATTGGTCGAATTAACCTCGGATCCAGCGGTCGACGTCCAGGCTGTCAGAGCCTGTTCGAAGCTAAAGTTTGTCAATAGATTGGTGTTGGATTTATCCCAGTCAAGGAATGCTTGACCTGCATCCACTGCGGGGTTGGTACTACGCTGCCGAGCTAACTGATCGTGTAACCGATAATCATTACGATCTTTTGCCAAAAATCGTGGCTCGGAGGCCAAGGGATTGATGGCGGTACGTCCGATAGAATTCAAATCATATTGAGCAACATCGGCTTGCCAATCCAGGAGATCGTCAAAATCTTTCGTCCAATAGACTAGGTGTCCACTCCCAGTGGCATGCAAGACGTTGTAGTCACTAAAGAAGCCAACTGTGCTATCATTGGCAACGTAGATGTCGTAGCCATTGTCGGTCCACAAAATGTTATTTTGCACTTCGACGTTCGTGGATCCCCCAACGATGTCCAAGTTGGTTCCGACTGGAGTGTAAAGTGTGTTGGAATAGACACGTACATCTGTCGCACCGTCTATTTCAATTCCACTTTGATTGCGGTAAATCTCGTTGAAAACGATTGACTGCTGATCATGAGCCAAGACGCCAATCTGATTGCGGCCTATCCTCTGACGCTCAACTGTGCCCGAAATATCAACTCCGATCTGATTTGCTTCAATTAGATTGCCTTGGTCCAAAGTCGAGCTAACCAGCGATCCTATCCCAGCGACACCAGTCTCGTTTTGGTAGATATGTTGTAAATGCGAGCCTCCTCCAGACAAGCTAACGCCCATTGTGTTGTCATGAATCTCATTAGGTTGGCTACCGGTGGTGGAACCGATACCGCCTTGCGGTCCGCCCACGTTCGAGAGCACTCCAATTGCGTTGTCGAAAATGTCATTCCGGCTGACGGTGGTCGAGGAAGCGTAGTGTATGCCGATTTGTGCTTGAGAAATGGAATTGTCGATAATCTGCCCCGCAAAGGGTGCCAAGACTCCAATGCCTAGGTTAGACGCCTGGACAAAATTTGCTGCAATCTGTCCGCTTGAGGCAGCGGAAATCAAAATCCCCTGAGAGACATTTTGAAATTCATTGTGTAGTACGTGCACACTAGCGGCCCCGAGAGTAGAGGGCACGTTCGAATCCCCAAGTGATATGGCAGTTAATGAGTTCTCAAATTGGTTATCTCGAATGATGACGCTATTGGCTTCATCGACGACTGTAATACCAGAACCTGGTGTTGTGAAACGGTTGTGAAGTATCTGCTGCCCGGTTCCTCCCTGTATGAATACACGACCAGAGATTTGATTGTCGCGTAAATACACGTTACTTACATCGGCCATAGTGACATCACCGTACACATGCAACCCTTGGAATCCCACATTAGAACTTCCGATGGTTACATTGCCGGTCAGCTGAGATCCGGGCAAGCCGACTACGGTAAAGCCAAAGTCAGCCGAAGATATGACAACGTTTCCTGACAACTCCCCGTCTACATAGACAATATCTCCCGGCTGCAATGCATTGTTATCAACAATTTCTTGCAGAGATGGGCCAGCCTCCGAAGCCGTATATATGTTTCCGAGCGTAGAATTCGTGTTTCTTCTCAGCTGTAGTTCGGGCGACGCGCCGCTTAAATCCAACCAGCCTACCGAAGTGTGCCCAGAGTTGTCTGTACTGGCAATCAGGTCGCTAATCGAACCTCCACTTGCCGTGATGCCAAGTCCTGACGCTTCGCCGATGATGACTTCTTCGAAAGAGCCTCCATTCCATTGCCGAGTGTAGATGTGTGCTGAGTTCTGCAGCCAAATAAGCTGCAAGCTGCTACCATCGTCAACCAACGTCGGCTTAGAATTGCGAGTATCCAATTCCAAATATTGCACGGCTTCAAAGGGTTGACCTGCAACGGAGCTTGCAATTGAAATTCCGTCTTCCTGGTCAGCCTGACTCTGCCATGCGACAAATAGATCTGAGCCCCAGTATGTGAGGGATGGCGCTGAGTTGCTGCTAATGATTTGCGATCCCCAACCATTCACACCACCGCTTAGCCCACTGCCATTGGCAGAGTTTCCAATCTGGTTCCAAGCACTTCCGTCGTATTCCAGCAAATAAACTTGACGGGTAGCAGATACAGAATCTAGTTGCGACCAAGCCACAGCGACGCGTCCAGTTCGGGCACTGACGGCAATATCCTGAACCTGTGCACTTGCTGCAGCGTTACTAACTCCATCCCCAATGTCGCTACCTGCCCCCAGAGAGACCCAATTCGAGCCATCGAATACTTTGGCGTAGATCTGCGTTTCGCCTGCTACTTCTGCTTCCCAGAAGACTACCAATCCAAAGCTGGTGTCTACAACTTGTGCATGGTCGCCTGGAGTTATCCCAGACAGACCCGAGCTACTAAGCGAATTCCCAACCGCCTGCCAGGCACCAAGTCCACCGTTCGCAGCAGCATCAAATTGAGCCAACATGATATGGGAGCCGGTGCTGTTTCTCTCCGTCCAAGTGATTGTTGGTACTCCGGAATTTGTGATCAACAGGTGCGGATTACTGGAGCTAACCGAACTGACAATACCGGTTCCAGGCAAATTGGGAAGTTCTTGCCAAGTCTGCCCAGTGAATTGTGCGACGAAAACTCTAGATCGACTGTTGAAGGCTTCACTCCAAGCAACAATGGTTCCGCTTGGTGATTCTGCAATGGAAGGACGTGAAGTAATCACGCCTCGATTGATTCCTCGACCACTCGCAGAACCAGCGAGTTCTCCCCAGCGTCCCAGGTCTGCAATCCCGTCAGCGTAAGCTGCTCTTGGCGGTTGATACGCTGCAGCGTTTGGTTGCAAGGGTGGATTGGGGGTGACAGTCGGTGTGACGAAAATCCGAGGATCAATACCTTCACCGGTTCCATAATCGATTAGATCTTGCGAGCTGTTCGGAAGTGGAATTCCTGGTATTGTCAGGTCATCGTCAATCAAATCATCATCACCTTCTCCGTAGAGCAAATCATAACCGCTGCCACCATAGAGTTGATCTCGACCCGACTGAGGCTCATTATCGTTTGTTCCAAAATCTCCATACAGGTAGTCGACGGAATTGTCTGCTCCATCATTGGCAGCGTTGACCCCGTATAGGACGTCGTTGTTCGCCCCGCCAATCAGGAAATCGCTACCAGCATCCCCAGAGAGTTCATCGTCACCAGCCCCACCGTCGATGATATCGTCGTCGGATCCACCATGAATAACATCATTGCCGCCTAATCCTTGGATGCGATCTCTTCCTGCCTCTCCAAACAATTGATCAGGGCCATCGTTGGATCCAATGATCCAATCGTCGCCGTCGCCACCTTGAATTACGTTTCCTTGTCCACTGCCAGCCCGCAACTGATCATCACCATCTTCACCGAAAATAGTGTCCGTACCAGCTCCACCATCTATCAAATCGCTACCTGGGCCACCTAACAGTAAATCATTGCCAGCCTGTCCTATCAATTGGTCATTTCCGAGTCCACCGCGCATGGTATCATTGCCGACATCCGACCCAATCAAAAAATCATCGCCGTCGTCACCATCGATTTCATTCGCCAAGCCCGCTCCGGCATACAGAGTATCATTTCCCAAACCTCCCAGAATTCGGTCACTCCCCTCACCTCCGTCAACGAAATCATCCCCTGCATTGCCTTCGATATAATCGGCGCCTCCGAGACCAAACAGCTGGTCGTTGCCTGTTCCACCTATCAGGACATCGCCCAAATGGTTGCCATCACTGAAGTTGGAATCAAATTCACTACCATCAACAGAGCCGATCAGAGTGTCGTCGCCATCCTCGCCGGCCAAGTAGTTGTAGACTCCCGTCCCCGCATCCAGCCAATCATTTCCGGCACCGCCCCGCAAGTTGTCTTGGCCAGGCCCGCCGTAAATCATGTCATTTCCTGAACCGCCGACGGCTTGGTCGTCGCCCTCGCCCAAACGAATTACCCATCCCGACATGACTAGGGCAGCTACGATCACTTGGTCCGCTTCATCTCCGGTAACGATTTCTCCGTTTTGGAATTGAAGATCCCTATTGATTTGAACTACTGCCCCAGAGGCATCTATTCCCGGTGTTGTATCACTGAAAACGGTGAACGTGCCGGTATCCAATGTGCCGTCCAAAGTCACATTGTCGGCTCCGTCCAGTATTACAGTACCCGCTATGGAAACGATGTTTCCTCCAGCCACTAGCTCCAAGTCCTCGCCACCGGCAGAGGTTTCGTGATTCGAAAAGTGGATTCGTGAACCCGTAGCAGAAATAGCATTCAGGATTCGCAAACGGCCTGTAGTCTCGTGAATATTGATATTGCCGTTGGATTCAACTGACACTAAACCATTCACTGAATCTTCGGTGTCGACTTCCAAATCGTTACCAATCTCTCCCACTGATCCGGCGTGACTCGTCAAGAAAACTTGTTTTGCAACAATGTCGGCTTGTTGATCTTTATCTACGTCTAGAATGTTACCATCGGCATCAATTACAACGGCACCTCCAAGGGCCATCACTGATCCGACCAATACTTGGTTTTCGGCAGTAATAAGAATCGAACCATTGACTGATTGAGCGTCTGCCACCGAAAGATCACTGACTGCATGTAGCCACTGAACACCATCGGTAAATGTGAACAAGCTGCCAGTTTTTAGATCAACTGTTAGTGGCGCGGAGGACTGTCCAATTGCGTTGGCTGATAGACTGACCGATCCCGGCGTCGCAGTCTGTGGAACGAAAATGTTAACATACGTACCCTTATGGAAGGGAAATGCATCCAGAATCTGATCTTGAGCTTGGAGAGCGATCGACGTATTGGATGTTACGTAGTTCAGCACCAGATTGCCTTCAGCTACGGTGACATCAATTCCGCCACTGGCTTGTATGCGATCAACGAATAGCGAGTTGATCGGCACAACGTTGCCATTTAGTTGTGTATCTACAGATACTTGCAGAATTTTAACGCCACCTTCGGAAAGAATTCGCAGCGACCCTTGCGGAGCAATTTGTGATCGGAAGTTGACATCGCTTCCCGACCCATAAACGCCATCTTGAGCACCTATTACAACCGCACCGCCTGAAGCAACCGCAGCCAATTCGGTTCGCTCTCCGATATCGATAACTGAATTTGACGCGCGCAAATAGGCATCATCGCCACTTTCTACGCGTCGCAGTTTTAGATCGCCATAGGACTCCAGCGCCGTGCGGTATCCTGCAGTCGATTGTACATATTCGCTCGCATCGACGTTGATATCTTCTACCGGGCGGAGAATCAAGGAATCAATGACATGCTTGTTGATGACAATCATTCCAGCGGTCAAATCAGCTGGTCCACCATCAGAGGCTACGTCTCCAGTTAGTTTTTGCCATTGGGTACGATCCAGATAATTGATTTTCAACAAATCGAGAACGGTTACGGGGCCAAAGTACTCATAAACTCCGTGGTGATCGAAATCATTTTCGACTCGCACTCGATCCCCTGGATGCAACAATTTGCTTAGTTCACCGGAACGAGACAGGCCGGTTGCAAAGTGCGTATCGAGTTTTTCCCAGCGATCCGTATCCGCGTAATTCTCATTGACCAAATCAACGCTTGTCTGATCTTCTCCAAGGAAGCGGTAAAGTCCATAGGCTACATTAACGACATCTGTTGGATTGGCATTGGCTAGAATGCCCTGTTGAACTTCCGTCAACGCCGAGAAATTCTTTGGATTGCCAATAATGATTGGCTCACCTATATGACCAACTTCTTCGCCAACCGTATTTGCGGTAAGCGTAACTCGCCCTCCACGAACATTGATACGTTCTATGGCCGATATCATTGGTGTTTGGCCGAGAAAATCCTGATGTGGATAAAGGTACTTTACTAGGCTAGAAGATAATGGGTACTTGGTGGCGTTGTTGGTCCACAAGCCATTCGCGATCCCAGCAGCCAGGAATGATTGAGTACGCGAGGATCTAGGACTTGGGCTGTATTTCTTAAATTCATTGTCCTTATCTAGAATCGATCCATCTTGTGCTATTAGTTCAACATCTCCTTTGATTGACTCAACGGAAGCACGATCGGTTTCCTTGGCTTGAATTAGCCACAGATCTCCATCTGTCTGGACAAGGTGAATATCCCCGTCTGCAAATACAGTCAGACCGCCTGTGCCAAGGTAATTAGATTCCACTCTCAATGGGGACGCCTCAGTTCCAATATCTCCTTCGGCAGCGATCAGGTCTAGGCGATTTCCCTTAATCTTGGAACTACCGTTTTCATTTTGTATTCCGTCTTTCGCATTGATGGTCACATCGCCTCCACTGGACAAGACTGAGCCAATACTTAGCGAACTGGAAATATTGTCTGGAGAGATAGCTAACAATCGAATACTCTCACTTGAAAGCACATCGATCGGTCCCTGATTTCCCTCGATTGTCAGTGAAACTTCGCCGGTAGCAATTACATTCGGACTCGCCCCATAGATCGCAACTCCACTCTCCGATTCGATCGAACCGCCAAATGACAACAAGTCGATGGTTCCCCCATCAACAGATGCAATGTTACCAATAATCTGTATGCCGCCCTTGGAATCTATGTTGATGTGCGGATTTGCAGGGGACTTTGAAAACAAAATGTCGATCGGGTAATCAGCCTTCAAAGTATGCGTATAGACGTCTTTCAGTCCTCGTTCTCGAATAGTCACAGTTCTCAGTTTGTCATTGCCAATATCGTACGGGCCATCAACTTGGACGAAATCGTTTTTGTACCAACTAGTAAACTTGTCCTTGTTGGGCTCCGGATGAAAAGTCTGAGGATCAATGTCCGTGACTTCCCACATGTTTTCGTCGGAATAATCTATCTCGGAGAGTTCCGCTATGATTCCATCGATGCCTTGATATTTGTAGACTTTGATATCATCGGACCAAATCAGGGTTGGCGGGATCTGCGTAGAATCGATGCTCGGCAGTGGGTCCAAAACCAGAGTCTTTCCAGACTTGAGTTCGACGCGTGGGTCACCAAATCGCTGGTATCGAAGTGTATACGCTTGATCTTCAGCATATACAGGAACGTTGCCCCCTTCAGCCTCCACAGTTTCTGATTCCAACAGCGGTTCGTTGTCTATGGGCCGCACTTCTCGCCCCACGAGATCCGACTCATCAAAGTCGATAAAGAAGAACAGGTCTGTATACCAGGCGGTATTATGTATGTACTCTGAGACGATTTGCTCAGTAAGCCGTTGCCCTTCAGTCCAGACATAATGAAGATTTTCGTCGGGTAAATACTGAATGTTATCGTTGAATCCGTGGACAATAGTCGGACCTTGCTGAGCATACTCAATCCGTCCAATTTGACCATCGTCGATATCGCCATCGTTATCATTGTCAATGCCATCACCAATTTTGTCCGTTGGTAATTCGGTTCCGATAAACTGGCGCTCTTCAATCGTGTTGTTATCTGCTTTGTAGTCGTATTGCACTCGAGTTGGATTTGCACCATGTGTATCCGTTACTTCGATGAATCCCTGACGGGGTGTCGAATTATCTATACCTTCGAGAATGATTGGATACGAACTGTTGTTATCAATTTCGATAGACGGATACCCTGACGCAACTTGCAAGCGACCATTTCCCGTACTCAGGATCTGGCCCGCAATTCGGATTTTTCCGCCTTCAGGCCTAATTTCTTCCAGTACAAGAGCTTGGCGCGCTGCATCCCAGTATCCATCCACGGGGACACCCGCCACGCCAAATCCTATTCCAGGCAGCAGAGACTTCCCATCGGCCAAGGTGAATCCGGACGACCCAGCGGGTGGCGAAAAATCGGAATCCACCGTGAATTCGATTAGATCCGATCCACTCTGAATTAATCCATTGACGTTGAGAAAACGAGCCGTAATTGTGATATTACCTTGTGATAAAATTCGGCTCTCGTCCAGTGCGATTGCATCTGACAGAGTTTTAGCTCCGTCGGTAACATCTTCGGGATTCTCGAATTGCAACCAAGGTGTTATTAGATTGGTCCATTGATCGTTGCCCGTCAGCTGGCGCAAATCTTCTGCGGAATCGAACAAATTAGAGCGGTAAGCGTTGTAGTCGATGTATTGGCGCGGATCCCTATTCGTGTGAAACCAACCTTCTGTATTCAGATTAAAGTCTCTGGCCGCCAATATTTCCACTGTAGCTCCGCGCACTTCTCCATTGACGTAAATACTGCCTTCCTTATTCTCGATCTTAACGTGTCCATCCTCGTTAATAACATCGCCATTGATGTATAGATCTTGATCAATGTCCGGCAATGAGACTGGCAAATTATTCAAGCCGTATTTGCTTATCGGGCCAAGGTTGTCTTGCGAGATTGTGATTGCGCTGTTGATACTGGCTGAATTTGCGGTCAATGGCGAGTTATTGAGATAGACATTACCTGGATCTAATACTAGGTAGTTACCATTTGAATCCAAGGTTACGTGTTGATTATCTTCTGCCAATGCGCCTTCACTGACCATGGCAAATGGCGACCTGTTGATAACATCAATTGTTGCGCCACTATGCGCATTAAGCGTTTTGGAAGTTATCAATGGTTGATACTTGCTAGCCAGTGAACCAGGCGGCAATAGCGCATTTTGAGTTGCCTCGATAAAGATGCTTCCAGGTGAAGCGATCAAGCTAGGGACTTCTACAAACAACTCATTGATTGTCGATGTTAACGTGAAGGCTGTTTCGCCAGGCGGGTCACTCAAAGTCAATTCGCTGGCCAACCCCAACTCCAGCATCAGTACCCGTAACTCTTCGAGTTGTACTTGATAGCGAGCAACGGCTTCGGTATCTCCTGCGTGGTCTGCAATCCAGCTTTGCAGTTGAGTGTATTGAGCATAGAGGAGATTTCCCAAATCTCGATACACTAGCCGTGCTTGGTCCAGGTCTACCGGCTTGATCACAGCAAATTTGCCTTGCAGTTGGTCACCCAACAGTTGCAAGACGTTACTGTCGTATATTTGCTGCCCATTGGCAATGAGGTCGCTAACTTGGGAAGGGGAAAGGACCCCCAGATTCTTCCAGCGTGCAGGGTCGCTGTAGTCCTCTAAATGAGGAATGATGGCCTGCGAACCGTCTAACGTCGCAACCTGGAATTGATAATAGTTCCCCACGGTTGCACCTGGGGATGAACCACTCACAGCTTTGATAATGAATCCGGTATAGAAATCTAACGTAAGATCACTTAGTTCCAGGGTTGAATAGTGATAATCCATCGGTTGTGGAATACCTAACGCCGATTTCGCGCTCGTCGACAGATTCTGTCCAATGACGACAGTTTGCCCACCAACCGTATAGGCCTGCCCATCGTAAATAACGGGTACAACATGAACAGCCGCATAACTTCCAACGCCAGCCGTCAGTTTTGAAGTTGCTGCAATGTTCACATCATTGGCGCTATGCGCAACCATCGAGGTAACAGCATCCATGTCAATCGGCAGAGCGGATAATGAAAATACATTTCCACCTGCAAAAGCGCGTTCCTCACCACCGACTCCCTCACGTGTTATGAGGCTGATATCGGCAAATGCTTCTAACTGACTCGCCCCATTGATGTTGATTAAGTTACTCTCGTTTATCTGCGAGATTGCATAGGGAGGAATCAAGTTTGGAAATAGAGAGGCTACAAATCCTTGAGCGACCGACGAGGAAAGAATTAAGTTTGAAGCACGACTTCGATCCTGACCGGCAAACACATAGATGTTTTTACCAACCAAATGGGAATCATGAATATCAACACTCTGTACAGCATTGGTTTCAGTTACCGCATTGGAGGAAATCTGGGAACTCACGCCCGAGGCAGCATTCACATCTGTAAACGCAGAGTTCTGACTGTCGGTCCCGGAGGTCAAATAAATATCACCGTACTTGTTTTGCAAATTCGCACCGTCCGAATGGATGGATGACTCGGTCGATACATCTACCAGTCCACTGGCGAAGGTAAAACCTGTCGCGAAGGAATATTCTTCTGCGCTGACGCGATCGATAGCTTCCACGTTGTTTGAGGCGTCAATATTGAGTTTACCTGGATTTGCCGCAGTTCCGATCGCTCGTAAAACAGCGCCTGGCACTATTTCGACGTTGCTAGTTAGTGGATGGGCAGCTGTACCAATCTTGGTTACGCTCTCCAAGCCGGCAATGCTTCCTCCTGATATTGAAACCGTATCTAAGTTAGAACCATTCCCACTGGCGTAACGCGTTTTGGTTAATTCATTACTTGCGTTAATACTAATCACTCGGGCGTCGATCGTTCCATCGCCGATGAGCACGTTGGACTGACTCGTTATCACATTTTCCAGTCCGGCTCCGGCACCTGTCGCCAGGCCGAGCGTGACCGCATCAGCACGACTATCAACGTCTTGTTCGTGACGAGCATTTACACTTAGCGAATCTACATCGACCTTTGTTACCAGCGGATTTACACTCGTACCTACTTTGGCAAGTGTCGAATGGTTGCTTTTGAGCGTCGATTTGGCGCCTGCCCCTACAATTGCACCTCCCGCTCCTGCCACTGCCTTCACGTCCAGAAGATCATCGCTGTTGGCTTCGATTACCAGCGACTTGGCATGCACAATAGCTCCATTGGCCACGCCAGCTTGCACTTCATCGATCGCATCGCCGCGACCTACGTCAAGCTCTGACAACATCACTCCCGCACCGACGCCACCAGCGGCAACACCCGTACCGCTGACATGCGCCGTGATCGTTGGCTTGGCGGTGAATTTGACTTGCCCAGAGGCGTAAACGGTTGAATCGCCCATGGTGGCATGCGTATCCGGCCTGACTTCGGCTTTGGCAAAATTGATCGTCGACACGCCTACACCGCCTGCCATGCCAAAGGTGTTGGCTGAAACTTCGTATTTCGGCTTGGCTTCGACTGTCAAATTCTGAATAGGATGATTTGCACTACCCAGAATTACATTGTCACCAATGAATGCAGCCGTCTCGCGTACGGTTGGATTATCCATATCGACAGTTACAAACGATGCTCCCGCAGCGGCTGCTCCTACCGAGACTTGTGCGGTTAACCCCTGATGTAATCTATCGTCGGCAGCTCGTACCGTCACATTATCTGCAGCTTGCACTTGCGTACCATTATCGAGATAGGCCTGTGAAACAGATCGGTCGGTATTGGCCACGACAGCCGCACCGAGTCCAACAAACCCAATCGAGCCCGCTATCGACGTCGAGTTGCTATCCAAGTCAAGGTTTGAAATAACGTCGATATTGTCCCCGGCATTCAAAGTGCCACCTGCCCGGGCTGTTGAATTCGACGCAAGGGAGTTGACAGATACGGAAGCCCCAACCGCCCCTGCGCCACCAGCAAACGTACCTAAGAAGGATTGAAAGTCTGTCTTTTCATTGGCATTCACAACGATGTTGTCGCCGGCTAGAACGGAAGCTCCCACTGCGATTTTGGCTGTGGTACCAGGTTCATTTCCACTGGCTTGAAGACGGTTAAGAATGTCAGCTTTTGATGGCGCCCGATTCGACATATCAGAGGATGCCGTTTGCATTGCGCTGTGGACTCTATTGTTCGTAGAATTCGGATTGCCGCCGTCACTTGAAAAACCTGTCAGCAGCCCCGCAGATGTAGAATGACCTGCCTCGACTTGGCTGGCTGCATCATCATCGGCGGTTTGATTTGAAATGCTCGAATCACCTTGGGACGCGTTGCCCGAGTTTCCGGAATCATCGGTGTAGTTACGTTCCAGGGTTGTGCCTACCGACCATACCGATACCGACGCAGCCAATGCGACGAAGCCACCGGACGCGCTAAAGGCGTAGGAATCCACATCCTTAATTCCAAGAGCGTTTACTTCAACATCATCCTTGGCTCGTACGATGGCGCCAGATTCAATAGTGGCAAAAACATCATTGTTTAGTGTTCCAAAATCAACCGCGCCCGCAATAGCTCCCAATCCACCTGCTACAGCACCGGCAAATGAAAAACCATGCACGATGTTGCCTGCATTCACATAGACGCTTTGTGCCGCGCCAGCCAGGGCAGGATTGGTGGACTGATTGATCAGAGCGCCATTTTGAATGGTCGCAATGGTATCAGAATCGATCAGTGAAACAGCTACTCCACCGGCGACCCCCACCCAACCTGCTCCAGCTACCACGGCCATGTGCAGGTAGTTATCTTCGGATCTAGCCTGGACCACGAGGCCATGCACAGAGGTGGTTTGGAAATCCAGACCATTAGGCGTTTTATCGCCGCTCATCGTACCGGCAATTGTGTCAGCAGTTTTTCCGAGTGCATCGACTGTGGCGTTGGCTTCGACGGTTGCGGATGTAGATTTGGTCAACATCATCACACCAACGCCAGCACCGATACCTGCAGCGAAGCCGACTCCCACCGCTCCAGAAATTACATCCACATCGGAATCATCCGTTGCCTTAACGACTACGTTGCCTTCAGCAAGAATGGTGGCTGCAGGCATGATCGATGCATTGGTAGTCGTATGGAAGTCCATAACGCTGGCTGTAGCACCTACGCCAACTGAACCGCCAGCCAAACCAAAGCCAACCATCAGCACGTCTTCAAAACCGTTAGCTTCTACCCACACATTTTGCTTGGCCTGCACTAAGCCGTCGATTTGAGCGTTAGTTTTGAGGTCGATAAGTGCCACGCCGACAGCTGGACTTACTGCGGCGCTACTTGATACTGCCAATGAGCCATCCACCACAATCTGAGAGAAATCGCTAGCGGCGACTACGTTGACTGACTGAGCAGCATTTGCTCCCGAGAGATCTGCATTAACCGCCGCTCCATCTCCGATATATGCGTTGGTTTCGTTACTTACCAAACTGACACCAGAAGAGACAGCGATGGCGATGCTGCCTGCTGCCAAAGCCATCGTGTAAACTTCGATGTCGTCTCTGTTTGTAGCGGAAATACTCAACCCACGGAAACTACTTCGCAGCCCGTGTGTTAAAACTCGCTGTTGGGTGTTCGAGGGATCATCGACTGCATTATCACCTCCCTCGGATGTTTGCATCTCTCCGACGTTGGGCGCACCTACCTCTCCTTGGTTTTTCAGGTCACTCAAATTCGAATTTGATGAGGCTCCGCCAGATGAGGATT
>JAGQOY010000075.1 GCA_020427005.1 Planctomycetales bacterium
TTGACAAAACCTGACTGCGCGGACGTACGCGCGCAATCCTCCACCCCCTGGTCCCTTAATTCGGAACCGTGCAATCCGACACATGATGAATTTTATGTAAAATCCTCAAGTTTCGGATTAAACACGGAAGTTCGTAGAAATGCAGCCAATGACTGCATTTCCTTGGGAATGCAACGTGATACGCTCGTTTTTTTGCGAAGAAATCATCGCAAAGACACCTTACTAATTTCGAGGCACTCTCTTTTCAGTTTTCCATTCGTGGGGCAAAATTAGCGACACAAGTTTCTCTAGACTCGCTGTTTTTTCACTCCTCTCCATGAATCACATTGGAACTGGCCTAGCGCTATCTTTCATTTTTACAGGAGTTTTAAATGTACGTAGCTCACATTCGCCGGTTATCAACCGGCAAGCGGGAAGGCTTTACGTTAGTCGAATTGCTCGTGGTAATTGCCATCATCGGAATCTTGGTGGGGCTGTTGTTGCCTGCCGTGCAAGCTGCCAGGGAAGCAGCACGACGCATGCAGTGCTCCAACAACCTAAAGCAAATTGGCTTGGCTACCTTGAACTATGAGTCGGCACACAAGAAGTTTCCACCAGGCCGGATGGCACCTGATTGGATAAGCGGCGGAGTTGTAAAAACTGGATACACGAATTACAACTCGGTAAATCAAGGTGCCGGTTCAACAGACTGGACAGGATTTCGATCAGTCCATACGTTCATCCTGCCTTATATGGAACAGGGCAACATCTACAACTTGATTGACTTTAGCGCTCCGACTGCAGTGAGAATGACAACTAGCGGAGTTCCTTCAAATCGCAACTACACAGCTTACGCAAATGCGGCAGGTCTGTTTATCTGTCCTTCTGACGGCAACACTGGCAGGATTATTAGTGAGAACAATTACAGATATAACTTTGGCGGTTCTACTCCCTTCGCCGGAGCACTTAACTCGAATTCAAATAACAATATGTCAGGAAGCATGAACGGTTTATCCTGTCGCGGCAATGGTGCCTTCACCATTGAGCAAGCACTAAAGGTCGGTTCGTTTTCAGATGGACTTAGCAATACCGTCTTTTTCTCTGAGCGAGACAAGGGAAGTGGAGCGAACCTGGCAGTAACCAATCCTACATTGAAGGACATGATCACGCGACCCAATAGGGCTAATGGGCTTGAGGATCCAGATGTACTTAAAGCTGAGTGCCAATCCTGGGTAGCTTCGCCAAGTTCCTTTCATTTTAATTCCGCCGGTCGATGGCTAGACGGAAGTGATTTTTCCAACGGTTGGCCTTTTGGCTTTTACTCCAGCACCATGTACAACCATGTTTCTCCTCCCAATTGGAAGGGCTTCGATTGCGGAACATGGAGCGCGATTCCAGATGCACCCGGTGAGCACGCAATCGTCTCCGCTCGCAGCTCGCACACCGGAGGTGTCAATGCTTCGTTAGGTGACGGATCCATTCATTTCGTCAGTGATAACATCGATGTGTTGATTTGGCGTGCAGTTGGTACAAGAGCAGGTGGTGAAGTAGCCTCCATTGAATAAGCGATATTGCTTGGGTTGGTAATCCACTCAGGGCAAATTCTGTTATTAGAGTTCATGTGAATGGCTGCACGGAGCCCGTGCAGCCACTTTTGGTGGCTCGATGGGTGAATGTTTTTCGTTTTTCGACAAGCAAAATCAAAGAGATGGCAATGGGAATGTGGAACCCGCTCAGGCAATTCTGCTACCTTCAATTTGCTGCGTTTTTTTTGGTCACTATGAGTATGATGCTTTTCTCCGGCTGCAATTCCGGAGCCATATCGTCGACCAAAATTGCGGATGCACAGAGCTCGTATGATGAAGCCTTAGCCAAGCTGTCCTCGGGCGAAATGCAAGGTGCTCTTTCGGCCATTGAACAATCTTTGGCGGCTGGTGGCTTGAATCCTGATCTTTATGCATCAGCTTTGCTTGTACGTGCAGAATGTTATGTGGCAGCCAATCGAATTGATGATGCGGCGAGTGACCTGCAAACTGCAGAACAGGGCGCACCTGACGAAGCTCGATTGCATTATGTGCGAGGACTGATTCTTAACGCCCAAGGCGATTCGACCGGAGCCAAGCGAGAGTTCTCTGCCGCCAAGCGACTTGATCGCTCGTTAAAAACTCCGCTATAGGAATCATGCATCTTCTGCAGGACTTAATTGTTGGGCGGAGGAAAAAAAGGCTAAGAACGTCACCTTGTTTTGCAAAAATGCACCAGAGCCCAATCAGGCCTATCCAAGCAAATTCAGGCTCGAATTGAGGCCAACGGGCTGGGGTTTTGAACTTCTGTGATTGAAAAACAGCGGAACAAAGCCTTGCGTTAAGTGTTTATTGCTAATGATAACCAACCTCTCTTCTATCTTCTCTTTTTGCCATTTCCGATGAATTTTCGAAACACGAAGTATTTCCTGCTAGTGGTGGTGATAGCCTCCATTTTGGGTAGCCAACTTGTCCTGCGATCCCAACCTCCGTTGGCGCCCAGAACTACCCAGGCAGCCGATGAACAGGTTTTGATGGAATTGAAGCTAACCATTGATCGGCCAGCAAGCTCGCGAGGAGGATATCGAAAGCCCTATGTCGCTATTTGGATTGAGGACCAGGATGGGTACCCAATCCGCACGATTTCGCTTTGGGTGCAGAAGTCAGGTCCCGGTCCGCGATGGATTCCTGATCTCCGTCAGTGGTACAAATCGGACAGACTTCGACAACTTGTTGAAAGCACCGACTTAGTGGATGGTATTTCGGGTGCAACACGTAACGCTGGTAGCTATAAGGTTGCTTGGGATGGGTTGGACGGCTCCGGAGCAGCCTGCAAGCCGGGAAAATACACATTATTCGTAGAGTCCGCCCGCGAACATGGTACCTATCAACTGATCAAGTTTCCTTTTGAGCATGGCGACAAGGCGTTCTCTGAGAATTTGCCTGGCAACACTGAAATTAAGGATTTGCAGCTAAACTACTTGGGAACTTCCAATATCAAGAAGTAGTTTGTAGTTTATCATTTGCAGAACTCATGCTCGAAACTCAAACATCTGCCGTCCCAGGTACTCGCAAAAAGCGTTTGAGCAGTCGTCTAGCATCTTGGATGCGTTGGTTGCATATCTACTCATCCATGCTCGGCTTGGCAACGGTGTTATTTTTTAGCGTTACTGGAATTACGTTAAACCATCCCGATTGGTTTCCCAACTTGGAACGAAGCCGTGAAGCCAGCGGATATCTCTCTCTGGACTTACTTTCGGCGGAGGGAGACCCTCTCAAATTAGAAATCGTCGAATGGCTCCGCAACAGCCATCATATTACGGCTCGATTGTCGGACTTTTCCGTGGATGATTTTCAGTGTGTCGTAGGGTTTGCTGGCCCAGGTTATTCGGCTGATGTGTTTATTGACCGGCAGACCGGAAAGTATGATATGCAAGAGCTTTCACTGGGAATTGTGGCGGTAATCAATGACCTGCATAAAGGCCGTGATACTGGCCCCATTTGGAAGGTTGTCATTGACATCTCTGCCATTCTACTAACGTTTATTTCTGCGTCTGGGCTTGTTCTCATTTGTTGGTTACGAAGAAAGCTGATATCTGGCATCCTTACGATGCTTGTCGGGACCATCCTAATCTTTTGGGCTAGCTATTTGGCCTTGTAGCTGAAGCAAATCCCCTCACACCGGCAAAATGCAAATACGACAAAACGCGAATGCCTAAAGAGTCTTCGCCTATTTGATCAACGAATTTGTTGAAACACACGCTATACGTCGGTGCGGCTCGCATTAAGATGTTGATATGTTTTTTGGAAATGAAGTGGCCTTAAAGTTCCTGCCAAGCGTATTTGAGTAACGAACGAAAGAGTATAGGCATGCTACGTGTAATTGGATTCGTAATACTAGTGCTGCTATCACCCGATACTTGCCTACTAGCCGCTGAATCAATTGTGGCTAATGGAATCGTCTTTGAAGATCTTAATGGAAATTCAATAAGGGACGCAGATGAGCCTGGGATTGGTGGCGTTCGGGTAAGCAACGGCCGTGAAATTGTAGTTTCGGATGCATCGGGTCGGTATTCAATCAAAATAGACGCAGATGACGCTATTCTCTTTCTAATTAAGCCTAGAGACTGGATGACACCAGTCAACGATTTGCAAATCCCGCAGTTCTTCTACATACATAAACCGGCTGGATCCGGTTCGCTTAAATTTTCCGGTGTCGATCCAACGGGACCCTTGCCGGATTCTGTTGATTTCCCACTGACAAAACAACTAGAACCAGACAAGTTTAGAGCCCTATTGTTCGGAGACCCCCAACCGCGCGATATTCGTGAGGTCGAGTACATCGCCCACGATGTCATTGAGCAAGTGATTGCCGAAAAAGCTCACTCGGCAAGTTTTGGAGTGACCTTGGGAGATATTGTATTTGACGACTTGGCCATTTTTCGGCCTCTAAATCAAGCCATCGCTTTGATCGGAATTCCTTGGTACAACGTGATTGGCAATCACGATATCAATCTCGATGCCCACAGTGATGAAGAGAGTGATGAGACGTTCGAGTCGCATTATGGTCCCGCTTATTATTCATTTGAGTATGGACCAACACACTTCATTGTTCTGGATGACGTTATGTGGGTTCCGAAGCAAGGGGATAAGGCCGCGCATTACTTTGGAGGTTTAGGGGAGCGCCAGATGCAGTTTATTGCAAACGACTTGGCTTTGATTCCTGAAAGCCAGTTGGTAGTCTTACTCATGCATATTCCTTTAGTGGAAGTGGAGGACCGGCATGATTTGTACCGAATGATTGAGCAGCGGCCAGCAGCACTTTCAATCTCGGCTCACAAGCATTACATGGAACATCAGTTCATTGGTTCCGAAGATGGTTGGCACGGACCGGTTCGGCACCACCACATAATCAATGTGACGGTCTGTGGAAGTTGGTTTAACGGGCAACCCGACGAACGTGGCATTCCTCACGCAACGATGAGTGACGGAGGTCCCAACGGATATTCCATCATTGAATTCGATGGAACGAAGTACGCTTTGGAATTTCGGGCTGCGAGTCGCCCTAGCGATTATCAAATGAATATCTATGCACCGGAGATGGTGTCAACAAAGGATCTGACTAGCACGACTGTACTTGCAAACGTCTTTGTTGCCTCAGAGAACACGAAATGTGAAATGCGTATCGGCGATCAAGGGGACTGGTTGCTTATGGAGCGAATAACAATCAATGACCCCGCCTTTATGGCAGAGAAACAACGTGAGGAACAATTGGTGGGCCATCCTTGGAGAAATCTTCCAGCGCCACATCCGACGCCTCATATATTCCGAGCCATGCTGCCTCCTGATCTTCTGCCAGGTACCTACAACATCGAAGTGAAGGCAAGCGATCCGATCAGTAAGGAAGTCAAGTCAAATCGCATTATTCGTGTGGAATCCGGCACCCTTAACCAGTCAACTGAACAGCGAGCGAATTAGTTACTGCGTCTATGCAATCAGCTCGATTCTGAAGCCATTCGCGATAGCTAATTGGCATGACAATCAAGCCTGCGCGATATAGTACACGGTAGCGTTCTAATCCGTAGCACCCTTGTTGCTCGCCTGGAAAGCCAACTAGATCGACGCCTAACACTGGCAGAGATGGCTGTGGTTTCGACAGGTTATTGACACCTTCGCACGTATCAGGACGCGGAGTCACTAACAAGTCCATCACTATGCCCGCTATCTTGCAGCCTAGCCAACAACGCATACCTTGAGCCTCCAAGCTCGCTTTGACATCCGACAAAAACGCGTCTCGATTCGGAACATGGCTATGGTTAAAAGACTCCGTGCGCTCCGAGCTGACGTATTCCAGGTACTTGCGTAGTAAAGATGTTGGTCGAAGGTTTTCTATGTTGAAGGAGTGAAAAATTACCTGGCGGTGTCTAGCACGTGTCACAGCGACATTCAGCAAGTTTGGATTATCAAGAAAGCGAAACGTCGCGGCATGAGAATCACTATCTACTGCTAAAGAGAGAAACATCACATCTCGCTCTTCTCCCTGAAATGTGTGAGCAGTTCCTGCCAACAATTCATGCTTTTCAAGAGCTTTGTAAGTCGTCTGACGGGCTAACTCCTTCCAGATAGCATCAATCTGCTCTCGAAAAGGACTGAGAATTCCAATGGAGGTTGCAGCATTGGCTGGCAATCGCTCTTGCTGCTGAATAATTTCCAGTACAGAATTCACTACTGCTTCTAGTTCGGCAATATTTTGCCTGGCATCATTTCTGTTGCCGCCCGTGAATTTTACCGTGATTTCGTTTGCTTGCTGTCTGCCGATTCCACTTCGCATCAGAGATAGGGAGTCAGCATAAAACTCGCGATTGCTAAACTCGATGATTCCTGGCAAGCTACGGAAATGCTCGTTGAGCATCGCGATCTGTTCCGAAGATCTACTGAACCTAACGGCCAAATCAAGTATGGAGTGATCCCGATAGTTAAAAACCTCCTCCTGCTCTGAATCTAGCCCAGCATTCTTGGCGAACTGTGATTGAGATTGTATTGGCAAAAATGTCACGTGTCTTAATTGTTTTGGATCACCTACAATCACAATCCGTTTGGCACGTTGCACCAACGGCAAACTGCTGGCAATATCGCACTGGCTAGCTTCATCCAAAATTGCCAGGTCAAAAAGGTTCTCTTTGAGTGGGAGGACGTTGGACAGATCGCTTAGTTTACAGAGCCAGACGGGAAAGGCTCGTAGCAGTATTTCAAAGTTAACAACTTCAAAGAACTGTTGTTGTTTGCCATCACTGCGGGCTCGAATGGCTTTTTGAAAATGTATGAGATTCTCTCGTTCTAATTTCAGCAATTGTGCTAGGTGATTCCGAAGTGAGATACGGACGAAAGACGCGGCGGAAAGTGTGCGTTCCGCCAGAGCTCGTTGGTACTCTTGGATCAACTCCCAACTTGACTTTTTGGTCCATGCCAACTGCCAATCGAGCCAATGCTTCTGGACAGTTTGTAAGAGCCCGCGAATTCCACGTGCTGGTTCCGCTTCTGCAGCAGACCACTGAATGTGACGCTCGAAGAATGTGGGTAAGAAGTCTTCGATATGCTCCACCGCTCCCTGGGAGGACTTCAATCGTCGATAACATTCGCGAACGTCTCCAGGCGACGACTTGAATTCAAATCCCAGCAATAGGTTGTCCAACGAAGTTTGAAGCTCGCGCATGTATTCTTTACGACCGGCCCTGACAATTGATGGCTGCATTCCAATTAGTTGAACGATTTTGTCATAGACTACGTCGACCGCCTGGTCCATCCGCGAGGCCACTAGCACAGTTTGTCCGCGCGACAGGTGTTCAATAGCAATATTGGCAATCGTGTATGATTTGCCTGTGCCAGGAGGACCGATAACCACTGAGACCGTTTCAGATCTGGATGCAGTTAAGATCCGCTGTTGAGCGGCGCTCAAAATCGCTGGAACAGGAGAGTTGTCTTTTTTTCGAATCCTTCCTTTTTGCGTGATGCGTTTCCCGCTCAGCAAGCAATCTAATGTCTGCGAAGTTGACTGCGATTGCAATTCATTTAGCTCATGAAGAACACCTCGGGATTGAATGGAATTTGGAACCAACATGAGTGCGCACGCGGGTACACAACTCAAGGACTCTGAGCTTGCCAACCGCCTGACTTCATCTTCTCCTACTAGATAGGGATAGCTACTGAGTGGTCCAAAGTCGACTGCTGGCAGGGCTTCCGCCAAAATGGCGGCGATAGTGTGAAGTTTTTCGCGTGGCCAGGGCAAAGCGGGTAATGCATCTACTATGGAGAGAAGTCCCTGTTCCGTTTTTTCTGGTTCAAGCGCTAGCAGGCTTTCAATCAAGGCGAGATTGACTTGAAGATCACTAAGATCCGCACGAAAAGCAAGTCCAGGAGGAAACTCCTCCACTCCTCCTTTCAAATAAACAAGTGGTGCGCATAATTGGTCCCTGTCTCGACCATTTGAGCGACTTTGTTTGGCGACTTGCCGACCGACGATGAGAAAACCAGAGTAAATCAGCGTCTTTTCTCTTCGATATTTGAGGGCCTCTAACTGCAAACTCTGGCCGTAGACTTCGGGTAACATAACCTGGTTAATCGTGCCGCTGAATGCTTGCTCATGTCCGCTCAAGAAAAATAACTGTCGATACTTGGAATGAAGAATATTTTCGATGGACATTTCCCGATTGTCCGCTTCGTAGCAACGGCGCAAGTAGTCGATTAACCCTTCTGCATTTGCCATAAGTCTCACTCTGCAAAGAACCTTAGATTCTCGGAACGCAATTCCATCTGCAATCTCTTCGTCAACTTTCGTTTGGAGCAGTTGGCGGTTTTTTCAACAAACGGCGATAATAAAAACGCAATTCAGGATTTCTTATCCATTACGATGCCATCAGCTTGTTGTTGGAACTTGCTTCCTCCCCAACTATACTAGATGGCTCAATTCTGAGTGCCGAATTCAATCTTTTCTTGCTCGACACATGACTGCGGGCCTCGATGCTGCCACAACTGTATATCTCCAAGTTACGTTCTAGGCGTCACCTCACGTTCGAGAGTCTGGCAGCTCGGTATTTGTTGACAGCAGATACTGTCCCCTTAGTTGATCTCTCAGATCAGCCAGAGCAATGTAGCCTGCAATCCCAGCCGAAAGTTTCGAGTCCCATTGCTCCTGAGGGTGAAGGAGCGACTGACCCTGATTTGCTGGCATTTGCCCTGGCCCTTGCCAACTCCGGCACAACCTTATACGGAGCCGACTGGGCTACTTTTTCTACTGCCCAACGAATGATATTCGAAGATGGGTACTCGGCTCTACCCTACGTCGATGTGACTAACGCAGACCACTCTCCAAACTCAATTGCTATTAGCAAAGGAATAACTTCCGTACCCGCCTGGGAAATGCCCAATGGAGAATTAATAGTTGGCTCGTTGACACTCGAAGAGATATCCAACCTCACAGGTGTCCCCATTCCCTATGGCAGCTTCCCATGGGTTGCAAACATGCCTGATTCGGTAGTGGAACTGGGTGCTCCACTTCATGTCCCTATTGATGCTTATGATCCGAATGGCCAGCCTCTTACGATTGAAGTTTTCTCTAGTGATCCAACTGTGATTGATGCACAATTGTTGTTTGGCAACCGCAGTTTGAGATTGGATGTGGCTGGCTATGGTCCACTCGTCTTTCAACTATTCGAAGACCGAGCTCCACGACCGGCAGAACGCGTAATACAGTTGACGCAATCAGGATTTTACGATGGCGTCAAATTTCATCGCATCATTGATGATTTCGTACTGCAAGGAGGAGATCCAACTGGAACTGGCACGGGGGGGTCCAGCTTGGGTCCATTTGATGATCAATTCCATGTTGATTTGCAACACAACAGAAGCGGCGTATTGTCATTCGCCAAAAGCACCGATGACACCAACAACTCGCAGTTTTTTGTCAGTGAAATTGCGTTGCCATACCTGGACTTCAACCACGCAGTATTTGGGCAATTGGTAGAAGGTGAGCCAATCCGTGAGGCTATATCAAGCGTTCTAACGAATGGCCTCGATCGACCCATTTTCGATGTGCTAATTCAGCATGCCGAAGTGTTTTCCGACCAGGAGAATGGCCTAATGATGTTGCGAGCGGTTGGGGACGTTGGAGAAAACGCCACGATTACAGTGCGCGTCACAGACCCTGATGGAAACACAGTCACGTCATCCTTTCAAGCCACGGTCGGACTAGAGATATCGAACGGAACACCTTTTTTGAACGACATTCCAGATGTGCATAGCGATTTCAATTCACCAGCAATTATCACGCTTAGTGCTCAAGATGCGGAGGGCGATGCCCCCTACTTTTCCGTGAGTAAATTGGGAACCATCGATTATCAGATATCGATTGACTCGTCTACAGGCGAGGTTGAGCTTGTTCCTCCACCAAATTTTTCTGGAATACTACAATTTACCGCGATCGTAACTCAGCTTTCTCCAATGACTACCAGCAGTAAGACAGATACTCAGTTGGTGACAGTATATGTGCATGGCGGTTGGCATAACGGTGATAATCCCTTGGATGTGGATGGAGACGGGTTCATTGCACCTAGCGACGTACTTCGAATAATAAATCGAATCAACGCCACAGGAGCGCATTATTTACCTGGCAGTAGCGATGTCGTTGCCCAAGTTCCTTATGTAGACGTGAATGATGATTTATTTATTACTCCAGCGGACGCGCTGCAAATAATCAATTTCTTGAATTCATCGGCTTCGGGCGAAAGTGAAGGTGAAGATGAGGTTATTCCAATTGGGAATCAAGAAGGTGGATTTGTTGACGCAAGTCAACATTTTTCGACCAGCTATGATCTATCTCTCTTTGATTGGTTGTGGGGGTTAGATGCGCTTACTGAGCAGCGTAGAAAAAGTCGTTAGAATGAAATAGTTAAGAAACGTCACCAAAACTCGTCCGATGCACTTTCATAATATTGAATCATGGACTATCCAGCCGCCTTTCGTTCGATGCTGATCATTATGGGACTTGCGTTAACAGGCTCAGCCCAAATTGCAACTGACATCTCAACCGTTTTTGAAAAGACTGAAGAAGTGAATCAAAAGCAATTATTCGAAACCCTGATTGGCGAATGGGAGGGTACTTGTAAGACTTGGTTCAAACCCAATGAGCTAGCTGACGAATCGCAGATTAGCGGCAAAATTTCGCTCGTTTTGAATGGAAAAGCCTTTTTGAGGCACGTGTACGATTCGAAAATTCTAGAAAAACCTCGCCATGGTGAGGAGATTATCAGTTTCAATACCGTATCGGAAAGATATCAGGTTGCTTGGCTGGACGATTTCCACATGAATTACGCCCTCATGTTTTCCGAGGGGGAAGCATTTGTACAAGGATTTCAAGTAGCTGGCAAATACGATGTAGGAGGCGAAAATCCCCAGTGGAGTTGGAGAACTACATATCAACTTTTGGATGTAGATAAGTTGGTTATCACTGCGTACAACGTTTCACCTGACGGGGAGGAGGCCAAAGCAGTCGAAACTACTTACCGCCGCTCGAAATAGTCCTTTGATGTCGAACAAGTTCCTGAGGCATGCACGGTTTTTCTCAATCCGTGGTTTAGTCACATAGCACCATATCTGCCAACTAAGATTAACAATTGCGCAGAATATGACGATTGTAACTAAATACAATCACAGTTTTCTCATCGCGCGGCTGACTTCTCTCCGAAATTGGTATTAGCTGGACCAATAATTCAGATGGTACAGCAAAATGCACAGAATTAGCCGAGCTATTTGGTTCGGCAGAGTCCGCGATACATGTCTGATCGTATCGCTGATTTCGACGTGACACTCTCACCACCCACATGTGGCTTTAGAATTTGTGTAATGCGCAGTGGTGTTTGCGATGTAGTTTTCGGCTTGGACTAGGACAACTTCATGGGACGCATTCAGTCAAACATTGGCCTGATCACTGGTGTCAACATTACAGACACGGTCGATCAACTTATGGCTATCAATTCTATCCCGAGAGACCGGCTGTCTGCCAAATCCAAGTCGTTACAAGATGAACAACTCGCGTTAACTGAATTAACGGCACTTGTCGTTGGCGTACAACTATCAACTGATCGACTGGGTCAGAGCACCTTATACAATACGGTGTCCGTTAGCAGCAGCGCCTCCAATACCATTTCCGCACGAAACGTGGGTTCTCCCAAGCCCGGAACCTACACTTTTACGCCAATCAAATTGGCTCAATCGCAGCAGTTGACTAGCTCATTATTCGCTAGCTCAGATCATTTAGTCGGTGAAGGTGAGATAACCATTCATACCGGAGGCTTTCTGGATCAGCAGATCGATTTGGATCAACTGAATGGAGGCGCTGGCGTTAATCGAGGAAAAATAAGAATCACAGACCGTTCCGGAAACTCGGAAGTCATTGACTTGCGGTTTGCGAAAACGGCAAATGATGTCATTGATGCCATCAACGCCCAAGACGGATTAAAAGTCGTTGCTAGCCTGGATGGAGATGCATTCCGGCTTCAGGATGTGTCAGGCTCTTCAACTACTGAATTGCAGGTCGACGAAGTTGGCGGAGGCACTACAGCAGCTGGACTTGGTTTAGCAGGTATCTCCGTTTCTGCCGACACAGCCACGGGCATTTCCGTTCGAACCATTAGTCGCAGCACTTCTCTGTCTCAATTGCGAGACGGGCGAGGAATTGAGTTGCCAACTAGTGGTAGTGCCTTGAGCATTAAGACCCAAGACGGGACGACTACAAATATCGAACTTGATTTGGATGCGCAAGCGTCGAGCTTGGGGCAGCTCATTGATTCGATCAATTCACAGGCTGTGGGAAAGGTCGAGGTAAGAATCGCGGCTGATGGCAAGTCACTCGAAATAGAAGACTTGACAACAGGCAGTGCTGCCTTGGAGGTATCGAGCTCAAACGGCGATTTGGCAAGTCAACTTGGTTTCTCGAATGCGGCCACAGGGAATCTGATTTCAGGTGACCAACTGGTCGCGGGGCTGGGCGACGTTCTTCTAGCTAGCTTGAATGGCGGTCAGGGGTATGGGCAGTTAGGTACAATATCGATTACGGATCGAAGCGGAGCTGCGGCAAACGTCGATCTATCCGGTGCTCACACCTTGCGAGATGTCATAGATGCAATCAATGACTCTGGGATCGGGGTAAGAGCCCAACTGAATCGCACTCAAACTGGAATTGAAGTACTCGACACGACAGGTTCAACGTCAACCAACTTGTTGATTGCTGATGCAGATGCCTCCTCGAGTGCAACCAAGTTGCAGCTCGCAAGTTCAGTGGCCACGACTTCAATCGACACTGGCTCTTTGAATAGACAATTCGTAAGCCGAAACACGCTTTTGAGCACTTGGAAAACTGGGCAGGGATTGACTCTCGGATCGATACGTTTTACAGATACGGCCGGCAATTCATCCGCCATAAACCTATCTCAAAAGAAAGCTGAGACCATAGGTGATGTACTAGACGCCATCAACGGGTTGTCTATCGGGGTCGAAGCGAGACTTAATGATGCGGGAGATGGCATTGTCGTTGTGGACACAGCAGGAGGTAGCGGCACATTTAGCGTTCAAGATGTAGGCTCAGGAACCAGTGCTTCGAAGTTGGGAATTGCGGGCGAAGGGACTGGCCTAATTGTCAACGGAAACGCTGCGATTGGAATTGACGGCTCACAGACGCTCCATATTCAGACTACGGACGAGACCACGGTGGCGGATCTAGCGGAGGCGTTCAATGACCTATCAGGTCCAATCAATGCGAATGTACTTAGCCTTGGATCCAATGGCGTTCGTTTGTTGCTCAATGGAGTACAGCAAGGACAACTTGGCCGTGTGACCATTGGAAGTACAAGCTCCATTTCCTTTTCGGAGACCACGGCCGCTCAAGACGCGCTTGTGGCCTTTGGGGCTTCGGAATCCGGTGGTGGAGTCTTGGTAGGGGCCACTTCCAACAAGATTGTTAATGTTGTGGAAGACCTGGAGTTCACTATTTCATCGACCAGCGAGACACCTGTTACGATCACGGTTGCTGAGAACACCGATTCAGTTAACAAACAGATACAATCGATGGTTGATCAATTCAACAAGATGCGTGACAAACTTGATACGCTGACTGCCTTTGATGCCACCAACTTATCGGTAGGTATACTTTTCGGTACGAACGAAGCCCTACGTATTGATATGGCCTTTGGGCGATTGTTTTCGACAGAGAGCCGAAATGGAAGTTCGATTCGATCCCTGACTCAGTTGGGCGTACGTCTAAATGACAGCGGGAAATTAGAGTTTGACAAGGACAAGTTTCAGGCAGCAATTGAGGCTGATCCTGAGGCGGTAAAGACTTTCTTTACGGACGAAAATAACGGCTTTTCTGCACAAGCCAAGAAAGTCACGGAGACTTTGGCGGGGGTTGATAGTGGAGTGCTGCTCAACCGGAATGCAACGCTACAAACAAAGCTAGAGCAGAACAATCAGAGAATTGAATCTCTCAATGTACGGTTGGATCGTCAACGAGAACGTCTGCTAAAGCAATTCTATGACATGGAAACTGCCATCGCTTCATTGCAACAAAACTTGACGGCCTTAAATCAACTTCAGATAATCCCTCCTCTTGGCAGCACGTCCGCGTAGTAACGCGCTGAAACCTAAATGAACATGCGCGATTAAGAGTCCCGATTTATCTCTAGATTGGTATCTGATGTGAGCTGTAACGCTTGAGCCGCCAATTCTCCAGTACTACCCCGTGCTTTAAGGCTTTGGCTCACAATCATTATTGCACATGGCTATTTAGGTTTTTGGCTGCAACAATTGCCCTGCCGTATGTAGCACTGCATTCTGTCAGGATTCGTGCGGTACTTTTGGATCACCGGCAGGCCGCCCGCAAGCCTGACTGGAGAATAGAGATGGAACTCGAAAGTCATTTTTGACCTGCTCTATGGCTGAAAACGAGATTAATAGATGCAACTCCCCAAGTTCCTCTGATGGCATATACTGTACAGGACTCTCGAAGCACGGTTCAAACCAATTTTGCGGCCATGTTTCAGAGCTTCACGATCCTACCTCGGATTCATTGCTTAAGAAACTCCCCATATGACGGACAATTTCCAACAGAATCTAGCACCTAAAGAATAACTATCTTTGCTTGCTCGAGAATCTGTCTTCTAATTGACGATTGCGTTTTGGTACAACCTAGTGACGGATGATTACATTGCGTAACTTTAAATTCGCTTCGTTTTGCACAGTTGCATTAGTGCTCTGTCCTAAGCTAGTCCTAGCTAACAACGAATCAGATAACAGCTCTCCAGCTGCTGAAAGTGGCTTTTTTGATATCGTGTTTAGCGGCGGCTGGGTTGGTACACTGATTGTACTAACGCTACTTGTACTCTCATTGATCGCAGTTTACTTAATTATCGAACAGATTTTGTTGTTACGACGTGGCGAAGTGATGCCCGCCGGCTTAGCGGATGACGTTCGCCAACTGCTAAGCCAAGGTCGGCTTTCCGAAGCTGACCAGGCCTGTCGTAACAAGCCAAGTCCCCTTGCCTTTGTGTTGCTAAGCGGGCTCGCCGAAATTGACTTTGGTTGGCAAGCGATGGAAAAAGCTATGGAGGACGCCATAACAGAGCAGGCTGCCAAGCTATATCGCAAGGTTGAGTATCTATCTGTCATCGGGAATTTGGCGCCCATGTGTGGACTACTTGGCACCGTGACAGGCATGATCTTCGCATTCCAACAAGTTGCTGCCAGCCAAGGAACCGCTGGAGCTGGTGATTTAGCTCAGGGAATCTATTCGGCTCTTGTAACTACAGTTGCTGGGCTAGTGGTTGCTATCCCTTCTTTGGGAGCCTTTGCAGTTTTTCGAAATCGAATTGATCAACTGATCGGTGAAGCTGCTTACCTAGCACAACATGTTTTTACTCCGGTTAGGAGGCGTGGCAGCAAGGTGGCACCACGTCCGGTAACTCCAAGCACGCCCAACGCTCCACCTCGTCAGTGAGTCGATTAGTAACATACTACTGCCGTCACGCATGTTTTTGAGCTGTGATAATATCCAATGCGCTCTCCACAGTTGATTGCTTCTGGCACTACCTCAATAAACATGACTCCAATGATTGACGTGGTGTTTCTACTAATTATTTTCTTTCTCGTTTCTAGTCATTTGGCCAAACAAGAGCACCACATAAAATTAGATCTACCCAGCGCAAGGAGCGGAATTGACGAAATTGATCGGGTAGAAACGGTGGTGGTCAACGTATTGGCGGATGGTACTTGGCAAATTGCAGGACGTGTCATCGGCGAAGAATACCTTCAAGAGTACATTAGCAAAAAAGTACAGGCCAGTTCGGAGCCCATTAGGCTAAAAATCCGGACGGACAAAGTCGTGCAATATAGGTTCCTGTCGCCGATCCTTAAGCAAGCTGCCCAGGCAGGAATAGGAGATATCAAGTTTTCGGTCCGCGAAGATCGCAATTCATAGCCAAGGACCAAAAGTTATGAAGCACAACTTTTCTCTATTGCCCATGGGACGTAGTGGCAAGCCACGCAAGGGTATTGAATTGATGATGACACCGATGATCGATGTCATTTTCTTGTTGCTGATCTTTTTCTTGACCACAAGCAATTTTGATATCGTTGAGAAACTACTGCCTAGCGGAGTCTCGCAGATAAGCACTCCAGCTGGGCAAAGTAATTTGCCCCCTAGCGACCCAACCGAAGAACAAGTTGAGCAGTTAGTTATCAAGCTGATGGCGGAAACCGGAAGTCTTGAAATCCAGCTCAACGGTCAATCCTTAACGGGGCTCGACGATCTCATTTCCCGCTTGCATGCTGTTAGTGAATTGAAACCCGATATTCCGGTGGTTATTGACCCTGTGCAAGATATTCAAGCGGAACAAGTAATCTTGGTATATGATGGAGCGAGGAATGCGGGCCTTAATCGTGTCTATCTAGCGACACGTTAGTCCTATTATCGACCCACTTAGGAGTCGCCTAGAAAAATAGGAGTCCGCATTGGTAATAGTAGGCAAGGCCTCCAGTATGTCTTTTGCTGACTGGCTGGAAACCTATCTTACTGAAATCCTGTCAGTAATTGTTGTGCGACTTCTTGGTGGCTGAAATACGAGGTTGGACGATCTTCATGAGTGCATCTTTGGCAACGGGTAACCAACTCGACTCTCGACCCATCGTTGGTCGGCAAACATCCATTGACGTTTTTCGTGGCATTGTGATGTTTCTAATGCTGGCCGAGGTCATGCAATTAATGACTCTCGTACAGAGTTTTCCTGAAAGTCTTTGGGCACAATGGTTGGCATTTCACACCACGCACGTTGAGTGGGTAGGCTGCTCGTTACATGATATGATTCAGCCAGGGTTTTCCTTTCTAGTCGGCGTGTCTCTACCATTTTCAATCGCAGCCAGAAAAGCCAAAGGAATGACTTTTGGGGCTATGGCACGGCATGCGTTTTTTCGAAGCGTTATTCTCATTTTGCTCGGGATAGCATTGCGAAGTCTAGGTAGGGCTCAAACTAACTTTTTCTTCGTGGACACCTTGACACAAATTGGGCTCGGTTATTTTGCATTGTTTTGGATAGCTCACTGGTCTAGGGCAGCACAGGTCTTTGCCATATCGATCATTTTGATTGGTTATTGGAGTTTATTCGCGGCTTGGCCATTGCCAAGGGAACACTTCGATTGGTCCAGTGTTGGTGTACCTGAGGACTGGCCACACATGTTAACGGGGTTCGCCGCACATTGGAACAAGAATGCAAACCCTGCCTGGTATTTTGATGTATGGTTCATGAATCTATTCCCTCAGTCTCCGTCCTTCAAATTCAACGGTGGAGGATACAGCACGCTCAATTTCATACCTACTTTAGCTACGATGATTTTGGGAGTCTTGGCAGGACGCATTCTAAAAGAGTACCCAAAGTCATTGGCAACGTTTGGAACGATGTTTCTATCTGGTTTACTCCTGTTTCTAACGGGGTGGGCACTTGGGGAAGCCGGCATTTGTCCAGTCGTCAAGCGAATTTGGACACCCTCCTGGGTGCTATACAGCGGGGGCATTTCATTTGTATTTCTTTCCATTTTGTTTCTTATCTGCGATATCTGGCGATTCTATATTTGGTCTTGGCCCCTACTGATCATAGGCTCTAATTCCATAGCGGCTTACGTGATGAGTGGGACCATGAAGGCGCCCATAAAGGCATTTCTCATCAGGCACCTTGGAGATAGCGCTTTCATGGCCGCCGGTTCTACCTGGTATCCAATCTTTCTCGGCGCAGCGGTACTTGTCGTAATTTGGCTCATACTTTACTGGCTCTATCGGCAACGAGTCTTCATTCGAATATAGTGTGGGATCCAGTGTTGGCAGGTACATACCTAAGTTGTCCTCGACTTCATACGGCAATAAAAAAACTCGATGGCAGGCATTTTCTGAAGTTGGAATCATGGCCTTTTATTCTGAACCAAAAGTTGTCGTTTTCGGTGAAAAGATGATTTGACTGAATGACCATCAAGCCCTCCGATAGAATTGCCGAACGATTTCGCCTTACGCTTTCCGAATCGTGGCAGCGTTGGTTCGATGAGTACGCGCTGAGTCTGCCAATTGCCGGGCAGTTTAGAAACACAGTCGTGGCTGAGGATCTTTGCAGTGACCCTCGAGGTTTACTCTGGCCTGGCATGATGCGGCCGGACACTCTCCCCCTAGTGACTAATAATTATGGTGATTGGCTCTCTGCGCGTGTGGACAAGAACAGCGAGATAGCGGAGGTTGTACACTGGTACCACGGTGGAGGAGATTGGTTGCCGGTTGGAAATTGCATGGCTGAAGCTCTTTTGCATGACGCCGTGGACCATTTCCGAGGTAGCCAACCGCAAAACTTACGGGGCGCGGAAGAGACTCTTCCCCCAAATCACAGAGAGGAAGTGTGGCATCGATTTTCCAACCCCGATTTTTCGGATTGGTTGCTCCAACAATTGCCCTGTCCGGGGAGTGCCGAGAAGAGAGTCGTGATGGAAGCTATCGCGGAGACCCTCCAGCGTAACGACTATTTAGGTTGCCTGCGTGTGCTACAGCGGACAAAGTGGGCGGAAGCTGCAGTAAGCTGTGATTTGGTAGGCGAGCTTTTAACCACGCCGATGCATCGAGTTGCTGGAAAATACAATTTCGCGGATCCGGCTTCCAATTTGGAACATCACCCGTTATTCGACCTAGGACTGGTTGATGAAGGCCAGTGGCGGCAGCTTTCAGATCGATTAGTGATAAATCGTCACGAGCAAGTTCAGAATTGGGACCATGCACGGCAGATTTGCGAGCAAGTAATCAGGAGCCGCCAGGATTTGGGGTGGAGCTTCGATATTGCTGGTTGGGCAGCGGAACGATGCCAGGAAGTTCAGACTGCTCTAAAGTTTTATGAAGCTGGCCTCACAGCGACTTCTTTTTCAGATCAGTCCGTACGCATGCGAACTTACGGGCCTGCACATGGCTACGCTAAGTTCTCAGTACAGCGATTCATGAGTTTAACCTCACGGTCCAGACCCACGCTGGAAACAAGCTTGGCACACGCAACCTACCTGGACGCAGTTTGCCTTGCAGACTTCCGCCAAAGGCGATTAGCAGTCTACAATTACTGGCTCGAGAAGGGCGACCAAAAACTAGCTGAAGGAGACTTCTCGAAGGCCTACGATTGCTACTATCTCGCCGGCTGGGATTTAGGCCTGGAAAGCCCCAGGATTGCCTTCGAAATTCTCCAGCGACTTCTATTGACCTCGGAAAAAGGAGGGTTCTGTGCCTTGGCGGAGATTTCCAAAAGCTATTTGCAGTGTTTGGCACCTCAGGAATTGTATTAAGCGGACTCCGAAATAGGCCTGGAAGTGGAAAATTATGGACTTTGAGTCCGGGAATAAATATTTCCTTCAAAAACGTGTTGAGTATCCTAGAAAAATGGCGTAAAACACTGGTCCACGACTTGCCCAAAGGAGTCGTCCCGCCTGATGCTTGGTCCAAAATTGCTAGGACCAAGAATGAATTGCCTCGCCTGCCTGCCGGTTGCCGCCGTTTAAGTCAACTTATTTAGCCTGGGACTCAGTAATATGGGTCCGTAGAGTTGATTGCTTTTTCCAAGGAGCATGTGGTTGATCGGGCAGCGCGTTTGCCGATGAAGAATCCGGCATTCACCAATGGTGACAGCCACTTTGGTGAAAAACCTAAAAGAAACATACATCATGTGTAACATGGATTAGTTCCCTTGTGATGGTAGATCTATCAATCCTTGGATCTGCTGCTTGAAGACTGTTGTTTGCCTATGATCGATACATCTCAGCCCTCAGTGGCGGTTACTGTTGCTAAATCCATTGCACGACTTTTTGCAATCGTGTTAAGGATAACTCTACCCTTGGCTATTCTTGCAGGCGGAATTTATTCGTATTCATTTTTTTCCGTCGAACCGGACGAAGAAAAAGCAGAACCGGAGCCAAAATCCAATTTGCGAACTAACGTTACAGAGTTGACCCGTTCAAATTACTTGGTCAACGTCATCACCAGTGGTGTGATCACTGCCCATAATGAAGTAACGTTAAGCGCTCAAGTCGCAGGGCAGGTCCTGTCTATCAATCCCGAATTCCAAGTTGGGGCATACTTTCATTCTGGCGACGTACTTGTCGAATTAGATGACCGTGATTTGCGCAATTCTCTGGCTGTTGCTGAAGCCCAATCCAAGAGTGCCCAGGCTGCGGTTGAGTTGGCTCAGGCTGCTTACGAGCGGTTTGAATCTCTTTATGCTTCGAAGAATGTGACCGAATCAGATTTGCATCAGGCGATGGCCCAACTCAAGCAGGCGGAAGCCAGTTTGGATACCGCCTTTGCAGATGTCCAGCGCGCTATGCGGGATTTGGAACGCGCAAAAATCGTGGCGCCTTTTGATGGGCGAGTGCGTGATCGCTTTGTCGGAGTAGGACAGTTAGTGGTACCAGGAACTGCCCTTGGTGTAGCTTTCGCTGTAGATTTCGCCGAGGTAAGGCTACCCATAACTGCTAGAGAGTTAAAGTACCTGACCTTGCCAGAAGATAATGAGGCACCTCCCGTCGAAGTCGTTTTCCGTGATGCAGTGAACCGGGATAGTACTTTCCGATGGAAAGGCTCCATCGTGCGAACCGAAGGAGCCTTGGATGCGAATTCCCTCGAAATCATCGCTATTGCCCGCATTGAAGACCCATTTGCACTCTCATCAGACTCCCAACCGCTAAGAATTGGTCAGCCGGTGACTGGAGAAATAACAGGCAGAATTCTTGAGGACGTAGTCGCCTTGCCGCGAATGGCGGTTCGTCAGCTAGATCAAATCTATCTCGTCGACAGGCAGGACCTATCAATTGGGTCGCTGACCATTGACCCAGTCTGGTCCGATGAGAAGTTCGTCATCGTGAAGGACGCGCGAATCCCCAATGGTTCCCTATTGTCCACTACGCAACTCGTATTTGTTCCGGAAGGAGCCAAAGTGGAAATAATTCCTGATGTCGAATTGACTGCAACCACTACCAATCCCAGTCTAACTGGGCCGCAGCCTCCTCCGGTTACCAACTAGGGCGCTCGACTATCGATACTTTGACAGTACTAATGCTTTCCCATTGATCTCGACTTGATCTCCGCTCAGGTAACAAAGGCATAGCCAATGATTCGATGGTTCGCGCAGAATGGTATTGCCTCGAATTTCTTGATGCTAGGCATATTGGTTGCCGGCGTTTATACCGCCCTTTTTCGTATCCCATTAGAAGTATCTCCTGCGCTGAGCTGGGATTCAGTAATCATTGAAATGCCGTACCGCGGCGCAACAGCTAAAGATGTTGAGCGAGCTATTCTCATTCCTATTGAGGAAGCACTTGAGGGCGTGAAAGGAATTGAACGGTTCAACTCAGACGGCTCTCGGGGAATGGCTCGAATTTTCCTTATCGCCAAACCCGGTACTGACTTACGTGCTCTGTTAGATGATGTTAAAGGACGCATTGATACAATCACAACTTTTCCAAGCGAGACGGAACGTCCGAGAATCTTTATTCCAGATTCCACATCTGTGTTCGAAGTTCTTAGCGTGGCGGTGACAGGAGAACTAAGCGAGCAAGATCTTGGGCTAGTTACCCGCAAGGTATATGAAGAGTTATTGGAATTGCCAGGTGTCAGTCGAGCTGAAATACGTGGCCATCGGCTAAAAGAGATCTCCATTGAGGCCGATATTGAGAGGCTGCAATCTTTCAATCTAAGCTTTCAAGATTTGGCCGACTCCATTCGAAGATTCTCAATCGATTTACCAGCTGGGGCCATTGATAGTGACAGTGGTACTTTCATAGTACGAACTCGTGGACAAGCCTATTCGGGAGCGGAATTTGCCAATATCCCTATTCGATCTGTGGATGGATCTGAATTGCGATTGGGAGAAGTGGCCAAGATCATCGATGGTTTCGAACAAGGTGAAAAGCAAGTCGATTTTAATGGCAAGCCTGCGCAGTTTATTGAAGTCATGCGGACTGGTAATGAAAGCGCCATCGATATTTCCGATAAAGTCCGAGCTTTTGTCGATCAGGCCAATTCAACCTATCCAAATGGCGTCCAGCTCTTTGTTTGGGACGATGAGTCAAATGCCATTCGGGGTCGTCTGACGACTTTGATGAGTTCGATGTTGCAGGGCAGCATACTCGTGTTGATTGTTCTAGGTCTTTTCCTGCGTCCTGCTTTGGCCTTCTGGATAGTGCTCGGTATACCTGTGGGATTATGCGGTGGCGTGTTGCTAATGCCCTATTTCGGCATCACAGCCAATGTAATGAGTCTTTTCGGATTTATCATCGTCGTGGGCATTGTCGTAGACGATGCGATCGTCACTGCGGAGAACGTCTATTCCAAAATTAAGGAAGGTGTGCCGCCACTGGAAGCGGCTATAGAAGGAACTCATGAGGTCGCCACTCCCGTAACCTTTGGCGCTCTGACAACCATGGTTGCGTTCGTGCCATTACTCTTTTTTGAAGGCACTTGGGGTGATTTCGCAAAACAGGTTCCCCCAATCGTGGCACCAGTGCTCTTGTTTTCACTTATCGAATCGAAGTTGATACTCCCTAGCCATCTCAAACATCTTCATCTTCCGACTAAGGGAAATTGGATTCACCGAGCTCAGTCCGTCGTTGCCAATGGCTTGGAATTGTTTGTATCCCATGTCTATCAGCCGATCCTCAATTTTGCTGTACACCATCGTGCGGCCGTATTAGCGACGTTTGCTACTGTGGGACTAACCATGGTGGGTTACGTCGTGGGTGGTCGATTGGGGTTTGTGTCCTTTCCTGCTATTGATCGCCAAAGGATTACGGCCATACTCGACTTGCCCGATAATACCCCATTTGAAACAACAGTCCGATATATGAAGCGAATCACGGAAGCTGCACACCAGCTTCAAGCCGAGTTTGTTGACCCAGGTACGGGTGAGAGTTTGATAAAGAATATGTCTCGTTCGATCGGGTCAGGGAGTCCGGGTCGCTCGTACGACAAATCGCGTGGTTATCTTTCAGTAGAAATCCTTTCGCCCGATTTGCGCAGTGAGCCTGGCCCCCGCAATAGTGAAATCGCAAAACGCTGGAAGGAAATAGTTGGCAGTATCCCCGAAGCCACAACCTTTCAAATTTACGCTGAATCGACAATGGATAAGGGTGAGAATTATGACGACGAGTTTTTGAATTTGGAATTGCGAGGTCCGGCTTCCCCAGAGAAAGCAAAGGTAGCCGAAAAAATCAAGGAGATGCTCGAGAGTTACGAAGGCATTTCGTCTGCCTGGGCAAGAGTCAACTATGGTCAGGATGAACTGGAACTCAGCCTTAAACCGCGTGCCGCAGAACTTGGGCTTACTCAATCAGCCTTGGCCCAACAGATTCGACAAGCATTCTTTGGCGAGGAAGCTCAGCGCATTCAACGTGGCGTAGACAATATTCGGGTAATGGTCCGCCTTCCCCTGGAAGCCCGTGAATCACTACACACGTTGGATAAACTCAAGATTCGCACACCACGAGGTGCCAATGTTCCGCTATCTACGGTTGCAGACATTAGATTCACCAAAGCACCTTCGTTTGTGGAACGCAATGATGGTGCAGAAGTGATCAGGTGTGGTGCCCAACAAGCTGATGAAACCGTTGATCTTATCGGTATATCGAAGGAGATAAAACCGCGATTAGACGCCTTATGTCGTGAACACAATTTGTCGTACCAATACACGGGTTATGTTGCAGAGGCCGAAGAGGCCCGAAAACAAACGATAATAGGCGCTTGCCTGCTGTTGTTTACTCTGTACGGCATGCTAGCCATTCCGCTTAAGTCAATCATCCAACCCCTATATGTCATGTTGGCTGTTCCTTTTGCTATTGTGGGTGCGTTGCTCGGACATATTGTTATGGATATGACACCCTCGTATCTTTCCATTTTTGGTATGCTGGCTCTAGCCGGCATTAGCGTCAACGACACCTTGGTCATGGTAGATTACGTGAATCGTCAACTAGAGAAGGGTGTCAGTCTTTACGACGCAGCATTGCAAGCCGGCGCCAAACGCTTCCGACCTATCATGCTAACGTCCGTTACCACTTTTGCAGGCTTGTTGCCCCTCATGATGGATCGGTCTCTTCAAGCCCAATTTCTAATTCCTATGGCAGTCTCTTTAGCCTTTGGTGTTATGTTTGCAACCGGAGTAACGCTCTTCCTTGTTCCCTGTGCCTTGCTCGCAGGTAACGACTGCAAAAACATGTTCGTGGCTCTAAAGCGATGGTTTTTTCGCCCTTTCATCAACACGAACCGACCAGTAAGCCAAACTGTCGAGTCTCACTGAGAAAATAATCTGCCTCAAGAAAAGCGATACTTAAATTCGCGACAAGTGGTGACCAACCATTGTGAGAACCAGCTAGATTGCGTCCTAAAAATACCATGCAAGCATGATGGATTGTAGAGTGTCAATTACGCTCTTCCCTGATGCAAACGTCTGCTGAAAGATGTCAAAAAAGTTGATTTCGACGAAATGTGTGCAGTTCGCTTGGCGAATGGGTCCGCGATCTCGCGTTCAATGCGTCGCGGCAAGACCCAAAGTTTGATGAGCCCTGCGTTGCTCCATTCCTCTGCGTACTTCTGATCGACTCTGGGTCGCACTTCGGCCTCTATTCCACGGAGGCAACGACCGGGTCCGTAAGCAACGAATTGCGTTTGAGTATTGATGACTGTTGTCGATAGCGGATTTCGAAGCATTGTTACAATCTCTTGCGCAACAGGCAAACAGTAGTACTCCATTTGCGATACCATAGAATTCATAGTACTAGTGCTAATGTGAATGTGAATTTGTATTCATTCGCTAATTTTCAGAAGCATAGTACGCCAACATGAGTCGACCACAAGTTGTAACGAGCTTTCAACTTTAGTTGAAAGTAGCGATCCGAATTTCACTAGGAAGGTTGATCAGACCACACTGGGAGAGACTGATGTTTGTCACCAACCATTTCAAATTCCTGGTTGAGGCAGTCGCCTTACTCGTACTAGCTGGAACATTCTTGCATGCACAGGAAAAGGCCGATGAGGCACTGCGGACTTTCGCGGGTAGAATTTCCGACACCAATGGAAATCCCGTCACGGATGCCCTGATTTCGGTCCAAGGAAAAACCAAATACGCTTCTGTAAAGACGGATGAGAATGGCAACTTCGAGTTTGGAACGGATATTCCGCCAGGCGAGTATGAAGTCAGAATCGAATCGACGGAGTGTGTGGGCATCACCGACTTTCGAAACTTGGTCGTCATCGAGATTGTAGAGGGAAAGACCACTGAGAAGGACTTTGAACTGAAGCGAGCTTGCCGATTTGAAGTTTTGGTGGTCGATGAGGAGGGCGATCCGGTCCGTGCTAGTGTTTACGTGAAAGCTGTTGGTGACGAATCTCCGCGCAATGCTGAACAATTCCGTGTCGATCGCAATGGGATCGCGACCGTTGGAGGATTCGATCCTAAGTGGAAGATGCTTGACGTTGGCATTAGTTCAGAGACGCATGGCGCAGCCAAAACGAGCGTCACTATCGACAATCTGGAAGAGCTGACACGGCACAAAATTGTTCTCAAGAAAGGAGAAACGGTTCAAGCGACTATCATCTGCTCGGATGGCCTTCCAGCCTCGGGATGGAAACTCTATGCCTTACCAGAAGGCTGGAATTTCGGCACCTATTCGAATCCATCAACAATTGGCGATGATGGTGAAGTTGAAATCCAGCACGTTGTCCCGGGCAGGTATGACCTGCTGGTCTTTATTCCAATGGGCGGAGGCATGTCGAGTTCTCGGAGTGTTGCAAGTGGCATAGATCTAGTTGAGGCAGTAAAGCCGATCCAACTGAGATTGGATTATCCCTCGCCCAAGTCACTGAACTACCTGGAAGGCGATGTGAGATGGATTGGCAGGCCGCTGGAAGAGAACGGAAGAGGAATCAACATCTCCGGCTATTCCCTCGACACCAGACAACACGTGAGCTTCTTCCTAGAACCTGGCAAAAAGACGTTTCGCTTGGGGCCGATGCCCAAGGGCATTTATCGTATTAGCGTAGACAGCCCAGAAATCGAAGTGCTCAACTTGCGCAAGATAGAGGGGCTCGACGACCTTGAGCATTTTATGGTACCCAGTGACAAGCGACTTCAACTTGCACTTAGATTTCGGGGCAAGCCTTTTCTTCAAGGAGTCGTGCTCGATAGCGAATCAAAGCAGCCAATCGATAGATTTCGCTATCGCGCCACCAAGCTCGCAACTCTTAGCGGCCCGAATTATGTTCAGGATGACAAATGGCATATGGGTGCAGACGGTAAATTTCGGATAGAAGTCACCGGCCCCGGAATTTTTCAAGTTCACATCCAATCAGAAGGATTTGCAATCGCAAAAGGCAATCCGATTAACACAGAGGAACAAGAAGACGAAATTCAATCGATCGTGTTATCCCGTGGAATTTCATTGCGCGGTCGGGTCGTTGACTCTAACGGAGAACCGGTGAATGACGCAATTGTACGGGCTCTGTCTCTATCCACCGGCGCCATGCCGCGAGTCATGAATTTGTTTGCCACGTACGAAGGGGCTGTAAAAACCAAGGACGGATACTTCGAGATCAAGGATCTGGCCGAGGGCACGGACACTCTTCGAGTTGACCATCCTGATTTCGCGTTCCAAGTCATTCCAGACATTGAGATTACCGAGAGCGGATCACAACCAAAGATCGTTCTGGAAAGTGGCGCGACGGTTTTCGGAAGGGTCTACGATGCAGATGGAAATCCCAATCCGCATGAGACGCTGTTCTTCTATAACGACTATGCTTATGGCGGCGGAGACAGAGAAGCAGGCAAGTTTGGTCAAGTCACAACAGATGAAGATGGAAGCTACGAATTAGAGCATCTTCCTGAGACGACGGTCTTTGTGAGTCGGGATAACGAATGGTCGGCAAGTGGGATGGTTCGCCATGCAGTTTTTACGAAACTTGGCGAGCGTCATCAGCTAGATTTTGGTGGTCAGCACCGTTTGACTGGGGTGCTGGTTGCAAATGGTTTTCAACCCTTGGCCAACACAAGGGTGCAGCTATCGGGCGAGGACTCGACCTTTTCTGCTACCAAGATGTACACTACTACGGACAACGAAGGGCGGTTTACCTTCTTTGGTCCGCCAGCAGGTATCTGGAAACTCTATCGCTCGTTAAACGATCGTAATAGCGAATGGTCGGAGTTTGCGAGAGTCGTAGTTGAACCAGAAGTCGATTCAGACTTGGGTACCATCCAATTGCGGATTGGAACTTTCACGGTTCGTTGCAAACCGGCTGCGGGTGCCATTCCAGATGGCCTAATGCTGCAGCTTCGCAAGTTATCACCATATGCATTCTTTGGTCGTACCGCCGCCGTCGTGCGGCCGCGTGAACATTCTCAAGCCCCATTTGTTTTTGATAGCGTCTCTCCTGGTCAGCTTGAGTTGGCGGCATACGTGAAGGATTATCACTAGTTCAGCCGCTGGACCTTTCTGCCGATGACATTGATGGCTCGATCGACTTTGCATTGCCTGCTAGAACTCACAGCGTGAAGATCGACGTGAGGGACGAAAATGACGATCTGCATCAGGACACGTTTATGCTTGTTAGCGAAGACGAAAGGATTATGGTAAACCTCTGGGCTCAGAACCGTGATAAGACGTCGAATCTCTACGTGGTTGAGAATTTGCCGGCAGGTGACTTCACCTTACGGCGAGGTAATGCCCGCAATGCACCGACTGTAGGTCAAATTCATGTCGGAGATGCTGCGGTCCAAAAGATTGTCGTTTCTAAAAAGGGCATCTACGACAGGGGACATGCGCAAATCATTACCCAAGACGAAAACGGACGCTATCTTCCGACTGACGTTACAGTGGAATCGCAGATTGAAATTCGGCAAACAAGTGGCAAGACCGAGCACAATTTGGACGGACCAGTAGGTACGTATCCCGCCGCCATCCGACACCCAGGATTCGAACCGATTGAATTCGATTTAGAGCTTCGGCCTTTTGCAAATTCCGCTCCGCAGCCAATCCACTCTAGAACAATAGTCCTCAAGCGGGCCCGATAGCGAGAACTTCAGCGACATGAGGACTATTGCGATAGGCGATTCGATGTTGCTCCCAAGGACGCCCACACACCACAGATGCTTTAGTTTGGTATTGACTGGAGTAAGGACCGTCGCTGGCTACATCGAGGCCCCAACGGCGCGTAGCGTTTAGTAAATCGGCTCCTGTCTCGCCACTGCAAAACTGGTTTGAGGTACGGTCGACGCTACCAGCTTCTGCCATCTCCCAAAGTAATCGGCGGTACTCTTTCGACAATTCCAGAAACGGGACTTTCGGACAATGCCGAATGTCCCGTTGTGAGTTTGCTTTTTTGGCCGTTACAGACGTAAGCCGATCAAATATCTCCGTTCTCGTTAATCGCGGTATAAATCGTGTTCGCCAGTTCTCTCAGTGCCTTTTCCTCAGCGTTCAACACGCCGTCGCCATTCGAGTCGTAAGCGTTGCTGTAACCATCGCCGTTGGTGTCCGCTCCGGTCAAGCTATTGGTCGCCAGCAGCAGACTCATAATTGTCATAAAAGTGTTATTGGCTACTCCAAACGCGGCGCCGCTGGAGCGGGTATTGACAACCTTTGTACCAATTCCTGTTTCGGTAACATGGAAGCCATAGTTGCTCGCCACATTACCTCCCGAAAGGTTACTACTGGTGAAATACGTCGCCAAAGCCACGGCCATGAACTGGGCGTCAACCTTAGACGTTCCCTTGAGCATCCGATCGAAGAACTCAGTCTTGTAGAAACTGGCAACTTCCGTTGGATCGTCCCCGCCAATGCCGTCGGAGAACCTTGTGCCAAAAATGTTACCAAAGTTGGCGTTCAACCAGGGCACCAAGGACATTCCCGCCTGTTTGATCAGTTGTTGACCGCGCTTATTCTGCCAGAAGCCGATGGTGGCCGTGTCGCCGCTTTGTACGGACTCACCTACCTCGGTGAAGTCGTAGTCCGAAGCATTTTCACCGGCCAACGTCAATTGCATTTCGTTTGACGAGAGGACACTATCGACAGCCGCGCTTCCTAGGATGGCAGCTCCGTCAGCCACACCAGTTGGCTGAACCTCACGAATGACATATGTTCCAAACTCGTCATCAACGGTGAATGCATATACGCCTCCTAAGACCGTTGCTTCCTCCGCCAATTCCGCCAGAGCGCTATCGAGCAGTTGGACTTTGACACCATCAATGCCAGTCTCCGTTCCACCATCGTACAACCCATTACCGTTCACATCGACGAAGACAGAACCGCTGATGACCGCAGTGACGTTTAAGAGGTTGATGGTGAAGCTTTGCGAGGACGTGTCCGATCCATCAGTAGCCTCTACCGTAATGGTGTGACTCGTGGCGGCTTCGTAATCCAGCAATGCTCCGTTGGCCACCGAAACCACGCCGGTTGTGGCATCGATTGCAAAGCGACCACCAGCATCATTCGTAAGGCGGTACGTAACGGTGTCCAGAATTCCGGGATCTGTGGATGTAGCTTGTATGCCAACCAACGTGCCGTTGGCTGCATTTTCGCTTACCTCGTCAGCGTCCGTATTCGTATCTGCTGGCGTGGACGGTGCGACGTTGTTGACCGAAAGGGATAATGACCCTGCCTCCGGATAATTGCCGTCCTCGTCGGTCAGCGAAACACGAATTTGATAGATGTTGGTTCCATCGGCATAGATGTGCGTCTGGCTGGTACTCGCCGGATTGCCCAAGAAACTCTCTATCACGCCGTCTCCCCAGTCGATCGAATAGCCACTGACAGTGTCGGTGCCTGGATCGGTGATGGACCCAAGATTGAGAGTGTAGGCCGAGCCTTCGTCGACGCTGTTGGAACCCGCCAGAGCAATGGTTGGTGCCACGTTGTTGACGACCAGCTCGAATGTCGTAGTGGCGGTACCGTCATGGCCATCGTTAGCGGTGATAGTAACCGTCTGAGATTGATCAGGGCCGTCGCTAGTGTCGAAGCTCCAGTTCCAAGTCCCGTCATCATTTTTAGTGACCGTGCCGATGGACGCGGAGAGCTCGACAAGGTCGTTAGCGTCTATGTCGCTCCATGAGCCGGAATTGTTCGCCGACTGACCTTCGTTGACCGTGACGGATGTATTGTCTACCAAGGCACTCGGTCCATCGTTCACTCCCGTGATTTTGATCGTTACGGCGCCGATGTCGGAGGCACCAAAGGCATCAACGACCTGATATTCGAAGCTCACTATGGCATGCTCGCCGACGGCTAGAGACTCAAACGCTCCGTTGGGGCTGAATGAGAATGTGCCGTCGCCGTTGTTGGTCAGTGTGCCGGCAGCGGGCGACGTGAGGTTCGTCGTGAGACTTGGCACGATGTTGTTCTGGTTGTCGTGATCATTTGTCAACACATTGAATGAAATACTGTGATCCTCGTCTGTCGTCACCGAGTCGTC